>NZ_AP012978.1:1894285-2210000 GCF_000801295.1 endosymbiont of unidentified scaly snail isolate Monju | reverse complement strand
GTCAGTCTTGCGTGACGGTTTGCAAGGCTGGCCTGGGAGTTCCAGGAAATAGCCCCAGCGTATAGACCGTACCCCAAACCGACACAGGTGGACAGGGTGAGTATCCCAAGGCGCTTGAGAGAACTCGGGTGAAGGAACTAGGCAAAATGGTACCGTAACTTCGGGAGAAGGTACGCCCACCTCGGTGCAAGCCTTGGTGGGCCGCAGTGAAAAGGTGGCTGCAACTGTTTACTAAAAACATAGCACTCTGCAAACTCGAAAGAGGACGTATAGGGTGTGACGCCTGCCCGGTGCCGGAAGGTTAATTGATCGGGTTAGCCCTCGGGCGAAGCTCGTGATCGAAGCCCCGGTAAACGGCGGCCGTAACTATAACGGTCCTAAGGTAGCGAAATTCCTTGTCGGGTAAGTTCCGACCTGCACGAATGGCGTAATGATGGCCACACTGTCTCCACCCGAGACTCAGTGAAATTGAAATCGCAGTTAAGATGCTGTGTACCCGCGGCTAGACGGAAAGACCCCGTGAACCTTTACTACAGCTTTACACTGGACTTTGAACCTACCTGTGTAGGATAGGTGGGAGGCTTTGAAGCCGGGACGCCAGTCTCGGTGGAGCCGTCCTTGAAATACCACCCTGGTATGTTTGAAGTTCTAACCCAGGCATTAGAGTGTCGGGGACAGTGTATGGTGGGTAGTTTGACTGGGGCGGTCTCCTCCCAAAGAGTAACGGAGGAGCGCGAAGGTACCCTAAGTACGGTCGGACATCGTACGGTTAGTGCAATGGCATAAGGGTGCTTGACTGCGAGACGGACACGTCGAGCAGGTGCGAAAGCAGGTCATAGTGATCCGGTGGTTCTGTGTGGAAGGGCCATCGCTCAACGGATAAAAGGTACTCCGGGGATAACAGGCTGATACCGCCCAAGAGTTCATATCGACGGCGGTGTTTGGCACCTCGATGTCGGCTCATCACATCCTGGGGCTGAAGTCGGTCCCAAGGGTATGGCTGTTCGCCATTTAAAGTGGTACGCGAGCTGGGTTTAGAACGTCGTGAGACAGTTCGGTCCCTATCTGCCGTGGGCGTTTGAGAACTGAGGGAAGCTGCTCCTAGTACGAGAGGACCGGAGTGGACGAACCTCTGGTGTTCCGGTTGTCACGCCAGTGGCACTGCCGGGTAGCTACGTTCGGACAGGATAACCGCTGAAAGCATCTAAGCGGGAAGCCCCTCCCAAGATAAGTTCTCACTGAGCTTTAAGCTCCTGTAGGGCCCTCGAAGACTACGAGGTTGATAGGCTGGGTGTGGAAACGCGGTAACGTGTGAAGCTAACCAGTACTAATTGCCCGTGAGGCTTGACCATATAACACCCAAGAGTTTTGAGTGTGATCGTGATTGTTGACGATCCCGCGCCTTCAAGATCAAACCGAACAGGGAGTCACGCGTTTCGCGGGACTCCGAACAGTTTGCCTGGCGGCCATAGAGCATTGGAACCACCTGATCCCATCCCGAACTCAGAAGTGAAACAGTGCATCGCCGATGGTAGTGTGGGGCTTCCCCATGTGAGAGTAGGTCACCGCCAGGCTTCAAACCAAAAAGCCCCGGTTGCGAAAGCAATCGGGGCTTTTTCTTTGTGGTTGTCTTCCGCGTTGCAGAGTGGGCACGAGGACACTTGAGGCAAATGAAACGCATCGGGCGATGGCTCTTCGGCACAATGCTTGGCTTGCCATTGCTGCTGTTTCTGTTGATTGGGAGCAATCTGTGGACCTTCTCGCGACTGAGTCATGAGCAGGAGGTGGCAGATATCCGCTTTCGGCAGCTTGGGCCAGCGCGTTTTCTGGCGGTACTGCGTACCCCTGATGGCCAGCAGCGGCATCTGGTCCTCGAAGGTGATCAATGGCAGCTCGACGCTCGGGTGATCAAGTGGCAGTCCTGGGCGAATTTGCTCGGCCTGGATGCCCTGTACCGACTGGAACGCCTTTCGGGACGCTATGCGCGTGCTGATCGGGCACGCCGGCGGCCGCCTTCGGTGTACGCCCTGGCGCCCGAGTCCTCGATCGATCTTTGGGCCCTGACAGAGCCGACCCTCCACTGGCTACCCCTGCTTGATACCGTATATGGGTCGGCGGTGTACTTACCCATGGGCGACGGTCTGACATACCATGTGTTCATTTCACAAAGCGGGCTGCTGGCTCGTCCGGCCGCGCCGTCGAAAGGGGGAGAACAGGATTGAATATCGCCTATCGCGTGTTGCTCGACGATCCGGGAACCCATGAATTCGTGATCGAACTCAGGGTATCGTGTATGGCAGACAGCCATGTCGACCTGGCGCTGCCAGCCTGGATTCCGGGCAGTTACATGATCCGTGACTTTGCGCGCAACCTGATGGACATGCAGCGCCTCGATGGTGGGCCTGCTCCGCGCAAGCTGGACAAGCAGCGGTGGCGGATCGATGGTATCAACGGTGATTTTTCGCTGCGCTACCGGGTCTATGCGCTGGATCTGTCGGTGCGTTCCGCCTATTTCGATGACACCCGGGCCTATTTCAACGGTACCTGCCTGTTTCTGCGTCTAGAGGGATGGGACGACCATGAGATCATGCTTGAGCTGGTCGCGCCCGAGTGGCCTGGTGCAGAGGATTGGGCCGTGGCTACCACGCTGCCCGCAGCCGGCACGGACGCGCGGGGCTTCGGTTGCTATCGTGCCGAGAACTATGCGCAATTGATCGATCATCCGGTGGAAATCGGCCGCTTTGAACGCGTCGCTTTCGCGGTCGAGGCAATACCCCACGAGATGATCTTCGTGGATGCACACGGGGCGGATAATCGGCGTGTTGCCGCCGATGTGGCGCCGATCTGTGCAGAACATGCGGCGATGTTCGGTGAATTACCGATACAGCGTTACCAGTTCCAGACGCTCGCCACCCGCGACGGTTATGGCGGGCTGGAGCATCGTGACTCGACCAGCCTGATCTGCAAGCGTTCGGATCTGCCCTGGCCGGGGACGGGTGATGCCATCGACAAGGGCTATCGTCAATACCTGGCCCTGTGTAGTCACGAGTATTTCCACCTGTGGAACGTCAAGCGTATCCGGCCGGCGCTGTTCGCCGAGGCTGACCTGTCTTGCGAGGTGCACAGCGAGTTGCTCTGGGCCTTCGAGGGCATCACCTCGTATTACGACGAATTGGCGCTCACGCGGGCCGGCATCGCCAGTCCGTGGCCGAATCGAGTTTCGATGCTTGGACCCGCTTCTACAAACAGGACGAGAATGCCCCCAACGCCATCGTCAGTTATTACAACAAGGGTGCGCTGGTGGCTTTCGGGCTGGACCGTCTGTTGCGTGTTCGCAGTGACGATGAACTGTGCCTGGACGACCTGATGCGCCGTTTGTGGCAAGAATACGGTCGTCCCGGGCGTGGCCTGCCCGAGCGTTTCATCGAACGCGAGATCGAGGCGCTGCTGGGCGAGTCGGTGGAGGATTACTTCGCGCGCTACATATACGGGACCGAGGAGCTGCCACTGGCCGAGTGGTTTGCCGACTTTGGTGTCGGCCTGCGGTTACGCCCCGCCGCGTCGCTGGAGGATACCGGGGGACATGTCGAGCAGCCCGCGAAGGAGGCCCGTGGCCAGGCCGTGCTCGGTGCCCGCCTGCGTGAACGTGACGGTTGGGTGCGCGTCGAGCAGGTCTTTGCGGGAGGCGCCGCGGCGCGCGCGGGCGTCACCCCGGGCGACCTGCTGGTGGCCATCGACGGTGAACGCTGCACGCTCTCCAACGTCGACGAGCTGTTACGGCGGCACGCCCTGGAGGGTGAGGCGAAACTCACCCTGTTCCGCCGGGACCTGTTGCGTGAGGTGATCCTGCCGGTGCTCGCGGCACCGCGGGATACCGTCGATCTGTATTGGCTGGCGGATCAGCACCTGGACGAGCGGGTATGTCGCCGGCGTGACCGTTGGCTGGCCTCGGTGCGCGGGGTCTAGCACATGCAGGATGGTATTCTGGCCGTGCTGGCGGATGGACGTTTCCATTCCGGCGAGGCACTGGCACGTGAACTCGGTTGCAGCCGCGCCGCGGTGTGGAAACGCCTGCAGGCCCTGCGCGAGCGCACTGGACTGGAGATCCAGGCGGTCACCGGGAAGGGCTACCGACTGGCGCGTCCGCTCGAGCTGCTCGACGAGCAGGCCATCGTCGAGGCCATGGGGCCTGTCGCCAGTGCCCGCCTGTGCGGACTGCACCTGTACGACGAGGCTACTTCGACCAATGCCCTGGCGGCTGAGGCCTTGCGGGCCGGCGAACCGCAACCCGCTGCCTGGCTTGCCGAACACCAGAGTGCGGGGCGGGGGCGGCGCGGCCGGCGTTGGCACTCTCCCTATGGACGGAATCTCTACCTCTCGTTGCTGTACGGCTTTGATCTGCCGATGCAACAGCTCTCGGGTCTCAGCATCGCCATGGGCGTGGTGTTGGCCGAACTCCTGGCGCGTCACGGCCTGCGCGAGCACGGCCTGAAGTGGCCCAACGACCTGCATTGGCGGGGACACAAGCTGGCCGGCCTTCTGGTCGAGGCGATCGGTGAAACGGCCGGCCCGGTGCACGCTATCATCGGTATCGGCCTCAATCTCGACCTGGGTGACATCCTGCCCGACTGGATCGATCAGCCGGCGGGCGATCTGCGCATGGCGGGTCTGTCACCTTCGCGCAATCGTCTGGCGGGCGAACTCATCGATGCCCTGCTGGCAGGATGCTCGGAATATGCCCAGGCGGGGCTTTCCCCCTTCCTGCCGCGCTGGGAGGCCTTCGACCTGTATCGCGGCCAGCCGGTCCGTCTCTCCAGCGGGACCGGCGAATGGCGGGGCCTGCTGCTCGGTCTCAGCGCGAATGGCGGGGTGCGGTTGCAAACAGACGAAGGCGAACGGGTATTTCACGGTGGCGAGCTGAGCCTGCGCGGGGAGACGAAGTGATGCGCCGCCTGCTGGTCGATATCGGCAACACCACCGTGGCCCGTGCCTGGATGGACGAGGGGCTGGAACTTCTGGGCACCCTGTCCACGGGTGCTGGACTGCTCGACAGCTTGCCTGGCCCGCCCGGCGAGGTCTGGGTCGCCAGTGTTGCCGATGCCGCGCATACGGGCAGCCTGCTCGATCCGTTGCGCGAGGCCGGTATCCCGGTCGTCGAAGTGCGGGTGCCGGATCATGCGGGGTTGCTGGAGACCCGTTATCACCCGGCGCAGCTCGGAGTGGACCGCTGGCTGGCCCTGCTGGCCTGCCGTGCCCGCGGTTGGTATCCGGCCGTGGTAGTCGATGCCGGGACGGCCACTACCATCGACCTGCTGGACAGCGAGGGAGTGCACCAGGGAGGCTACATCCTGCCCGGGCTGGAGATGATGCGTTCCGCCCTGCTGGCGGGGACCGCCATTCGCTTGCGCGAAGCGCCGATCGCTTGTGCAGGCGATGCGCTCCCCGTGGGCACGGCGGATGCCATACACTGTGGCGCCATACAGGCGCAGGTCGCGCTCATCGAGCGGCTGACCGCTTCCCTGGCCGCTGGTGGACGCGTGGTGCTGGGAGGGGGCATGGCGTCGACGATCGCCGCGCACTTGCGGTGCAGGTGGGAAACGATGGAACACATGGTATTGCAGGGGCTGGCGGTACTGGCCGAAGGGGACGAAGCATGCGCTGGCTGATCGCCCTGTTGCTGACGGCGAACGTGATGGCGGCCTTGTGGCTGGGCATGGAGCGCCAGGGCGATGGGCAGCTGGCGCGCCTTCCCGAACCCGACATCGGGGATCTTCAGCTACTGGTGGACGAAAGTTCCGTGGCGGGCGAGGCCGTCGCCGAGCATGAGCCTCCGATGACGCATGCAGACATCGACGTGCCTGCAATGGAGACCGAGGAGCGGACGGTTGGTCCGGCGCCGTCGGATACCGCCGGGGATGGCCGACTGGCCGACGAGGGTGGGGAGCCCGAGCCGGAAGTCGCCGATGAACTGCCTGCCTCTCCAGTTGCAGCCGCCACTGCGGTGGGTATGCAGAATGTGAAACCATTGGCCGACGAGGCCGAGCCGAAGGTTGCCGCCACTGGTGACACCCGGCAGGGCGCGCGTCAGGCCTGCTGGGAGCTGGGGCCGTTCGAGCAGGCGAGCGAAGCCGAGCGGCTGCAGCTGCCCACCGGCATCCAGCGGCTGAAGATCGGTCGCTCCCGTGTTCGTGTTCCGGCGGGTTTCTATGTCCTGGTGCCGCCCGCGGCAAACCGGGAGGCTGCCCGGCAAACGGTCGAGCGCCTCAAGGCCAAGGGCGTGCGCGACTCCTGGCTGTTTGCCTCGGGCCCGTTGCGCAATGCCATTTCGCTCGGCATGTTCAGCCAGCAGGAGAACGCAATGCGACGCAAGCGGCAGATCGAGAAGATGGGCTTTGCGGTCCGTCTGCAGCGCCGCGAGCGTGTGGTCGAGGGGCATGTTGTGATGGTCAAGGGCCTGGATATTCCCGCCAATGTGCGTTTGCTCGACCGTCTGGCAGCGGGGCAGCTGCGCCGGGTGAAGTGTCCCTGAGAATGTCCCAAACCCCGAAAAGTGCCCGATTGCCAAGCCTTGCAATGGCCGCCTACAATCTGCCGGAATGCTGGTGTAGCTCAGTAGGTAGAGCAGCTGATTTGTAATCAGCCGGTCGCGGGTTCGATTCCTGTCACCAGCTCCAGTATGCGACGGGTCGGCAAGGCCGGCCCGTTTTTTTTTTTGCGCGCGCTCTATGCCTGACTATTTTACTTGGTTTTTGTGCCCGGAAGCGCTATGATGCCGGTGTACCAATTCAATACAACGAAACAGCAGACGAGTGAGTCAGGAGTGAGCAATGAGTGTGGAACTGCCGGAACGTGATGGCGACGGCTATCTGATCGACATGAATCAATGGGCCCCGGAGATCGGGCGTGCCATGGCCGAAGCCGATGGCGTCGAACTCGACGACGTCAAATGGGAGCAGATCCTCAAGGCGCGGGAATACTTTGAGGAAGAGAACGTGGTGCCGCCCATCCGGAAGTTCGCCAAGTACATTAATGCCGACCAGAAGGAACTGTTCAAGATGTGGAAGACCGGCCCGATGAAGCCGATCACCAAGTATGGCGGGCTGCCCAAGCCGACCGGCTGCGTGTGAGCTGATTGCACGACAGTCCGTGATCGCCGGTAACCCCGGAGCGTCCTTGACGCTCCGGGGTTTTTTCGTTTTGTCCCAATGGCGCTAAAGGATGCTGCGGCCATGCCGATAGCTCCCCTGAACCACGAACGTCCGTGCCCCCGTTCTCGCAACGACAGGGGGCCGGCATATGCCAACCAGGGAGTTACAACCATGGCCGCAAGCATCCTAGCCGTCGATGATTCCGCCTCCATGCGTCAGATGGTGTCCTTCACGCTCAAGGGCGCCGGTTACGAGGTGGTCGAGGCCGCAGACGGCGTCGAGGCGCTGAACATCGCCAAGACGCGTTCGGTGAATCTGGTGATCACCGACGTCAACATGCCCAATATGGACGGGATCACCTTGATTCGCGAATTGCGCAATCTGCCCAACTACAAGTTCACCCCCCTGCTGATGCTGACCACCGAGTCCGGTGCCGAGAAGAAGCAGCAGGGCAAGGCCGCGGGGGCTACCGGCTGGATCGTCAAGCCCTTCAATCCCGACCAGTTGCTCAAGACAGTAGCCAAGGTCATCGGTTGAGCACGGACTGGGGCGCACCCTCGAGACGGGAGACGGTATGAGCATCGATATGGCGCAGTTTCACCAGGTGTTCTTCGAAGAGAGCTTCGAAGGCCTGGACGTGATGGAGAACGGCCTGCTGAACATGGACCCGGGGGAGGTCGATCCCGAGGAGATCAACAGTATCTTCCGTGCCGCACACTCCATCAAGGGGGGTAGCGGCACCTTCGGTTTCAACAACATCTCCGAGTTCACGCACGTGATGGAGACGCTGCTCGACGAGATGCGCGACGGCCGACGTCCCGTCACTGCCGATGCCGTCAACGTGCTGCTGGCCTCGGTGGATGTACTGCGCGAGATGCTCACCGCCGCCCAGGAAGGGAGCGACCCCGACGAGGCACGCATCGCCGAACAGCGTAGCGAGCTCGAACGCGTGCTCAGCGGCGGTGGCGCGGTCGAAGCCGCCACGCCGGTGGGTGACATGGCCGCTGCCGCGCCGCCCGTCGAGGTGCAGCCAGTCGGTTGGCGTATCGTGTTCCGTCCGCACCAGCACCTGCTGCGCACGGGTAACGATCCCTTGCGCATCATCCGCGAGATCGCCGATCTGGGTGACCTGGAGGTGGTTTGCGACATCTCCGACCTGCCGCCGTTGAGCGAGTTCGAGCCCGAGGACAGTTACCTGTCCTGGGAGCTGAAACTGGATGCGCCGGTGGACAAGGCGCAGATCGACGAGATCTTCGAGTGGGTCGAGGACGACTGCGATTTCGCCGTGGTGCCGATCCTCCCGGAGGGAGCGGACAGGGTGCAGGCCGCGCCCGCCGAACCCGTGGACAACCCGCCGCAGGAAGAAGAGAAGAAACCCGAACTCAAGGTCGCCGAGCCCCCGGTGGAACGGCGCCAGACCCCCGACCGGCGGCAGGGCGGCGACCGGCGTGCCACAGGCAGGGCTGCGAAGAAAGGCGGCGGTGGCTCCAGTTCCATCCGTGTCGATACCGGCAAGATCGATTCGCTGATCAACATGGTGGGCGAGCTGGTCATCACCCAGTCCATGCTCGGCATGTTGGGCGAGGACTTCAGCATGGACAAGCTGGGGCGCTTGCGCGAAGGCCTGGCGCAACTGGAGCGCCATACCCGCGAGCTGCAGGAGAGCGTGATGCAGATCCGCATGTTGCCGATCAGCTTCACCTTCAGTCGTTTTCCCCGCCTGGTGCATGACCTCAGCCAGAAGCTTGGCAAGAAGATCGAGCTGCGCATGAGCGGCGAGAACACCGAGGTGGACAAGACGGTGATCGAGAAGATCGGCGACCCGCTGGTGCACCTGGTGCGCAACAGCGTGGACCATGGTATCGAGTCTCCGGAAGAACGCATTGCTGCCGGCAAGCCGGAGACCGGCGTGGTGCACCTTTCGGCCGAGCATCGGGGCGGCAACATCGTCATCGAGATACGCGACGACGGCAAGGGGCTGGCGCGCGACAAGATCCTGCAGAAGGGCATCGAGCGCGGTCTGGTGCGTCCCGAGGACAATCTCAGCGACAAGCAGATCTTCGAGCTCATCTTCCAGCCGGGCTTTTCCACGGCCGAGCAGGTCAGCGACGTCTCCGGGCGCGGTGTCGACATGGACGTGGTGCGACGCAACATCAACGAACTCGGCGGTGCCATCGAGATCGATTCCGAGCAGGGCAAGGGCAGTACCATCACCATTCGTCTGCCGCTGACTCTGGCCATCCTCGATGGCCAGAGTATCTGTATCGGTAGCGAGACCTACATCGTGCCGCTGGTGTCCATCATCGAGTCCATTCAGGTGCGTCCGCACATGGTGCGGCATGTGGCGGGCAAGGGCGAGACCTTCCGCCTGCGTGATGAATACCTGCCCATCGTACGCATGCACGAGATCTTCGGCATACCCGATGCACGCGCGACCCGCATCGAGGATGGCATCGTCGTGGTGGTCGAGGCCGGCGGGCGCAAGTGCGGTCTTTTCGTCGATGACCTCCTGGGCCAGCAACAGGTGGTGATCAAGTCGCTGGAGGCCAATTACGGCCGGGTCGAGGGGCTTTCCGGCGCCACCATCCTCGGTGACGGCTCAGGTAGCCCTGATCCTCGATATTCCCGGCGTGATGCGCCTTGCCAACGAACTGTCCGGCGTGCCGGAAACCGTGGCCATGACCGCATAGGAGGACCCATGAGCGACGACATCCATCTCAGCCTGCTGGGGCAGGACCACGAAGACGATGCCCAGGGCAGTCAGTACCTGAGCTTCATGCTGGCCGGCGAACAATACGCGGTGAGCATCCTGCGGGTACAGGAGATCCGCGGGTGGGAGCCGGCCACCCGGGTTCCCAACACTCCGGCATACCTGAAGGGTGTCATCAACCTGCGCGGCAACATCGTCCCGGTCTATGACCTGCGTCTGCGCTTCGGCATGCCGGTGCGTGAATACACCCAGGAAACGGTGGTGATCGTGGTTCGCGTCGGTGAAGGCGAGGAACAGCGTTCCATGGGCCTGGTGGTCGATGCTGTGTCAGACGTCCTGGTGGTCCAGGACGAGCAGATCAGCCAGACCCCCGAATTCGGTGCCGGTGTGCCGACCGAGCACATCTGCGGTCTGGCCAGCGCGGGCAACGACATGGTGATGCTGCTGGATCTCGAATCGCTGGCCGGTGGCACAGCGGCCGACGAAGAGCACGCCGCCTGATCGGTGTGCAGCAACGAACACGAATCGACAACAGGGACCGCGATGAACAGATTGATGTCGAAGATGAAACTGGGAAGCAAGCTGTTGCTGATGGTGGGGCTGCCGGTAGTGGTCATGGCCCTGGTCGCCGTCCAGTTGGTGATCGGCTCGATCGACGAGGCAGAACGTGCCGGACACATGGAGAAGCTGCTGACCCTGTCGGAGATGGATGCCAAGCTGTTGAATGCCTTGCAGACCGAGGAGCAGGCGAGCAGTGTCTTTCTCGACAGCCGTGGCAAGCGTGGGAAGGATACCTTGCTCGAGGCAGTAGCCGAGACCGACCGTACGCTGGCTGCATACCGGGCAGCGCGCGATGCCCTCGGCACGCCAGATTCACCCCGCCTGGAACGACGTATTGCAGCCATCGACGAGACTCTGGCTGCGGCGCTCGATATTCGTCCCCGGGTGATGGCGGCCAGAACTCGGGCCTACAAGGTCCGGCATCTGTTTGAACCGGCTGAGCGTGCGTTGCTCGACCTGCTCGACACCGTTCCCTGGGAGAGTCCGGACAAGGACGTGGCTGCCCAGTCCGAAGTGTTTTCCCTGCTCGAGCGCTTGAAGTGGCTGGGGCGTCGTGAGCAGGAGCTGCTGCAGCGTACCTTTGCCAATGATCAGTTCGTGGGACGTGATTTCGTCACCTTCAGCCACATCATGGGCCAGCGCAAGGAGCTGTCCTCCCGCTTGCTCGAGATGGCAGGCCCCGAGGTGATCGAAGCCTACCGGGCGCTGACCGAGAGTGTGGACGGCAAGGCCGTCGAGGCAATGCGGCAAAAGGCATTCGAGGCTTCCGATTACGGTGCCTTTGCCATTTCACCGGAAGAATGGACGGCGGCATCGGCCCGGGTGTCGGAGGCGCTCGATGCATTGGCTACCCGGGTAGAGAAGCAGGCGCGGGAGATGGAACACCAGATGCTGGTGGACGCGGATCGCGCGCTGTGGTCGACCGTCGGCCTGTTGCTGGCGGCCTCCCTCGGCACGGGACTCATCGGGTTCGTGGTGTTGCGCAATGTGCGTTCCGGGATTTCGCAGGCTGTGGATTCGGCGTTGCGCATCGCCGAAGGTGATCTGGAACAGCGACTGGAGGCGCATTCCGATGATGAGATCGGCGACCTGCTGCGTGCCCTGTCGCGCATGCAGACCGAACTCAAGAAACGGATCGATCGCGAGGCAGAGATTGCTGCGGCCAACCTGCGCATCCGTCGCGCACTGGACAATGTCTCGGTTCCGGTGACCGTGTCCAACGAAGAGAATGCACTGATCTATTTCAACAAGGCGGCCGAGGCCTTGTTCCGGGAGATGGCACCGGCCTGGCGCAAGACTGCCCCGGACTTCGATGTCGACAAGCTGATCGGGCAGCCGCTGTCCCGCTACTTCCAGCAGGGCGACTTCAAGCGCGCCTATACGGCCAAGCTCGAAGACGAACGGGTGATAGAGGGCGAGATCGCCGAACGCCAGATGCGTCTGGTAGCCAGCCCGGTGTACGACGAGGACGGCAATTATCAGGGACGTGTCACCCAGTGGCACGATCGAACGGTCGAGTTGGCCGAGGCCGAGGAAGAACGGCGTCGGCTGGAACAGGAGCGCCGCGTAGCGGCCGAGAACCAGCGTATCCGCACCTCGCTGGACAATGCCAGCAGCAACGTCATGCTGGCCGACAATGATGGTCGCATCATCTATCTCAACCGCAATGCGCAGGCCCTGTTCGAGGAGATGGAGGATGACCTGCGCCGTGACCTGCCGCAGTTCGATGCCAGGGCCCTGATGGGTGCCAGCATCGATGTGTTCCACAAGCGCCCGGAACACCAGCGCCAGCTGCTCGCCGGCCTCAAGGATACTCACGTGGCGGACATCGAGGTGGGCGGACGGCACATGCGCATCACCGCCACGCCGGTGATCGACGAGGACGGCACCCGACTCGGCACGACCGTGGAATGGCTCGATCGCACCCAGGAGGTCGCAGTAGAGCGCGAGATCGACACCCTGGTCGAGGCGGCGCGCCGTGGCGACCTCGGGCAACGCATCGTGCTCGATGGAAAGCAGAGGTTCTTCCGCCAGCTCGGGCAAGGCTTCAATGCCCTCCTGGATGAATTGTCGGACGTGTTCGAGACCATCGGCGATGTCATGAGCCGGATGTCGTCGGGACAACTCGATGTGCGCATCGAGAAGGAATACCAGGGCACCTTCCGGCAGGTACGTGATGACATCAATACCACGCTCGAACGCCTGGCTGATGTGATCGAACGTCTGATGCGTATCGGGGGGGAAGTCGATACCGCCGCCAGCGAGATTTCTTCGGGCAACGCCAATCTGTCGGCGCGTACCGAGCAGCAGGCCTCGAGCCTGGAAGAGACGGCGTCGAGCATGGAGGAACTGACCTCCACGGTGCGCAACAATGCCGAGAATGCGCGCCAGGCCGACCAGCTGGCGGCCAGTGCCCGGCAACTGGCGGAACGCGGGGGCGACGTGGTGCGCCAGGCGATCGAGGCCATGCAACAGATCGATGCCTCGTCCAACGAGATTGCCGAGATCATCGGGGTGATCGACGAGATTGCCTTCCAGACCAACCTGCTGGCTCTCAATGCCTCGGTCGAGGCTGCGCGCGCAGGTGAACAAGGGCGTGGCTTCGCCGTGGTGGCCACCGAGGTGCGCAACCTGGCCTCGCGCTCTGCCGATGCCGCCAAGGAGGTCAAGGACCTCATTCGTGACAGCGTGGAGAAGGTGAACGTCGGTTCCGAGCTGGTCAACGCCTCCGGCGAGACGTTGGGCGAGATCGTGGATTCGGTCAAGAAGGTGGGTGACATCGTGGCCGAGATCTCGGCGGCCAGCGCCGAGCAGGCTGCCGGTATCGACCAGGTGAACCGTGCGGTGAACGCCATGGACGAGGTGACACAACAGAATGCCGCACTGGCCGAGGAGACGGCTGCCGCCTCCCAGGCGATGAGCGAGAACGCGCGCGAGATGCGTAATGTCCTCGCCTTCTTCAAGGGCGTGAAGGTGACGCCGGTGGCGGCCCCATCCTCATCCCCTGCACCTCGGCCGAGTGTGCAGCCGCCGCCGCCGCGTCCGGCTGCGCCACCGCGCGAGATCACGGCAGCGGCAGACGACGAGGAGGAGTGGGAAGAGTTCTGATCGAGACGGTTTCTGCCGCGACATGCAGTCGATCCCGGTGGCCTGTGTCACCGGGATTTTTGCTGCGTGTTGCTCTGGCAGGACCTGTCGGAGTGCTGCTTCGTGATTGCCGGAGAAGCATCATTTCCGTGGATTTCTCTTCTCAAGTTTCGTACGGCCATGCCGATGCAAAGGCACAGATGCCGCGTGGGATGGCGGCTTTCTTCAGCACAGCTTCGAGAGGCAGGCATGAAAATCAACGAGCCTTGTACCGACAGGGAGATCCCCTTTCCGGAAGATCAGATGCTGGTCAGCAAGACCGACGCCAAGGGCGTCATCACCTATGCCAACCTGGCTTTTGTCAAGATCAGCGGTTTCTCCGAGGCCGAGCTGATCGGCAGCAGCCATAACATCGTGCGTCACCCCGACATGCCGCGCGAGGCCTTCCGTGACCTCTGGGACACGGTACGCCAGGGCGATACCTGGACCGGGCTGGTGAAGAATCGCGCGAAAAATGGCGACTATTACTGGGTGAAGGCCAACGTCACGCCCATCCATCTGCCCGATGGCCGTGTCGAATACATGTCGGTACGCACCAAACCGACCGAAGAGGAAAAGCGTGCTGCCGAGCGTCTGTATGCCGATGTGCGCGAGGGTCGCGCCAAGCTGCCCACTACCGAGAGCCAGATGAGCTTCTGGACTCTGGAGCGCATTCTCCTGCTGGGTGGGGGCGGAGTGCTCGCCTCGGTGCTGGCCCTGTTCGCCATGGTGGCCGCCGGCATGCCGGCGGCCTGGCTGTATGCCGGCCTGTCGATGGTGCTGGCTTTCGGTGTTTCCGCGGCCTGGTTGCTCAAGCGCCATGTGGTCGAGCCGCTGGAGGCGGGAAGCGCCAAGCTGCACGAGCTGCTGCGTGACAACTACTTCGACTGGATGAGTGTGCGCCACAAGGGCGCGGTCGGGCGCATCCTGCAATCGATCCGCTCGGCCCAGGTGAAGATCGGCTTCGAGGTGCTGGACAATCGCCGCCTCGCCGACATCGGCCTGGTGACCCGCACCGCGGTGGACAATGTCAGCACCAACGTGATGATGGCTGATCCCGAGTTCAACATCATCTACATGAACCGCTCGGTGCAGAAGATGTTCGAGGAGGCCGAGGAAGACCTGCGCGAGGCCCTGCCGGGCTTCGACGCCAGCGACATCCTCGGCAAGAACATCGACATCTTCCATCGCAACCCGGCGCATCAGCGCGCTATCCTGGAGTCCCTGGACGGTACCTACCAGGCCGAGATCCATGTCGGCCGGCGTATTCTCGAGGTGATCGCCAACCCTGTGATCAACGAAGCCGGCGAGCGCCTCGGCACTGTGGTCGAGTGGCGCGACCTGACCGAGGTCCGTGCCGCCGAGGAGGCCGAGGCGCGGGCACGGGAAGAGGCGGAGCGCCGGGCGATGGAGAACCTGCGCATCCGCACCGCGCTCGACAATGTCTCGAGCTGCGTGATGATGGCGGACAACGACAACCGCATCATCTACATGAACGAGACTGTGCGGGCCATGTTCAAGGATGCCGAGGCAGACATTCGCAAGGAACTGCCAGGCTTCGACGCCGACAAGCTGCTGGGTTCGAGCATCGACGACTTCCACAAGAACCCCGCGCACCAGCAGCGCCTGATCGAGGCACTGGACCGCCGTCTCAATTCCGAGATCCGTATCGGTGGGCGGGTGTTCCGCTTCATCGCCAACCCGGTGGTATCGGCCGACGGTGAGCGCATCGGCATCGCGGTGGAATGGCTGGATCGCACTCGCGAGGTCGCGGTGGAACAGGAGCTGGAGGGTATCGTTGCTGCCGCACGCAGCGGCAACCTCGATCAGCGTGTGTCGCTGGAAGGCAAGGAAGGATTCTTCAAGCACCTGGCGATCGGCATCAATGCCCTGCTCGACGATCTCAAACTGGTGATCGAGGAGGTGGATGGCAGCCATGCAGGCCATGGCCGCAGGTGATTTCAAGAAACCCATGACCGGCGATTACCAGGGGGCCTTCGGGCGCATCAAGGAAGCGGTCAACCAGACCCTGGTCCAGGTGTCGAACACCCTGCTGCAACTGCGTCAGATCGCCGATGCAATCAACGTGGCCTCCAACGAGATCACCTCCGGCAACACCAACCTCTCGGCGCGAACCGAACAGCAGGCCTCCAGCCTGGAGGAAACGGCTTCCAGCATGGAAGAACTCACCTCCACGGTGCGCAACAATGCCGACAACGCGCAGCAGGCCAACCAGGTTGCCGGCAGTGCGCGGCAACTCGCCGAGAAGGGTGGTGAGGTCGTCAGCAAGGCAGTGAAGGCCATGGAGGATATCAATCAGGCTTCGGCCAAGATTGCCGAGATCATCGGCGTGATCGACGAGATCGCCTTCCAGACCAACCTGTTGGCGCTCAATGCCTCGGTGGAGGCTGCACGTGCCGGCGAACAGGGCCGCGGCTTCGCGGTGGTGGCCACCGAGGTGCGCAACCTGGCCTCGCGCTCGGCGGAGGCGGCCAAGGAGATCAAGGATCTCATCCAGGACAGCGTGGACAAGGTCGAGGTTGGCAGTGAGCTGGTCAGCGAATCGGGCGAGACCCTGTCCGAGATCGTGCAGGGCGTGAAGAAGGTGGGCGACATCGTCGCCGAGATCGCCGCTGCCAGTGTCGAGCAGGCCGCCGGTATCGACCAGGTGAACCGCGCAGTGACCGCTATGGACGAGGTCACGCAACAGAATGCCGCGCTCGCTGAAGAGATCGCTGCCGCCTCCTCTTCGCTGTATGACAAGGCGCAGGAGATGGAGCGTGGCATCTCCTTCTTCGACGTGGCGCAGGACCCGGAGGCACTGGTCCGCGAACTGGTGCAGGAGAAGGGACACGGGCATGTGCATGCCCATGGTCAGGATGCAACCTTCGATTTCTTCGCCGCGCGTACCGCGCACCTGGCCTGGCGCTAGAAGATCCGTGACTTCCTCGACGGGCGCAAGGCGCTCACCCATGCTGAGGCCGTTTCGCATCGTGATTGCGCCCTGGGCAAGTGGCTGTACAGCCAGGGGCTGGCGCAGTACGGGCACATCGACGAGATGCAGACCATGGAGCAGCGCCATGAGCGCCTGCACGCGGTGATCCGCGAGATCATCGATCTCAAGGAGGCCGGTCGCACAGACGAGGCCGAGCGGCGTTACCGCGAGATCGAGCAGCTATCCGGGGAGATCGTCGGCCTGTTGCAGACCGTCGAAGGCAAGGTGTCCCAATGAACACGGCAGAGGGGACCGGCATGCAGGATCCGCTGACCGAGGTCGTGGGAGGGCAGTATCTGAGCTTCCGGCTCGGCGACGATCTCTACGGTATCGACATCCTGCGGGTTCAGGAGATCCGTGGCTGGGAGCCGGTGCGCGCCCTGCCGGACATGCCGCCGCACGTGAAGGGAGTGCTGGACCTGCGGGGCACCATCGTTCCGGTGGTGGACCTGCGGATCCGCTTCGGTATTCCCGACCCGGCCTATGAGCCCACCCAGGTGGTCATCATCGTCTCTCTTTCGTCCGCCGAGGGGGATCGTCACCTTGTCGGCATGGTCGTGGATGGCGTCTCGGATGTCATCGACACGGCCAGCCATGAGGTCAAACCTCCACCCCGCGGTGTGGCAGGTGCCCAGGCTGCCTATCTCACCGGTATGGTGAGCGATGGCGAACACATGATCGTCATGATGGATGTCGATCGCATCTTTTCGGACGAGGACTGGGCCCGAGTCACTGGCCTGGCGGGAGGCTGAAGTCATGCATTCCCTGGCGGTCATCAATCAGAAGGGTGGGGTCGGCAAGACCACCACGGCGGTCAATCTCGGGCACGCACTGGCCTTGCGTGGTCATCGGGTAATGCTGGTGGATCTCGATCCCCAGGGGCACCTGTCGCCCTGTCTGGGCTTGTTCCGGGCGCCGGCCAACGGTGTGGACCGGACGCTATTGCACGACCAGGCGCTGGAGGAGGTCGCGGTTGCCACACGCGAGTTGTTGCAGCTGGTGCCGGCCGGCAACGGCCTGGGCGAGGTCGAACGCCTGCAAGGCGGCGTCGAGCGCGCCCGCCTGTTGCAGACGGCATTGCAACGCGCCTGTCCCGATGTCGATTACCTGATCTTCGACTGCCCGCCCTCGGCCGGCCTGCTGGTGATGAATGCCCTGCTGGCGGTGGATCGTGTGCTGGTGCCGGTGGCTGGCGATTTCCTCTCATTGACCGGTCTGGCGCGTCTGATGCGCACCTTGGGCAAGGTCGAAGCCCTGCGCGCCCGCCCCTTGCAACGCGAGATCTTTCTCAGCCGTTACGTGGCGCGGCGGCGTCTCTCGCGCGAGGTGTGCGAGAAGATCCGGCAGCACTTCCCCCGCCAGCTGCTGCAAACCGCGATCAGCGAGGCGGCGGTGCTGGCGGAATGTGCTGGCGCGGGGAGAACCATTTTCGAATATCGGGCACGCAGCCGCTCGGCGGCGGAATTCGCGGCGCTGGCCGAAGAACTCCTGGAGAGAGAGGTGAACTGCCATGAGCAGCAAGAAACCTGTGATGTCGCATGACCCCCTGGATGATATCGCCGAGGAGGCCCTGGGGGATGTCGCCGCGGTCCCAGACGAAATGACCGAGGGCAAGACTGCCGATGCGGCCGACGATGGTGGCGGGGGGCGGCTGGTACTGCCCGAGAGCCTGACTATCGGTGAGGTGGGTAATTACCACGAAGTGCTGGTCCGGCATCTCGATCGCCAGTCTGAAGTACATATCGACGGTCAGGCGCTCGAGGTGGTCGATGGCGCGGGGATGCAATTGTTGCTGGCCTTCGTCAAGGATGCGGTTTCCCGCTCCCTCCCTGTGAACTGGATCGGTGCTTCTCCTCGTCTGCTTGGCTCGGCCAGGCAACTCGGGGTGAGCAGCGCCATGCAACTCGATCAACTGCAAAACACGCACTGAAAGGAGAGACCTGGGAATGAGTCAGACCATGAGGCAATCAGGCCCCTCTACCGCCGTGGCGCCGGACCTGGACTGGAGCCAGATCACCGAGACGGTGCGCATGCTCAATCTGTCGGTGGCACAGATCGCCATGGCCATGCACGAGGGCGAGGATTCGGTCGAGGCACTGACTCGTTCCTTTACCCACATGGTGGAGCGCATTCAGGCGATCAGCGAGCATGTCAAGGCACTGCCTCCGGAGCAAAGCGAGGTGGCCGAGGCCATCGCGGCGGACTGCGCCGAGGTGCAGGGAGGCATACAGCAGAGCATCGTCGCCTTCCAGTTCTATGACCGTCTCCCGCAGCGCCTGGATCATGTGAAACACGCGCTCGAGCAACTGGGTGACCTGGTGGCCGATTCTTCGCGTCTCTACAACCCCGGCGAGTGGTACACCCTGCAGGAACACATCCGTGGTCGCTACACCATGCGCGAGGAACAGGAGATGTTCGAGGCCCTGGTCGAAGGGGCCAGCGTCGAGGAGGCGCTGGAGCGTGTCAGGGAGCGCCTCAAAGAGGGAGACATCGACGACATCGAGTTGTTCTGAGCGGAGGAGGGGATGTGACGGCGCTCGCTTCACAAAGGGAATTTCATTTCACCCAGCAGGACTTCGATTTCCTGCGCCGGCTGGCAAACCAGCATACTGGCATTGTCGTCAGTGACGACAAGTTCGACATGTTCTACTCGCGTCTGTCGCGGCGCGTGCGCGCTCTGGGCCTGCCGGACTTCGCGGCCTATTGCAACTACCTCAAGCTTGGGGATGACGAGGCCGAATTGACCGAGCTGGTCAACGCCATCACGACCAACCTCACGGCCTTCTTTCGCGAGAATCACCATTTCGAGTACCTGCGCGATCATGCGTTGCCGGAACGCATGCGCGTCAACGGTGATCGGAGGATCAGTATCTGGTCGGCCGGGTGCTCTACCGGTGAGGAGCCCTATTCCATCGGCATGGTGGTTGGTGAAATGGCTTCCCTGCAGGGCTGGGAGGTGGATATCACCGCGACGGACATCGATTCCGACGTGCTGGCCAAGGCCTCGCGTGGCATCTATCGCATGGATCGGGTCGAGGGACTGCCCCGGGAACGGCTGAGGCGCTGGTTTTTCAAGGGGAAGGGGCACCAGAAGGGTATGGTTCGGGTGAAGCCCGAACTGCGGCAACGCATCAGCTTTCGCCAGCTCAACCTGATGCAACCGTGGCAGCAGGAGCCCATGGAGATCATCTTCTGTCGCAATGTCATCATCTATTTCGACAAGGAATCCAAGATTCGCCTGGTGGAGCGTTTTGCCGACGTCATCAAGCCAGGGGGGTTTCTGTTCATCGGTCACTCGGAGTCACTGTTCAAGGCCACCGACCGCTTCGAACTGATCGGCAAGACTATCTACCGGAGGGTGAAATGAGTGTGCAGGCCAGGGTTCGGCCAGACCTGGGAAGCCCTCTGCCGGGCTTTTCCCATATCAAGCGTTACTGGGACAAGCATCGCCAGTGTCCCGCGGCCAAGATTCTCCCTGGCGAGTACTACGTTACCGTACATGACGAATACATCACCACGGTGCTGGGGTCCTGTGTCTCGGCCTGTATTCGCGACCGCCGCCTGGGGGTGGGGGGCATGAATCACTTCATGTTGCCGTTGTCGGAGAACGGCAGCTGGGGCGGTGAAGAGGTGTTGAGCAACGCCACGCGCTATGGCAACTACGCGATGGAGCACATGATCAACGAGATTCTCAAGCACGGTGGTCAGCGTCGCAACCTGGAAGCCAAGATCTTCGGTGGTGGCAAGGTCATGCAGAATCTCAGCGACGTGGGAGAGCGCAACATCGCCTTCGTGCACGATTACCTGGCGACCGAGCGCATTCCCCTCGTATCCGAAGACGTGGGTTCCATATACCCGCGCAAGGTCATCTATTTCCCGCGCACTGGCAAGGCGCTGGTCAAGCGCCTGCGCGATCTGCACAACGACACGGTGATAAAGCGGGAGACGGCCTATCACGAACAGATCACGCATCAACCTGTGCAGGGTGATATTGAACTTTTCTGAGCCAACAGGGAGCAGGGGAACAAGGGACATGAAAAAGATCAAGTTGCTGATCGTGGACGATTCAGCATTGGTACGACAGGTGCTGACCAGCATCTTCGCAGAGACGCCCGATATCGAGGTGGTCGGCACAGCGCCCGACCCCTATATCGCACGCGAGAAGATCAAGAAGCTAAACCCGGACGTGTTGACGCTCGATGTCGAGATGCCGCGCATGGACGGGGTAACCTTTCTCGGCAACCTGATGCGCCTGCGTCCCATGCCGGTGGTCATGGTCTCCAGCCTTACCGAGCAGGGGGCGGATGTGACCCTGCGTGCCCTGGAATACGGTGCGGTGGACTTCGTGGCCAAGCCGAAACTGGACGTGGCCGAGGGGCTGGTCTCCTATGCCGAGGAGATCATCGGGAAGGTGCGCATGGCCGCCAAGGCGCGGGTGCGCCCGCTGGAGCGGCGCCCTGCGCTCGAAAAGGCCTCGGGCAGTGACGCGGCACCACGTCACTCGGTGGACGTGGTACTCGAGGCGCGTCCTCCGGCACGGCTCTTTCGTACCACCGACCGCATCATCGGTATCGGTTCGTCCACCGGCGGCACCGAGGCGATAAAGGAAGTGTTGATGCAGCTGCCGGCGGACATCCAGGCCGGTATCGTCATCACCCAGCATATCCCGGCGGCCTTCTCTGCGCCTTTCGCCAGGCGGGTGGACGGCCTCACGGCCTTGTCGGTCTGTCAGGCCGAGGACGGTCAGCAGATTCGTCCTGGACATGCGTACATTGCGCCCGGTGATCGTCACCTGATCGTCGAGCGTGACGGTGCGCGCTATGTGTGTCGACTCAACGACGGCCCCCCCGTCAACCGCCACAAGCCTTCGGTGGACGTGATGCTGCGCTCCCTGGTGCAGAACGCCGGCCCGAATGCCATCGGTGTGATGCTCACCGGCATGGGTGACGACGGTGCCGAGGGCATGGGTGAGTTGAAGGCCGCGGGCGCGCCCATCATCGCCCAGGACGAGAAGACCAGCGTGGTCTGGGGCATGCCGGGCGAAGTGGTCAAGCGAGGCTACGCTGACGAGGTGCTGCCCCTGGGACGGATTGCGTCACGTCTCGTGGAGCTGGTGCACGGATGAGTGCTCAAGAAGCAGAATGTCGCGCCGTTAAGCAGGATGTCCAGGAAGGCGATTTGGTGCGAGGTCGGTCATGAAGCCATTGTTTACCCATATTCAGTCACATCGGCTTACGTTGCTCGCGCTTCTGTCGTTGGCAGCAGGAATGGCCCTGGCGGATCCCTTGTTGCCTTATTGGGCGTGGGCCGTGATGCTCCCGGTGGTGATCATGGCGGGTGTGATGGCAGATGCCAGGCACTCGTCTGTCACGGATGAAGGCGAGACATCGTCCTCGTCTTCCGTCTTGGTGCAGGAGGCACTCGATACACTCGCCAGGCAGGTGCAGGAGGCCATCGAGGAGACGGGATCTGCCATGCGTGACGAGTTGGAACGCATACAGCAACTGGTGGGCGAAGCGGTAGCTACCTTGCAGACCTCCTTCCAGGGACTGCACCAGCGAGTGCAGGTACAACACGAACGCGTGTCCGTCCTGATCGAGCGATTGCACCGCCAGGACGAAGAAGGTGCGGATGGCGGCACGCTCGGCTTTGTCGAGCAGACTGACAAGGTGCTCAACTATTTTGTCGAATACGTCGTCAATACCAGCGCCAACAGCATGGCCATGGTCGAGCGCATCGACGACATGGTCAGCCACATGACACGCGCCAACAATCTGCTCAACGATGTCAAGGTGATCGCGGACCAGACCAACCTGCTGGCGCTCAATGCCGCCATCGAGGCGGCGCGCGCGGGCGATGCGGGTCGTGGTTTCGCGGTGGTCGCCGACGAGGTGCGCAAGCTCTCGCTGCGCTCTGATCGCTTCAACGACGAGATACGCGAGGTCATCGGCTGCTCCATCGCCGACATCAACAAGGCACGGGAGATCATCTCGGACCTGGCTTCCCAGGACATGAATTTTGCCATCCAGTCCAAGCAGCAGGTGCAGCAGATGCTGGGGCACATCGAGGGACTGAACGGTGAGATCGAGAAGGCGCTGGATGAACTCAACCGCATCGGAACGGACATCGAGCGTCTGGTGGGTGACGCAGTGCGTTCCCTGCAGTTCGAGGACATCGTGCGCCAGCTGGCCGAGCACTCGACTGGTAACCTGCAGCAGCTGCAGAGGCTGATGACCGAATTCTGCGGGGGGGGGGTGGTCGACCTTCGCCATCTCGCCGAGGGTGAGGCGGCGGAAGAGACGGCCGCCCGCCTGGCCGAACTGAGCCGCCGCGTGGAACAAGCCGGATTGCAATGGAAGGCCCGCGCGGGCGGACCCGTGGTCCAGCAGAACATGGATGCGGGCGACGTGGAACTCTTCTGAAGCTGTGGTTATTGGATGACAGGAGGGACGACACCATGGCGGTGACCAGTACCGAAGCAGGTGATACCGTGACCATCCAGGTGATCGGGCGTTTCGATTTCGCGACTCACCGGGACTTTCTCAATGCCTACAAGGATCTGCCCAAGGGACAGAAGAAGTTCGTGGTCGATCTCTCGGGCACCGAATACATGGACAGCTCGGCGATGGGGATGCTGTTGCAGCTGCGCGAGCACGGCGACAAGAGCCATCCGGTGGAGCTGATCAATGGCAACGAGGGCATCCGCGAGATCCTGCGCATCGCCAATTTCGACAAGCTGTTCAAGGTCGCCTGACGACGCCGCGGGATTCCGCTATCCTTCGCACCTTTCCGTCGGTCGGGTCGAGCCCGGCCGGCATCGTCCTGTCAGCGGAGTCCGCCCATGGGTTTCAAATGCGGTATCGTGGGCCTGCCCAACGTCGGCAAGTCCACCCTCTTCAATGCCTTGACCAAGGCCACCATTGCGGCCGAGAACTACCCCTTCTGCACCATCGACCCGAATGTCGGCGTGGTGCCGTTGCCTGACCCGCGACTCGACCGCCTGGCCGAGATCGTCCAGCCGCAGCAGGTGTTGCCGACCACCATGCAGTTCGTGGACATTGCCGGCCTGGTGGCCGGCGCCTCCAAGGGCGAGGGCTTGGGCAACAAGTTCCTGGCCAACATCCGCGAGACCGACGCCATCGCCCAGGTGGTGCGTTGTTTCGAGAACGGCGACATCGTCCACGTCGCCGGAAAAGTCGATCCGTTGGCCGACGTGGAGGTCATCAACACCGAGCTGGCACTGGCCGACATGGAGACGGTGGACAAGGCGCTGGCGAAGGCGGTCAAGCAGGCCAAGACCAACGACAAGAAGGCCATCGCCTGGAAGGAACTGCTCGAGCGGGTGCATGCGCATCTCGACCAGGGCCTGCCGGTGCGCACCCTGGAGCTGACCGACGAGGAGCAGGCGGGGTTGCGCGAGCTGCACCTGCTCACCGCCAAGCGCACGCTCTACATCGCCAACGTGGACGACGACGGCTTCGAGAACAACCCGCATCTGGATGCGCTGCGCGAGATGGCGGCAGCGGAGGGGGCCGAGGTGGTACCGGTGTGTGCGGCCATCGAGGCGGAACTCGCCGAGCTGGACGACGAGGAGAAACAGGAGTTCCTGGCCGAGATGGGGCTGGATGAGCCGGGTCTGGACCGGGTGGTACGCGCTGGCTACCGCCTGCTGGGGCTGCAGACCTACTTCACCGCCGGGGTCAAGGAGGTGCGTGCCTGGACGGTGCCCATCGGCGCCACCGCGCCGCAGGCCGCCGGTGTCATCCATACCGATTTCGAACGCGGCTTCATCCGTGCCGAAGTGGTCTCCTACGAGGATTTCGTGGCCTGTGGTGGCGAGCAGGGCGCCAAGGAGGCTGGCAAGCTGCGGCTCGAGGGCAAGGACTACATCGTGCAGGACGGCGATGTCATGCATTTTCGTTTCAATGTCTGAAATCGCCGCCTTCCGCCAGGTGGTTCGCGGCGGGAACGCCGCTCCTGCGCATGGCGTTGTGGGGGGCGCTGTAGGAGGCCCGTCCCCGGGCCGAACGGGAGCGCATTGACAATCACCGGGTCCTGGTGGAGAATCTGCCGCCTTCTTTGGCAAGGTAGCTCAGCTGGTTAGAGCACCGCACTCATAATGCGGGGGTCGGCGGTTCGAGTCCGCCCCTTGCTACCATCTTCCCCGGTGCCCTGGCACCGCGACAGGCCCGCCTCGCGCGGGCCTTTTCATTTCTTTCCCTTGGCACACATGTCCGGTTGCTTCCAGCCGAAGGTATCGAACAGACGCAGCCATTCGGGTTCGGGCAGGGCATTCAGGCACAGGCGTTCGCCGCTGACCGGATGGGTCAGGCACAGCCGCTGCGCGGTGAGCATCAGGCGGTGGATACCGAAGCGCTCGCGGAAGAAGCGATTGTGGCGGCCGTTACCGTGTGTGGTGTCGCCGATCAGGTGATGCGAGATGTGCTTGAAGTGCCGGCGGATCTGGTGCCGCCGGCCGGTCAGGGGCGTGACTGCGACCAGGGAGTAGCGTGAGGTCGGGTAACGATCGACTGGCTCCGGCAGCTCCACCCGGTGCAGGCGACGATAGCGGGTAATCGCCGGTTGCGGACGGCCGTGCCCTTCCTCGTCGCGTACCGGGTGGTCGATCACTCCTTCC
The DNA here is from genome assembly GCF_000801295.1 of endosymbiont of unidentified scaly snail isolate Monju. NCBI lineage: Bacteria > Pseudomonadati > Pseudomonadota > Gammaproteobacteria > endosymbiont of unidentified scaly snail isolate Monju. Next base: position 2,184,822 of record NZ_AP012978.1, on the reverse strand, counting down.
TTGTCTGTCCAGCCGCGCACCAGGGCACGGTATTCCTTCTCGACCTCGTGGCGTTCGAACTGCCCGGCCAGCGCCTGCGTCGTCGCCGGGTCGAGTGCGAACAGCAGCACCCCCGAGGTGGCACGATCGATGCGGTGCACCGGCCACACCCGGCGGCCGAGCTGGTCACGCAGCTGTTGCAGGGCGAACACCCGGTCGCGCGAGAGGGGGCTGCGGTGCACCAGCAGCCCACTGGGCTTGTGGATGGCGACCAGATGATCGTCGAGGTAGAGGATGGGCAGCGACATGGTGCGCCCATTGTGGCACGTTGGCCGGTGGCTGGAGGATGCCGGATATTCGCGCTATGGTTCGGTCATGTCGTTGCGTACCCGCATCCTGCTGTTTCTGTTCATCTTTGCCCTGATGCCCCTGCTCATGGCGGTGGTCATCAATCTGCCGCTGGTGCTCGAGCGGGTGGACAGTTTCTATCGCCAGTCCTTCCTGCAGAATCTGCGCCAGGACTTCCGTGACCTCGACCAGCACCTGGCCAGCCGCGACGCCAACGTGCGCCTGCTTGCGCGTCTGCCCAAGCCCTCCCTGTTGGGCGACGAGGGGGCGGCCAGTTCGGTGCGGGTGGATTTCGACCGCGCGCGCTACACCGCCTGGATCAACCGTATCCTCGACCAGGAACGTGACATCATCGAGATCCGTTTCCTCGATGCCGATGCGCGTGAGCGCTTCTGGCTGGCACGCGACCCCGACAGCGGCCTGTGGCAGGCGCCGCCGGACCCCCTGCCGCCCCTGCCCGAGGAACAGTTGCAGGCCATTCGCTCCGGCATCGTGCAGGACGTGGCCTACAGCCCGGTGCGCGTACACCTGGATGCGGCCGACCCGCCTCGTATCGTCAACCTGCAGATGATGGGACCGGTGCGTGCCAAGAGCGAGTACCGGGGTGCGGTGGTCATCACCATCGACATCAGTGGCCTGGTGCGCCGCGATCCGGCCATCCTCTGGGTGCTCGACGATGGCAGCTACCTGCGCCTGCCAGGCATGGCACGTTCGCCCGGCAACGCCTTCACCGATCATCCCGGTCTCGAGGTGCTGTTCGCGCGGCGCAAGCCGGTGCTCTGGGAGAGCGGCGGCCGGCGCATGATCTGGGTGCCCATGTTCGTCACGGAATCCGGGCGGCCACTGTGGGTTGGTCGCGAGGTCGATCTGGCCCCGCTGGAGGCCTTCCGCAGTGAGCTGGTCAAGCGCGTGCTGGTGATCGTGTTTGGGCTCATCCTTCTGTTGCTGATTGCAGCGCGTATCCTGGCGCGCCGGGTGGAGCAGATCGGCAGCGAGCTGATCCAGGGCATCCGCACCACCCTCGAGAGCGCCAGCCCGGTAACCTTCGACTGGGGAGACACCCGCGAGCTGGAACAGCTGTCTGCCGACCTGACCCGCCTGTCGCAACGCCATGCCATCCAGGCGCGGCGCCTGCAACGTTCGATGCGCGAACTGGAACAGAGCAACCGCTACAAGTCGGAGTTCCTGGCCAATGTCAGCCACGAGCTGCGCACCCCGCTCAACTCCATCCTGCTGCTGTCGAAGATGCTCTCCGGCAAGGACTCCGGGCTGTGCGAGGAACAGCGTGAGCAGGCGTGGGTGATCCACAAGGCGGGCACCGATCTGAAGAACCTGATCGACAACATTCTCGATCACTCGCGCATCGAGGCCGGCAAGGTGGCGGTATATTGCGAGGAGGTCGATCCCGAACTGCTGCTCGAGGAGGTACGCGAGCTGATGCAACCACAGTTCGACCAGAAGGGCCTGCGCCTGGTGATCGAGCAGCACCCCGACACGCCGCCGGTGATCCGCAGCGATGCCGACAAGATCCGCCAGATCCTCAAGAACTTCATCTCCAATGCCCTGAAGTTTACCGACAGTGGCGAGGTACGCCTGATCGCACGCCCGGCGCAGGCGCCCCATGCCATCGAGTTGGCGGTGCGTGATACCGGCATTGGCATCCCGCAGGACAAGCAGGCGCACATCTTCGAGGCCTTCCAGCAGGCCGATGGCTCGACCAGCCGGCGCTATGGCGGTACCGGCCTGGGCCTGACCATCAGCCGCCAGCTGGCGCGCCTGCTCGGCGGCGATCTGCGGCTGCGCAGCGCGCCGGGTCAGGGCTCCGAATTCTCGCTGCTGCTGCCCCTGGGCTGTGATGCGGAAGTCCCGGATGCCGGTGTTGCGGAGGATGAAACGTCGGTGGCGGAGGCGGAGGGCGCCGTCGCCGGGAGTGAGCCGCCGGAACAACCCGAGGAGGCAACCGTACCCGACCTGCGCGGACGGCAGGCCCTGCTGGTCGAGGCCGACGTGCGCACCCAGTTGCGGCTGAGCCAGGCGCTCAAGGGCTGGGGGGCGGAGGTGTCGCTGGCCTGCGATGCCGAGGAGGCGCTCGAGACGCTGGACGAGGGTAGGGGAATGGAATTGGTGGTGCTCGATCCCCATCTGGTGGATCAGGACCTCTGTGATAGGATCGGGAAAATGCGGCCGGACGGATCCGCGCCCCTGCTCGTAGTGCTGGGCGAGGTCCCGCCGGATAGCTGCGTGGCGGACCTGGCGGATGGTCGGGTGTTGCCGCGACCGCTGGACCTGGAGGCCCTGCGCCGGACCCTGCTCGCATGGAAACAGCCTGCGGAGAATCCATGAACAAGCCCTACGAGGGATTCAAGCTCCTCGCCGTAGACGACAACCCGGACAACCTGTTCACCCTGCGCACCCTGCTGTCGAGGCACATGGGGGTCGAGATCCTCGAGGCGAGCAGCGGCACCGAGGCGCTGGAGATCGCTCAGGCCCATCCCGACATCGACCTGATCATCCTCGATGTACAGATGCCCGAGGTCGATGGCTTCGAGACCGCGCAGCTGCTCAAGGCACGCAAGAAGACGCGCGACATCCCCATCATCTTTCTCACTGCCGCGTTCAAGAGCGAGGAATTCCAGCAGCGCGGTTACGAGATCGGCGCGGTGGACTATCTGCTCAAGCCGATCGACGACAACCAGCTGATCAACAAGGTCAGCACCTATTTCCGGCTGATCGAGAAGGAGCGCCAGCTCAACCAGATCCTCGAGCAGAAGGTGGCCGAGCGTACCGCGGAGCTGCAGAAGGCGAACCAACACCTGCGCAAGATTGTCGAAAACATGGGCGAGGCGCTGTTCGTGCTTTGGCCCGACGGCCGGATCATGGAGGCCAACCCGGCGGCGCAGCGCCTGCTGGGCTATTCCGAAGCCGAGCTCCAGGGCATGTCCATCGGCGATGTGTTCGAGGAGGAGGGGGAGGAACAGGCCAACGCCTTCATGGGCACCTGGCTGGAGGCCCTGATCCGCAGTGGGGCGCTCAAGGATATCGAGGCGGCGCTGATCGACCGCAAGGGGGAGCGGGTGCCCATCCTGTTCTCGCGCACCGCGATCACCAACGAGGCGGGTGAGATCGAGGAGATCCTGTGCATTGCCAAGAAGATGCGGGGTTACCGCAAGGTGGACTGCGAAGATTGATGGCGGCTGCTATCATTCACAGATTGGCATTCGCGAATATTCTCAAGAAGTGGTGGTCAAGATGAGTGAGCAGGAATCCGCCAAGCCCACGCCGGTGGACGAAGATCCGACCCTGGCGGCCAATGCCCTCAAGGCGCTGGCGCACCCGCTGCGCTGGAAGATCGTCTGCACCCTGGGTGACAAGGAGATGTCGGTGGGTGAGATCGTGGCGCACACCGGTACCTCGCAGAGCAACATCTCGCAGCACCTCGAACAGTTGCGTAACAAGAACATCCTCACCTCGCGCAAGGAAGCCAACCGCATCTACTACCGGATTCGCAACGGCAAGCTGCTGGAGTTGATCGGCACCATGCGCAGCGTGCTCTGCCCGGCCAACCTCGACGATCGCTACCAGGGCCCCGAGCAGGACTGAGCCCGGAACCGCGTGCGCCTCGAGGAGCACTATCATCAGCGCCTGGCCCGTGCCGGGCATGCCCCCGACTCTCACCAGCTGGCCGCGCTCGAGGCCCTGCAGGCACTGGGCGATCGCCTGCCGGTCACGCAACCGTCGGCATGGCGTCGCTGGATGGGGAAGCGTGCCGTGCCACCAAAGGGGATCTATCTCTGGGGTGGTGTCGGGCGAGGCAAGACCTGGTTGATGGATCTGTTCTTCGAACTCGCTCCCGAGCCGAGCCGCCAGCGCTGGCACTTCCACCGTTTCATGCAGCAGGTGCATGCACGCCTGGCCGGGCTGCGCGAGCGAGATCCTCTGCAACGGGTGGCTCGGGAGATGGCGCGCGAGGCACGCCTGCTGTGCCTGGACGAGTTTCATGTGAGCGACATCGGTGATGCCATGATCCTGGCCGGCCTGTTGCGCGCCCTGTTCGCGCAGGGCGTGGTGCTGGTCACCACCGCCAATGTGCCGCCGCGCGAGCTCTACCATGACGGAATACAGCGTGCCAGCTTCCTGCCGGCGATCGACCTGCTGGAGCAGCACCTCGAGGTGGTGGAGCTTGGTGGCGAACGCGACTTCCGGCGCGAGATCCTGGCCGGGGCGGCCATCTATCATTGTCCTGCAGACGCAGCGGCGGATGCGGCCATGGCCAGCGAGTTCGAGCGCATCGCCGGAGAGGCAGTGCTCGACGGGCCGCTGGAGATCAATGGCCGCCCCATGCCCTGTCGACGTCGCGCAGAAGGGGTGGTCTGGTTCGACTTCGAGGCCCTGTGCGGGCCGCCGCGCAGTCAGCACGACTACATCGAGCTGGCGCGCACCCATCACACCGTGTTCCTGTCCGGCGTGCCGCTGCTGGGGGCCTCGCGGGATGACCGCACGCGGCGTTTCATTTTCCTGATCGATGAATTCTACGACCGGCGGGTCAAGCTGGTGATGAGCGCGGCGGCGCGTCCGGAACGCCTCTACCAGGGCGAGCGTCTGGCATTCGAGTTCCAGCGCACCATCAGCCGCCTTTACGAGATGCAGCGGTCGGCCTGGCTGGCGTTGCCGCACCGGGGCTGAGCAGTTCGACGAGCTGCGTATGGCCCTGCTGGCGTGCCCAGGCCAGGGCGTCGAGCCCGTGATGGTCCTGCAGGCGCGGGTTGGCGCCGGCCTCGATCAGGACCCCGACGGTTCGGGCATGGCCTTCGCGTGCCGCAGCGATCAGGGCGGTGATTCCCTCGGTATCTTCCCGGCGGTTCGGGTTTGCTCCATGCGCCAGCAGAAGACGTACCATCTCGGTGTGTCCACGCTGCGCGGCCAGCATCAGTGGCGTGTAACCGCCCTTGTCGGTGGCCTCGACCGTGGCGCCGGCTGCGAGCAGCCGGCGCGCTGTCTCCACATGGCCGTTGAGTGCCGCTTTCATCAGCGGGGTCCACGCGCAGGCGTCACGCACGTCCACTCCCGGATCGGTCTGCAGCAGGGTGTCCACACGTGCCAGGTCGCCGGCCGCAGCGGCCTCCAGCAGGGGCGGTGGGGGCGGCTCGGGGGTGTTGGCCGAGTCCGGGTTGCAGGCAAATAACCACAAGGGCAGGAGAAAGGCGGCGATAAGGGCTATTCTGTACATCTGTATTGCCTGCAAGTCTTGGAATATGTAGTGAAGTACGATCCTACCGTGGGAAGCCCCCGTTTTCCTGGAACGATGGTTTGCAGTGGCCGGTCATCTCGATCTGTTTCTCGCAGTTCATGGCGTATCGCGATAACGAGGCGCCCAGGAAGGGGGTGCGGGAATGTCGCGCGCGGTCCGGGGTTGTTGGTCGGTAGAATCAATTTATATTAGGGTAATCTATATTTTATCCCAGGGGTCCTCATGAAGAGGATAGTGTGGATCTTGAGCCTGCCGGCGCTGTGCCTGGGCTGGCTGAACGCCATGGCCGACGAACTGCCGACCGCCGAGGCGGTGATGATCGAGGTGCCACGGGTGTATCACCTCGACGGGGTGGTCGAAGCGGTCAACGCCAGCACCGTGGCGGCGCAGACCAATGGCCAGGTGAAGGAGGTCCTGTTCGACGTCGATGATCTGGTCGAGGCCGGCAGCGTCATCGTGGTCATCGACGACTCCCAGCAGCAGGCGGCACTGGCCGCCGCGCGTGCAGGGTTGAAACAGGCGCAGGCGCTGGCCTCGCATCATCTCGATCCCGCCGATCTGCGTCGTGCCCTGCAGGCCGCGAACAGCACGCGCGACAACATCGAGGTGGTCACCGAGGATGGCGAGATGCTGGTGCAGGCCGGTGTCTTCCTGAGTCACGCCGAGGATCTGGGCGGCCTGGTGGTCGGGGTGTTCGACGGCCGGCCGGTATACCTGCGCGACGTGGCGACGATTCGCGAGGGCGCGGACACGCCACGCAGCTACGTCTGGATCGGCGCCGGGCCGCACGCCTCGCAAGCCCTGGCCGAGGCCGGCGAGCGGCCCGCAGTGACCATCGCCATTGCCGAGAAACCGGGCACCAACGCGGTGGACATCGCCAACGCGGTGATCGAACGCTTCGAGAAGCTCAAGGGGATCTACGTGCCTGACGGGGTCGAGGTCGAGGTCACCCGCAACTATGGCGCGACAGCCGACGCCAAGGCCAAGAAGCTCATCAGCAAGCTGATCTTCGCCACTGCCTCGGTGGTGCTGCTGCTGGTGTTCCTCACTCTGGGTTGGCGAGAGGCGGTCATCGTGGGCGCGGCGGTGATCGTCACCCTGCTGATCACCCTGTTCGCCTCCTGGGCCTGGGGCTTTACCCTCAACCGGGTATCGTTGTTCGCTCTGATCTTCTCCATCGGCATCCTGGTGGACGACGCCATCGTGGTGGTGGAGAACATCCACCGGCACATGAGCCTGGGCGGCAAGAAGCTGCTCGAAGCCATTCCGCAGGCGGTGGATGAGGTCGGGGGGCCGACCATTCTGGCTACCTTTACCGTCATCGCAGCGTTGTTGCCGATGGCCTTCGTGACGGGACTGATGGGGCCCTACATGAGCCCGATCCCGATCAATGCCTCGATGGGCATGCTGATCTCGCTGGTGGTGGCCTTCGTGTTCACGCCCTGGCTGTCCAACCGCCTGCTGACACCAGTGGCACACCGCCTGGCCGATCATCCGCACGACGACCAGGCCGACAACGTGCTCAGCCGCTTCTTCGGACGCATCATGTCGCCTTTCCTCGAGGGTCGGCGTGGCTGGCGCAACCGCTGGCTGCTGCTCTTCTCCGTGCTGCTGCTGATCGGTGGCTCGGTGATGCTGGTGGTCAACCGTACGGTGGTGATGAAGATGTTGCCCTTCGACAACAAGTCGGAGTTCCAGGTGGTGCTGGACATGGCCGAGGGGACTACCCTGGAGCGTACTGCCCAGGTGCTCGGCGAGATGGCCGACTACCTGGCCACCGTGCCCGAGGTGGCCGATTACCAGGTCTATGCCGGCACCAGTGCGCCGATCAGCTTCAATGGTCTGGTGCGCCAGTACTACCTGCGCGAGGGTGGCAACCTGGGCGACATTCAGGTCAACCTGATCGACAAGCATGCACGCGAGCGCAAGAGCCACGAGATTGCGCTGGCCGTACGCGAGCCGCTGCAAGCCATCGCCCGACGCTATGGCGGCAATGCAAAGATCGTCGAAGTGCCGCCGGGCCCACCCGTGCTCTCGCCGCTGGTGGCCGAGGTCTATGGCCTGGACTACGCCGGCCAGGTGAAGGCAGCCAAGGCCATCCGCAAGGTGTTCGAGAGCACCAGGGATATTGTCGACGTGGACGATTCGGTCACTCACCCCTCGACCAAGGGCGTGGTGCTGGTGGGTCGCGCCAAGGCGGCCAAGCTGGGCATCCCGCAGTCGGCCATTGTCGATGCGCTGGGCATCGTCCTGGGTGGCGAGGACATGACCTACATCCACGCCCCCAACCTGAAGTACGCGGTGCCGGTGCGGGTGCGCTACTCCGAGGGCGATCGAGCCGACCTGGGCCAGCTGTTGTCGCTGAAGGTCCGCAGCCAGACCAGCGGCAAGCTGGTGCCCCTGTCCGAGGTGGTGCGGGTCATCCCTGCGGAGCGTGAGTTGAACATCTACCACAAGGACATGTTGCCGGTGGTCTATGTGACTGGCGACATGGCCGGCCCCATCGACAGCCCGCTCTACGGCATGTTTGCCATCTCCGAGCGCATCGGCGAGGAGCTGGGCATGGAACAGTGGTTCCTCAGCCAGCCGGAGAACCCCTATGATTACAGCATCAAGTGGGACGGCGAATGGCAGGTCACCTACGAAACCTTCCGCGACATGGGTATCGCCTACTCGGTGGGTCTGGTATTGATCTACCTGCTGGTGGTGGCGCAGTTCCGTTCCTACCTGGCGCCGCTGGTGATCATGGCGCCCATCCCGCTGACGGTGATCGGCATCCTGCCGGGACACGCTCTGCTGGGCGCGCAGTTCACCGCGACCTCCATGATCGGCATGATCGCACTGGCCGGTATCATCGTACGCAACTCCATCCTGCTGGTTGATTTCATCAACCAGCAGCTGGCCGAGGGCATCGCTTTCGAGCGCGCCGTGGTGCAGGCCGCGGCAGTGCGCGCCAAGCCCATTGCGCTCACCGCGCTGGCGGCCATGGCGGGAGGCTTCTTCATCCTCGATGACCCGATCTTCTCGGGTCTGGCGGTGTCGCTGATCTTCGGCCTGCTGGTCTCCACCGTGCTCACCCTGGTGGTGATTCCGGTGGTGTACTACGGGGTGATGTGCAAACGCCTGCCGACACTGCTGGAGCGTTGCCGCACTGCCTGAGTGACCGGGAGAAAACCACAAAGCACACAAAGGACAGGAAGGTTGTTGAGGCCGGGACGTGTCCAGGCCGTGCGTGGGGGAAACTGCGAAGGACGCCAAGGTTTCCGGGGGGTAGCCACGAAGGGCTCGAAGGACGCAAAGGAGCTTGACGAGCCCGTTCCTCCCCCGCTTGCGGGGGAGGCCAGGAGGGGGCTCGGTGCACTATGCCCGAGGGAGGGGACCAAGCGCTCCCCGTGGGCGGGCCTCGGGGCGCCCATCCACGGTGTTGCGCTGGCTTGACATGGAATGGCCATGCCTGCTGCCTGTGCGCCTTGTGGCTGAACGCCCTGAGCCCCGCTGAGTGTCGCTTTACTCAGGGTTGTCTCAGTAACAGGCGCACATAGGGCAGCAGCATGGACAGGAACAGGATGAGCATCGCCAGTTGCAGGTTCTCGCGTGCCAGCCAGAGCACCAGCGCGAAGCCGATGCCCATCGACAGGGTACAGTCGATGGCGGTGCGCCGCAGTTGGCTGGCGCGTTGTTCATCCGGGCTGCGGAAGGCGGTGATCAGCAGTGGCACCAGATAGTGCAGCGGGGCGTAGAAGGCGGCGACGATGATCCAGCTCAGGGTGTCCACGGCCGTTACCCGGTGAGGCGTTCGACGATGCGGAAGCCAGCCAGGTAGGTGCCGATGACCGAACCCAGGGTGCTGAACAGGAAGACCAGCAGGGTACGCGAGACGCGGTTGCGCCACCAGCCTTGCCACTCGATGGTGTCGTGGCGCAGGCTGGCAAAATCGCGCACCTGCGGTTTGCGCAGCATCAACTCGGCAGCGGCAGTGACCATGCCGGCACCGATGGTGGGATTGAGCGAGGTGAGCGGTGCAGCGAGAAAGGCGGTGACCACGGTCAGGGGATGGGCCGCGGCGAAAAGGGCGCCAAATGCCGAGAGACCGCCGTTGATCAGCACCCAGTCACCCACCATCTGCCATCCCAGCTCCGGGCTCTTGCTGAAGCCCAGCCAGAAGCCGACCAGCACCAGGGCCACGATCACCCAGGGCAGTACCTTGGGCCAGAGCGGCCTGGGTGGCAGGGTGTCGAGGCGCGCGATCTCGGCCTCGGGGTCGGTCTGTCGCGGAAGCTGTTCGGCAATGCCCTTGAGATGTCCGGCGCCGACGACGGCGAGGATCGGTCGTCCGGGGCGGCGATGGGCCACCAGCGCGAGTTTCGCTGCCATGTAGCGGTCACGTTCCGCGATCAGTGGTTCGTAGAGATCCTGTCGGTCCTGGGCGAACTCGGCAAAAGCCGCCTCCAGCATGTCGCCTTCCTTGAGGCGTTCGATCTCTTTCTCGTCCACTTCTTCACGCGAGACCAGACCGACGAGCAGGCCGCTGAACAGGGCCAGGCGTTTCCACCAGCCCAGGTTGGCGGCGGTACGTCGCAGGGTGATGCCGATCTCGCGATCGATCAGCTCCAGGGGCAGGGCATGTGCCTCGGCACCGGCCATGGCGGCGCGCATCTCGGCGCCCGGTTCGATGCCGTACTGCTCGGCCAGCCGTTGCTGGTAGGCACCCATCGCCAGGTTGGCCGCGACCATCGCCGCCTTGCCTTCGCGGAACACCTGCATCAGGTCCATGTGCGCCAGTGCCTCGGGATTGCTCAGTGCGTGGTGGCGGCTTGGGCAGAGCTCCACCGCGATCACCCCGTAGCGGCCGGACTCGATCAGTTCGCGCACCGTCTCGGCGCTCTTGCGCGAGACATGGGCCGTGCCCAGCAGGGTGATGGGAGTGTCGCCGATGCGGGTCTCGGTCAGCGGCTCGGTAGTGTCAGGGGGAGAAGACGGTGGCTGGGACATCCGGTACTCCTGGGACGATTGGCCTGCATGATACCCGAACTGCCGTGGTGCGTTCTCGGGAACCTCGGGAACGACGAAATCATTGCCGAAATGGCACGTTTCGGCGCTGAGGGTGCGTTTCATGACGTGTTCAGGGGTTCCCTCGGTTACCATGAAGCCCTTGTCAGTCGAGGGAGTCGTCAAAAATGCTGCGGATGCGCTTGCCGGTGCTGTTGTTGCTTGCCTTGTCGCTGGCCGCCTGCATGGCCACCAACCCCTATGCGCCGGTGCCCAAGGAATTGGGTCTGCGGGTGCGTGCCTACGAGGCCATCGCGCGCTGGAGTGATTTGCTCAAACTCTATGCATTCGTCGAACCCGGTGCGAAGGTGGAACTGCCGCCTACCCTGGGCAAGGTCCGGGTCACTCATTACGAGGCCGGTGACATGCGCGAGCTGCCCGACGGGCGCTGGGCACAGACCGCAGTGATCGAATATGTGCTCACCGACCAGCAGGTGGTACGCAAGGTGATCGACCGCCAGGTCTGGCACAGTCCGGACGGCGGCAAGACCTGGTTCCGCAATCCCCTGCCACGCGAGCTGTTCCGTTGAGTGCCGCCTTTGCCACGCCCGACCCGGCCATCGACTGGCTGCGTGCGCAGATCGCCGCCGGGCAGGGGGGTGACGTTTTGCTTGTCGGCTTTCGCGGTGATGTACCGCAGGGCGCCTGGGCTGCGGGCCTGCGTGGTGAGCAGGATCATCCCAACTATGTCACCTTCGCCCGGTTTGCGTTGCACAAGCTTCACGAGTGTCACGGTTACTGGTTGATGCTGCCCGCGGTGTTCGATGACTGCCTGGGCTATCGGCTGGAGCTGCGCTCGCGGCACGCAGTCTGGTGCGGCGAGGTACGCATGCCGGAAGAGGCCGACTGGACGGCGCAACGCGGTGACGACACCCCTCTGCTCGAGGATCTGCTGGTGCCCGGAGCGGCCCTGCCCGGCATCATGCGCCGTGAGCTGACGGTGTTGGCGGATCGCCTGGCGGTGGAGCCTCCGGCGGTCTGAGCGCCGACCATGAGACGCCAGGGTGACACCCTGACAGGTTTGGTGCCCCTTTCAGGGGGAGTGGGGTCTGTCAGGAAGGGCGGGCCGGAGCGCGTCTTGCAGCAGCGGTTCGAGATAGGGGGCGATATCCGGTCCGTCCCAGGCAAAGGCACCAAAGCCGCCGTGGCGGATACGCCCGGCGCGGTCGAGCACGAAGGTGGTGGGAAAGGCATGTACCCCCCAGCGCTTGAGCGCCTCGCCCTGCTCGTCCAGCAGTACGGGAAAGCGCACGGGGTGGCTGGCCAGGAAGTCGCGCACCCGCTCGGGCGGATCGCCCACGGCCACCGCGAGGATGGTCAGCCCCTGATCGCGGCGGGCACGGTACAGGCGCTCCAGTGCCGGGATCTCCTCGATGCAGGGCGGGCACCAGGTCGCCCAGAAGTTCACCAGCACCACCTGGCCTCGCAATGAACGCAGGTCGAGCGGCCTGCCATCCAGGCGTGCGAGCACCAGTTTGGGTGCGGGGTGGGGTGGCTCGTAGCGGCGCAGCAGCTCGTGGGCCTCGGCAGCGCGCGGGGCCAGGTCCTCGCCGGCCATCGGTGCCGCCTTGGTCGGCAGCCCGCCCGAGGGGGCGAGCAGCTGCATCGCGGTGGCCAGCATGTCGGGCAGGCGGGCGCTGGCGGCTTCCTCGGCGGGCACCGTGTCATCGCGTACGTGGAAGGCGTCGCGCACGCCATCGATCACCTGCCAGGATACCGGCGCGCCGCCCTGTTCGAGCATGCGGATGACCCGGCCGAGTCGCCAGAACCCCCCGGCGTTGCGTGGTTGCAGGATGTGGATGGGGACATTGCTGGCGGTGGTGATCGGCAGGAAGTCCGCCGCTTCGCCGCCTTGCGGCGTGCGCAGGAACAGGCGCGGGCCAATGCTGATCAGCCCCGCGATGTTCGCACCCGAGCGGCCCGCGAGCTGCAAGTGACGCAGGGCGCGCAAGGCCAGCGCCGCGGTGCGTCCCGAGGCCAGCAGGAAGACCTGCTTGCCGGTGGCTGCTGCCTGTGCGATCAGCTCGGCGACCGCTTGCGGCGGAATCGTGTTGAGACTGTAGCGACCGGGCGCCAGGAACCAGCCGGCATGCAGGTCGGGCAGCCAGACCTCGATGTCGCGTGCCGCCAGTGCTTCGGCCAGTGTGCCCTGGCGTGGCGATGGACCGAACTCCGAGGGCAGCCACAGCAGCAGGCGCGAGCCTTCGGCAGGGTAGATGCCCAGCGGCAGTTCGGTGCCGTCGTTCAGTGTGAGAACCTGTTCCTGCGGCAAGGTGACGGCCAGGGTGTTCAGGCAGAGGCCCAGCAGCAGCCACGCCAGTCCCCGACGGAAGCGGAGGCGTGCGGCGGGGCGACCTGTAGGAAGGCGGTTCGAGGGCATTTTCCGGTTTCCGTTTTCGTGCTGCGAAAGAGATTTGCCATGAAAACATGAAAGACGACGAAAGGGGGAGAAGCTTCCGTCTTCATGCCTTGTCTTTCCCCGAGAGGGAGCGGGCATGTCGTCTTCGCGTCCCCGGTCTTTTTGCGGTTCGAGATTCCCGGTACCGCCCCGACTGGTAGAATCATGGCCTTCTCCATCCGAGGTGTTGCATGCGAATTCCCTTCAGCGAGCTGCCCGGCCGCCACGAGCGTCATTACCGGCGGCGCCTGGACAATCCCCTGTTCGATCCACCCGCGGTGGCGGATGACGAGGCCCTGCTTGAGGTGCAGCGTCTGGACCACGAGGAGTTGCTGGCCTTCATCACCGAGTTGCGGCAGACGGTGTCACGCGCGGTGGCGCTCAAGCCGCGCGAGGAGACCGAGGTGGTGCTTCAGCTCAAGGAGGATCTGGAACGCTTGTACGAGACCTCCTGTGGGCTGGCCGACGAACAGGGAGCCAACAAGCAGGCGATCGAGCACCTCATCGGGGCCATCTTGCAGACCGTCCGTGCCAATGCCGAGGGGGATGCCCTGGCCGTGCAGGAACTGGCGATGGAGGAACAGGCGCGGGCCCTGCACTTCACCCTGTTACAACAGCCGCTCGTGGCCGATCTGTTGCATCCCGAGTCGCTGATCGACCGTGAGGCGCTGGTGCCTACCCTGTTGAGCGAGAGCGAAGAGGCGGTGGCCGCCGCGCTCACCCTGTTCGACGACGCGCAGCGCGGCGAGCTGGCGCGTGAGGCTCGTGCCCTGCTGGCCAGCCGCGATCCCGAGCGCCGTCTGCCGGAGGCCTGGGCGCGTCTGGCGCAGATCGAGGAAGGGTTGCCGGCGCCGAACTGAAAGAGATCAGTCGAGCAGTTCGATCTCGCCGCTGACCGTCACGCTCAGGCGCGCGGTGCCGGCCTCGACTCGATGGTCACCGGGCCTGCCCGCCTGGCCAGCGGGGTGTCGGCCACCATGGCATCCAGGCGTACCGGCGTCGGCCCGGGACGTCCCTCGTTGACCGACAGGCGCACCAGCCGGTAGCCCTTCCTGCCCAGTGTGGCGGCGATGCGTTGGGCCCGGTGGGTGAAGCGTTGCAGTGCCTGTTCGATCACCTCGTCGATGTGCTGGCGGCGTTTCTCTTCCGAGAGCCGGTAGCCCAGTGACTGCACGCGCAGGCTGTCGGATTGCAGCTCGCCGATCAGCTTGCCCAGCGCCTGGCCTTCGTGGCTCTCCAGGCGGACCTGCTGGGTCACCCGCCAGCGCACGATGCGGCCCTTTTCGTACACCGGCTGGGTGCGGTAGTTGAGCGTGCTGACCTCGATGCCCGGGCGCTGGCGGGCCTTGTTCACGGCCTGTCGAACGGTGCGGTTGACTTCGCGTGCCGGTGCCACGGTGTCGTGGCCTTCGGCCTGGGCGAAGAGGATGGCGACCATTCGGTCGTTCTCCAGTTCGGTGCTGGCCTGCTCGGACAGGCTGACCCGGTTGTACGGGGGAGCTTCGGCGAGCGCGCCGGCGGTGAACAGGGTCAGTAACAGAAACAGCAGGGATTGACGCATGGGGGGCTCCCGGTATCGCGGTGGTTCCGGGATCTTTGGCCCCGTGCAGGGGAATTTGGTTCCGTGCTGTCTTCTGTGGTTGGGCGTGGACAAGCAAAAGGCCCGCATCCGGAGATGCGGGCCTTCGATCCGCCGATGATGCCGCAGAGTTTACTGGGCAGCCGGTTGCGCAGGGGCAGTCACCGGGGTGACGGATGCGGCATAGGGCGTGTAGCCGTAGTAGTAGGGGGCATCGTAGCCATAGGCGGCCCAGTTGCTGTTGCTGTCGCCGTTGCCCTTGAAATCGCCGCGGGTCTTGCCCTTGCCGGTGAAGGTCATGCTGAAGGTGGCCTCGGCCTCGCCGGTAGCGTTGCCGTTGAAGTCACCCTTGCCGTTGTAGCGGCCGTCGGTAGCGTTGTTGCTGTTGTCCCAGCCCCAGAAGGCAGAGGCCTGGGCGGAAGCGATGATGGCAGCGATGGCGATGATCTTTTTCATGATTCTCTCCGGATTCTTTTGTGCGAACGATTGCGTGTCTGGTTCGACCGGTACAGCTCGTCGATGCCCGAAAGTATATAAGCAATTTCTTAAATGTCAATACCGGAGTCTGCCCGGGGGAATTGGTTCCGGAACGAAAAAAGCCCCCTCGAACTGAGGGGGCAACGCCATCGCTATGGAGGGATGGGAGAGCGATCGCCTGTCAGACCACTCAGGCCGCGTAACGTTCCTTGGCTTCGCGTGCGGCACGGGCCTCTTCGGGCGAGTAGGCCGCGCCGGACCAGAGCATCTGATAGGCGATCTCCTCGTTGCCGTTCTCGCACAGTTCGAGCACGTCGCGGAACAGCGGTTGGAAGGTGTCGCTGCGGTGCGAGCGTTCGTGGTCCTCGAAGCTGCGCCAGAAGGTCACGATCAGGGCCTCGCGGTCCTTCAGCGGGCTCTCCACGGCCTGGCCCACGGTCGACCCCTCGTTGGAGATCTGCCCACTGTTGAGTGCCACGAAGCCGCCGACGAAACCGGTCTCGGAATGGTATGTCTTGACGTTCTCGCACAGCAGCGCCACGCGCTCCTGGAGGTCGTCGATCGTGTATCCCGGTTTCAGGATCACCCGGTTGATGGTGACCACGCCATTCGGCGGGAAGTTCGGTATCAGGCTGCTCATGGCATACCTCCTTAATATCAGTGCATCCGAATACTCTGACATTAGGTTGCCAATAAGGTTCAATGATGCGGGCATAGATATCCCTGATGTCTCAGGGAGGGGAGCCGCACCCCCTGGTTGGCGCTCAATCCGGCGTATCGAAGCTGACTTCGCCGGTCTCCAGAGAATAGTGAGCACCAACTACCATCAGGCGCTCCTCGGCGATCAGGCGTTCAAGGATGGCCGAGCCATGCTGTAGCTGATTGACCGCGGCGCGGATGTTGGCGTGTACCGCGCGGTCGATCAGGCGGTCGCGGTCATTGCGCAGCTCGGTGTCCATCAGAGGTTCTACCGAGGGGCGCACGCGATCGACGATGGCGCGCAGGTTGGGGGAGCGGTTCTCCGCGGGGCGTTCCAGTTCCTCGATGGTGGCGCAGATGGCGCCGCATTGCGAATGGCCCAGGACCACCACCAGCGGCGTGCCGAAACGCTCGGCGGCGAACTCGATGCTGCCGACCTGCGAGGGGGCCACGATGTTGCCCGCCACGCGGATCACGAACAGGTCGCCCAGGCCCTGGTCGAACACGATCTCGGCGGGTACTCGTGAATCCGAGCAGCCGAGGATGATGGCAAAGGGCGTCTGGCCGCTGGTCAGTGACTGCCGGCGGTCGGCACAGCTCAGCGCGGGGGTTTGCGCCTGACCGGCGACGAAACGGGCGTTGCCTTCCCGGAGTTTCTGCAGGGCTTCGAGAGCGGAGATCATGGTGTGGGCGGATACTCCCTAGGTTACGGCCGGAGCAAAGCTACAGGGAATCGAGGGGGGATGCAAAGCAAGGGGGCTGCGGTGAATGGTTCGGCCCGGGGACGGGCCTCCTACGGGTAGGAGCGACGTCCCCGTCGCGAATGGTTCGGCCTGGAGACGGGCCTCCTGCGGCGGGAGCGGCGTCCCCGCCGCGAACGGTTCGACCCGGGGACGGGCCTGCTACAGCAGGATACGCTCGATGCCCCCGGCCTTTGCTCGTTCAATGAAGGTCCGCTGCCAGTCCTCGCCCAGGCGGGCGCGCGCCAGCTCGACCACGATGTAGTCGGTCTTCAGGCCGGTCTCGTCGGCGTAACGGGCCAGGCCCTGCTGGCAGGCGGGGCAGCTGGTGAGCAGCTTGACCTGTCCCTCGGCCCGTTCGTGCCCGGTCAGTTCGCGGATACCGGCGCGCAGTTCCTCGCTCTTGCGGAAGCGCAGCTGGTTGGCGATGTCGGGGCGCGCGGTACCCAGGGTGCCGGCCTCGCCGCAGCAGCGGTCGGACAGCCGGACCTCGGTCTGCAACAGGCTGGCCGCGACCTCCACCGGGTCGTGTTGCTTCATGGGGGTGTGGCAGGGATCGTGGTAGAGATACTGCACGCCTGGTGCATTCTGGGTGCTCACGCCCTTCTCCATCAGGTATTCATGGATGTCGAGCAGGCGGCAGCCGGGGAAGATCTTTTCGAATTCGTACTTCATGAGCTGGTCGATGCAGGTGCCGCAAGAGACCAGCACGGTACGGATGTCGAGATAGTTGAGGGTGTTGGCCACGCGGTGGAACAGCACCCGGTT
Organism: endosymbiont of unidentified scaly snail isolate Monju; assembly: GCF_000801295.1. NCBI lineage: Bacteria > Pseudomonadati > Pseudomonadota > Gammaproteobacteria > endosymbiont of unidentified scaly snail isolate Monju. The sequence goes on along the minus strand of NZ_AP012978.1, from coordinate 2,167,537 downwards.
GTCGGTGGTGATGCGCTGGCCCTTCTCGTGCAAGCCGGCGGCGGTCTGCGGATAGCCGCAGCACAGGTAGCCGGGAGGCAGCACGGTCTGGGCGCCAACTTCCCAGAGCATGGCCAGGGTGGCGAGACCGACATCGGAGAACAGGCGCTCGGAGCCGCAGCCGGGGAAGTAGAACACTGCTTCGGCGTCCTCGTCGGCGCGCGCGGGATCGCGGATCACAGGGACATGGGTCGGATCTTCCAGCCCCAGTTCGGTGCGGTAGCTGCGCTTCGGCAGTTCCACGCGGATCGGCCGGCGCACCAGCTCGATGGCGATCTCGACTGGCCTGGGGCGTCCGGTGGTGGCTGCGGGCAGGGTGGCGTTGCGGCGCAGCAGGCCGGTCTTCCTGGCCAGACCGTAGGCCAGGTTGATGCCCTTGAATCCCCACTCCAGCATGCCCTTGCGCAGCGCCTTGATGGTGCTGGGACGGGTGGCGTTGAGGAACTGCATGGCCGCCCAGGTACCCGGGTTGAAGCGCTTCTTTCCGGCCTGTTCGAGCACCTTGCGCATGTGCACCGTGACATCGCCGAAGTCGATGTCCACCGGGCAGGGCGGCTGGCATTTGTGGCATACGGTGCAGTGGTCGGCGATGTCGTTCATCTCCTCGAAGTGCAGTGCCGATATGCCGCGTCGGGTCTGCTCTTCGTACAGGAAGGCCTCGATCACCAGTCCGGTGCCGAGGATCTTGTTGCGTGGCGAGTACAGCAGGTTGGCGCGCGGCACGTGGGTCATGCACTTCGGCTTGCATTTGCCACAGCGCAGGCAGTGCCGGATGGCGTCGTTGAGCGCGCCCAGCTCGCTCTGCTCGAGGATCAGCGCCTCCTGCTGCACCAGGCGCAGCGAGGGCGTGTAGGCGCCCTCCAGCCCGGAGCCGGGCATCAGCTTGCCGGGGTTGAAACGCTGCTCGGGATCGACCCGTTGCTTGTACTCGACGAAGGCGGCGAGCTTTTCGGGTTCGAGGTAGTGGATCTTGGTGAGCCCGATGCCGTGTTCGCCGGAAATCACCCCGTCAAGTGACTGTGCCAGTGCCATGATGCGGTCGACGATGCGCTCGGCGCGGTGCAGCATGCGGTAGTTGTCGGAATGCACCGGGATGTTGGTGTGCACGTTGCCGTCACCGGCGTGCATGTGCAGGGCCACGAACAGGCGCTCGTTCTTGATCTCGGCGTGCGTGGCGCGCAGGCGCTCGCGCAGCGGTTCGCAGTCGCTGCCGCGGAAGATCTCGCGCAGCGGCTGTTTGAGCTCGCCGCGGTAGGAGACGCGCACGTCGCGGCGCAGCAGCAGGTCGATCACTCGGTCGCCCTCGCGGATGCGTGCGCGCTCGTCCGCATCGAGCACCTCGATGGTCGCGGCTGGTTCGTCGAGACTGTCGAGCAGTGTCTGCCAGCGGTGCTCCACGTCGTCGAGCAGTTCGAGGGCCAGGTCGAACTTGCCCGAGACGATGCCGCCCTCGTCCTTTTCGGGGCGCTCCTCGCTGAGGATGTGGCGGAAGGCGAGGATGACCTCCAGCTTGTTGGCGATCGACTCCTCGATGTTGATGCGCTCGACGCCGCGGCTGTACTCGGCCAGCCGCGCGAGCGGGATCACCACGTCCTCGTTGATCTTGAAGGCGTTGGTGTGTGCCGAGATGGCCGCGGTGCGTGCGCGGTCGGCCCAGAAACGGGCGCGCGCCTCGGCGCCGACGGCGATGAAGCCCTCGCCCTCGCGTGCATTGGCCAGGCGCACCACCTCGCTGGCGGTTCGCCCCAGCAGGGCCTCGTCGTCGCTCACGAGATCGGCGATCAGCACCATCTTGGGCCGCTCGCGGCGCGGTGCCTTGGTGCTGTAGCGCACCGCCTTGACGTAGCGTTCGTCGAGATGCTCCAGCCCCGCGATCTGCACGCCCTCGGTGGCCTCGATGAAGTCGGTGATCTCGACGATGGCCGGCACCGCGCGGGCCAGGTCGTCGCCGAAGAACTCCAGGCAGACGGTGCGCACGTGCGCGGGCATGCGGTGCAGGATGAAGCGTGCCGAGGTGATCAGGCCGTCGCAGCCTTCTTTCTGCACGCCGGGCAGGCCGGCGAGGAACTTGTCGGTGACATCCTTGCCCAGGCCGGCCTTGCGGAAGACGCTGCCGGGCATCTCCAGCAGTTCGGGCTCGCCACGCGGAGTGTGACCGTCGGGCGCGTAGCGTTGCAGCGAGAAGCGCACGGTTTCCTGTTCGTGGATCTTGCCCAGGTTGTGTTCCAGCCGGGTGACCTCCAGCCAGTCACCCTGTGGGGTGACCATGCGCCAGCTCGCCAGGTTGTCGAGCGTGGTGCCCCAGAGCACCGCCTTCTTGCCGCCGGCGTTCATGGCGATATTGCCGCCGATGGTCGAGGCGTCCTGCGAGGTGGGATCGACCGCGAAGGCCAGGCCGTGGCGCTCGGCCAGTTCGGAGACCCGGCGGGTGACCACGCCTGCGCCGGCGCGTACCGTGGGCACAGTGCCTTCCACCCCGGGCAGCTCGATGTATTCCACGTCGGAGAGGAACTCCAGCTTCTCGGTGTTGATCACTGCGCAGTGCGCGTCCAGTGGCACTGCCGAGCCGGTATAGCCGGTGCCGCCGCCGCGCGGAATCAGGCTCAGACCGCAGTCGATGCAGGCCTGCACCACGGGCGCGACCTCTTCTTCGGTGTCTGGCGAGATCACCACGAAGGGCATCTCCACCCGCCAGTCGGTGGCGTCGGTGGCGTGCGAGACCCGCGCCAGGCCCGAGAAATCGATGTTGTCGCGCCGGGTGACCTTGGCCAGCGCCTTGCGCACCCGGGCGCGCAGCTGGGCGCGCTCACCGAAGCAGTTGGCGAAGCGGTCCACCGCCTCGCGCGCGGCCTCGAGCAGGCGGGCAGCATCGGCGTTGTCGTTCAGCCGCGCCTCGAACTGGCGCAGGCGGTGTGCCAGTGCCTCGATCAGCGCGTTGCGCCGCTCGACGTTGTCGATCAGGTCATCCTGCAGGTAGGGATTGCGCTCGACCACCCACATGTCGCCCAGCACCTCGAACAGCATGCGTGCCGAACGCCCGGTGCGACGGCTGCCGCGCAGCCGCTCGATGAGCTGCCAGTTAGCCTCACCCAGGTAGCGGATGACGATCTCGCGGTCGGAGAAGGAGGTGTAGTTGTAGGGGATCTCTCGGATGCGTTCCATGAAGGCGGACCCGGTCGGCCAAAGCCGTATTCTACCGGATCGGCGGGCGGTCGTGCCGGTAGTTAGAATGCGAATTTCGTCAACAAATCAGGATTTCCTTATGCTTTCCGGTGTCTTTCTCGATCTGGCCTCCCTGCATCCCGAGGATCTTGATCTGTCCGCGCTGCGGAACCTGCTGGATGATTGGCGTGAGTATCCGGCCACTGCGCCAGAGGATCGCCTGGCGCACATCGGGGAGGCCGATGTGGTGGTGCTCAACAAGGTGGTGCTGGACCGGGCGGTGTTCGAGGCAGCGCCGCGCCTGAAGCTGGTGTGCGTGACGGCCACCGGCACCAACAACATCGACCTGGCCGCGGCGGCGGAACACGGGGTGGTGGTGAGCAATGTGCGCGCCTATGCCACCGACAGCGTGGCCCAGCATGTGATGGCGGTGATGCTGGCGCACCACACACGGCTGTTCGCCTATCACGCGGCGGTGCGGGCCGGGGAGTGGAGCCGCAGCGCGCAGTTCTGTCTGCTCGATCACCCGGTGCGCGAGTTGCGCGGCATGACGCTGGGCATCATCGGTTACGGGGAACTGGGGCGGGGCGTGGCGAGGCTGGCGGAGGCCTTCGGCATGCAGATCCTGATTGCACAACGCAACGCGGACGATGCGCGCCCGGGCCGGGTGCCGCTGGATACGCTGCTGGAGCGGTCGGACGTGGTGAGCCTGCACGTGCCGCTCACCCCGGAGACCGAGGGACTGATCGATGCACGGCGGCTGCGCCTCATGCAGCCGCACGCGCTGCTGATCAACACCGCGCGTGGCGCCGTGGTGGACAACGTGGCGCTGGTCGAGGCGTTGCGCGAGGGGGTGATCGGTGGGGCGGCGATCGACGTGCTGGACCGTGAACCGCCGCCGCTGGACCACCCACTGCTGGCACCGGACATTCCCAACCTGATCCTCACGCCGCACAGCGCCTGGGCCGGGCGTGGAGCCCGGCAGGCGGTGGTGGATCAGACGGCGGCCAACGTTCGCGGTTGGTTGGCAGGTCAGCCGCGCAACCGGGTTACAATCTGAAGCGCGCGGTAAGTTGCTGCAACTCGTTGGCGAGCTGGGCGATACGGCCGTTGGACTCGGCGGCCTTGTGGGCGCCTTCGGCCGATACCTCGGCAATGCCCGAGATGCTGATCACCGAGCGGTTGATCTCCTCGGCCACGGTGCTCTGCTGTTCGGCCGCGGTGGCGATCTGGGTATTCATCTGCGAGAACTGGTTGACCGCCTCGGTGATCGCCTGGAGCATGTCGGAGGCGGCCTGGGCCTGGCGCACCGTGTCGCCGGCCTGGTCCCGGCTGTGTTCCATCTCGGTGACCGCGACCTGGGTGCCGCCCTGCAGGCGTTCGATCATGGCCTGGATCTCGGCGGTGGACTCCTGGGTGCGGCTGGCCAGGCTGCGTACCTCGTCGGCTACCACCGCGAAGCCACGTCCCTGTTCGCCGGCGCGTGCCGCCTCGATGGCGGCGTTGAGTGCCAGCAGGTTGGTCTGTTCAGCGATGCCTCGAATGACGTCAAGGATCTGGCCGATGGCATCTGACTCCTGCTCTACCTGACGGATGGCCTCGGCGCTGGACTGCACCTTCTCGGCCAGGCTCTCGATGCTGTCACGCACCTTGCGCACCGCCTCGTCGCCCTCGCCGGCGCGTTGCCGGGCCTCTTCGGCGGCCGTGGCGGCATGGGCCGCGCTGTTGGCCACTTCCATCACGGTGCTGGCCATCTCCGTCATGGCAGTGGCTACGCTCTGGGTCTCGGACTGTTGCCGGGCCGCCCCTTCGCTGGTGTTGGCGGCAATCTCCGAGGCTTCGTGGGCCTCGTTGCGCAAGGCCTCGGTGCTCCGCAGCAGGGATTCGACGATATGGCGCAACTGATCACGCATTTCGCTCATGCCCTGCAGCATGTCGGCGATCTCGTTGCGCGTATGGCATTCGATCTCGTGCGTCAGGTCGCCCTGGGCAATGGCCTCGACCACTTCCATGGCCTTGCGCAAGGGCTGGAAGGCGCGGGTCATGGCCCAGGAGATCAACAGCGCCATGCCGATCAGCACGCCCAGGCCGGTGAGCTGTTCTGCCCACAGGGTGAAACGAATGTCGTTCGCCGCCTCGGTGTCATCGCGTTGCAGCACCAGGCTGGCGACGTGTTCGCCCTGTTGGTTGCGAATCGGCAGTATCGAAGTGGCGTACACCTTGTCCTGGTCGTCGATCGAGTACAAGCCACGGGTGTCGATTGCGGGCAGTTGCCGTGTGTCGAGCGTGCGTTGCGGATCACTGGAGAAACGCACCTCGCCGTCGGTGGTGAGCAGCCAGGCAGTCATGCCTTGCTCTTCTTGCTCGTTCAGGTTCGTGAGGTGCGGCACCATCTTCACCAGCTGTATGTAATAAACGGCGACGCCGGCCGGCTTGCCGCGCCGGTACAGGGGAAAGCCCGCCAGCAACACCGGCTGTCCGCCGATGTTGGCCAGGTCGCTCGCGGCCTTGCGCTGGCTGGCGATTTTGCGGAGCAGGCGGCGGACACCGTCGCCGAGGGGCGCTCCCTCCGTGTGCAGCAAGGGTTTGCCCTGGATGTCGGCTATCACCAGACCGTCGATCTCGCCGCCGGCCTGGAGGCGGCGCGCGGTGGGCATTACTGCCTCGCGCAGGGTTTCCGTGTTTCCGTCACGCAGCGCCTCGAGCAGGTCGCGGTTACGGGTCAGCTCCCGGGCCTTGTCGAGCAGGGCCTGCCGATGGGTGTCCACCAGGATGCCCCAGGTCAGATCGGTGGCCTGCAGGGTGCTGTTCTCGGTTTGTTGCGTGAGCAGGTTGGTCAGGTGGCTCTGGCCGGTCCACAGCGTGGCGGCGATGATCAGGAGGCTGACCTGGCTGAGTACCTGGAGCTGGGTCTTGAGGGTCCATCGTTTCATGACGGTATTCTCCGCGAGGACGGTATGGGGTGCCGGGGTGTGATTTATTCGATGGGATTGCCAGCGGCCTTCCAGGCGGGGAATCCGTCACGATAGTAATAGACCTTGCTCCATCCCCAGCTCACGGCCCTGGCACTCGCCTTGGAGCTGCGCATGCAGGATTTGCCATTGCAATAGAACACGACCGGCTCGTCTTTCCTGACTTCTGCCGCCAGGGTTTCGGGCGACAGCACTTTCTTCACATCCAGGTGAATGGCGCCGGGAATGCGTCCGGCGTCCCAGTCGCTGTCCTTGCGGGTGTCGATGAAGGCCACTTCCCGGTCGAACAGTTCGCGCGCCTTGGCCGTGTCTATCGTGGTAGCGCCTTCCACCGAGGTCGGCGAAACACCGGCAAGAGCCGGGGTGAGGAAGCAGACCAGCAGGATGCTCGCGACGATTCCGTGCAGTCTCTTCATGAAGCTTCTCCTTTGGTCGGTCATGAACGACCGGTGCTGCCCCTTCCTGGGCGACCGGTCTTGTTGGCTGTTTCGGGAGAGTCCGGAAAAACTTTAGGGAAACTGCGATCAGGGGAGGGTTGGTTCGCGGCGGAGGGGCCATTCCCAACTGCAGGAGGCCCGTCCCCGGGCCGAAGGTTCGCGGTAGGGACGCCAGTTCTGCACCCGTGTCAGCGACCGTCGTCTGTCTGCTGGCCGCCCATCAACGGTCGCATGGCCGCGAGCAACTTGGCGAACAATTGTGGGTTGTCGCGTTCTTCGCGCGCCAGCAGTTGCTTGAAGTGCGCGCGCTGGGTGGGCGCGCTGAAGCAGGCTGGACAGGAGTCGGGGATGATGGGCAGGCCGGCATCGGTGGCAAAGGCCGCGGTCTGGGTCTCGCGCACATAGACCAGCGGGCGGATCACGCGGATGTCGCCGGCATCGTTCACGTAATGTGCCTTCATGGTGCCCAATCGTCCCTGGTGGAAGGCCGGCATCAGGAAGCTCTCGGCCAGGTCGTCCAGATGCTGGGCCAGCGCCAGCACGTTGTAGCCGTGTCTACGGCAGGTACTGTACATGATGCCGCGCTTCATGCGTGCGCAGTAGGCGCAGAAGGAGTCGCCCTGCATGCGCTGTTTCGCATCTTCCATGATCGGCTGCTCCTCGTAGTACCAGGGTACGCCGAGGTGGTCGTAGTAGGCGGTCAGCGAGGAGGGGTCGAAGCCTTCCACCTCGGGGTCGACGGTGATTACCCCCAGTTCGAAGCGTACCGGCGCGTGCGCGCGCAGGTGCAGCAGCACCTGCAACAGCGACAGCGAGTCCTTGCCGCCGGAGACGCCGAGCAGGATGCGGTCGCCTTCGCGGATCATGTCGTAGTCGGCAATGGCGCGACCGACCTTGCGCAGCAGGGCCTTCGGCGGCCGTGCCCAGGGAGTCTCCTTCATGTCGTCGGGTCGAGCACCAGCTTGCCGTGCACATGGTCTTGCTGGATGCGCTGGTGCGCCTCGCCGGCCTGCGCCAGTGGCAGCACGTCGGCCAGGTGGAGGTGCAGACGGCCACTGTCGATCAGTGCGGCACACTCGCGCAGGATCTCGCCGTGGTGCAGGCGCGGCGCACGCAGGTCCATGAGCATCGGCGTGAGCATCAGGGTGAAGGCGATGATCAGGTTCTTGGTGCGCGCCTGCGACAGGTCGAGCTCAAGGCCCGGGTCGAGCAGGGTGACCAGCCGGCCGTAAGGCGCCATGGCGGTGATGCTGTCGCGGAAGACATCGGGCCCGACGCTCTCCAGGCAGACGTCCACCCCGCGGCCGCCGGTCTGTGCCAGTACCTGTTCGCTTACCGTTCCCGCGCGGTAGTCGATGACCGTGTCGGCGCCCAGTTCGTGGCACAGGGCCAGACCTTCTTCGCTGCCGGCGGTGGCGAGCACGCGTGCGCCGCGGGCCTTCGCCAGCTGGATGGCGACATGGCCCACGCCACCGGCCCCGGCCTGGATCAGCACCGTTTCGCTGGCGCCCAACCGTGCCTGATCGAACAGCGCCTCCCAGGCGGTGATCAGCACCAGCGGGCCGCCGGCGGCATGGTGAAAGTCGGTCGATTCAGGCATGCGCTCGGCCTCGGCCTGCTCCAGCACCGTGTACTCGGCGTAGTTGCCCGGCTCGCGGCCCAGTCCGCCGTGACAGAACCAGACGCGGTCGCCGACGGTGAAGCGATCGACCTCGCTGCCGGTCTCGACCACCTCACCGGCGCCGTCACAGCCGAGGACAGCCGGTGGCTCGGCATCGTAGAACAGGCCGCGCGAGCGAATCTTGGTGTCGATGGGATTCACGCCCGCACCTCGCAGCCGCACCTTGATCTGGGTGGGCGAAGTGATCTGGGGTTCCGGGATCTCGACGGCCTCGAGTACCTCGGGGCCGCCGACGGCGGTCATCTGCACGGCACGCATGGGCAGTCTCCTCGTTCTTGCCTTATAGTGTGGGTCTTTCTGTTGGTGCCAGTGTCCGATCTTGACTGATACCCTGCAAGTCCTGATTCATCACCAGGCCGAACTCCGCGCCTGCCGTCGCTGTCCCGACATGCAGCCGCCGCCAGTGGTGGGCCAGCCCGTGCGCTCACCGGTGCTGCTGCTGGGCCAGGCACCAGGTGACAAGGAGCCGAAGCTGCAACGGCCCTTCGCCTGGACTGCCGGCAAGACCCTGTTCAAGTGGTTTTCGGGCATTGGGCTGAACGAGGAGGAGGTGCGCGAGCGGGTGTACATGGCGGCGGTGTGCCGTTGCTTTCCCGGCAAGAAACCCCGCGGCGGTGATCGCGTGCCCTCACCGCAGGAGATCCGTCAGTGCCGCCGCTGGCTGGAACGCGAATGCGAGCTGCTCGCTCCGCAACTGCTGATCCCGGTCGGCAAGCTGGCGATCGCCCAGTTCATCGAATGCCACCGCCTGAGCGAAGTGATCGGCCAGCAGCATCGGGTAGAGTGCTTCGGTCGGGAGACGGATTGCATTCCCCTGCCGCATCCCTCGGGGGCCTCGACCTGGCACCGCACCGAACCAGGCAAGACGCTGCTCGCGCATGCCTTGGCGCTGATCGAGCACCACCCAGCCTGGACCAGTTTGCAGGAAGCAGCCGGAAGCGGCGGCATGTCGGTCTGAAGCGCGATCCGCGGGTTGCGGCCACCCGGGATTCGTGGATCGGCCTGCAGGCCGACGAGAATCACTGCCGGATGGCATCAGGCATCGACGGGCTCGATCTCGGCACGGGCATCATGGCGGTCGAGGGTCAGCCGCAGTTCGCCGTATTCCTCGATGCGATCCTCGGGCGTGGGGTCGTCGGCGCAGCCACAACCGGCGATCACGGACTGGAAGAAAACGCCCAGGTGCAGGGTCACTCTTTTGTCATCGGCCTGGCTGCCCAATATCATGAAGCGCGGCCGGCCCACGACATGGCTGCCTCGCGCGAGCAGGCGCTCCGGCGCCAGCCAGGCCGGGTCGGCGGCGGCCAGTTCCTCGTTCAGAATGGTGAGCAGTTCGCCGTCGGGCCAGGCGGCGAGGGTCTTGGGCAGGTGCTGGGGCATGGATCGAGCATACCAATAATCAAGGCCATTCCGAGAGATGCCTGGATGATGGTTGCCTTGGTGACAGGACTTCGGAGATGAACCACAAGGACAACGATTATCTGTATCGCTTCCTGTTCGAGTCCTTTGGTGTGCGCGGCGGTTTCGTGCGCCTGGGCGCGAGCTGGCGGGCGATCCGTGAAAAGCACGACTATCCCGCGCCGGTGGCGCGCGCGCTGGGCGAGGCCATGGCCGCGGCCGCGCTGTTGTCCACCACCATCAAGTTTCGGGGTTCGCTGGTCATGCAGCTGCTTGGCGAGGGGGTGATGCGTTCGCTGGTGGCGCAGGTCACCGACCGCCGTACCCTGCGCGGCGTGGCGCGTTTCGATGATGCAGCGGACGCATCGACACCCCTGATCGAGGGGGCGCGTCTGGTACTTACCGCCGAGTCGCCCAGTGGCGAACGCTACCAGGGCATCGTGCCGGTGGAGGCGCACGGCGTGGCCGAGGCCCTGGCGCGCTATTTCGAGCAGTCCGAGCAGTTGCCTACCCGGCTGTGGCTGGCCGCCGACGAGGAAGTCGCTGCTGGCCTGTTTCTGCAACGCATGCCGGGGGATGGGGACGATGATACCGAGAACTGGCAGCGGGTGGTGATGCTGGCCGATACCCTCGGTGACGAGGAACTGCTGTCGCTGGACGTCGAGACCCTGCTGCATCGGTTGTTCCACGAGGAGACGGTGCGCCTGTTCGACCCCGAGCCGGTATCTTTCCGCTGCGACTGCTCGCGCGAGCGTGTGGGCGAAATGTTGAAGACCCTGGGCGAGGGTGAACTGGCGCAGATCCTCGACGAGATGGGCGAGGTCGAGGTGGCCTGCGAATTCTGCGGGCAGGCATACCGTTTCGACAGCGTGGACGTGGCTCGTCTGTTCCAGCCTGGCGCTTCCGAGGCCCCGGGAGGAGTGCACTAGGAATCGAGGGGGGTGCGCGGCGAGGATGCCCACCGGTAGGAGGGAGGCCCGTCCCCGGGCCGAATCTCAAATATCCAGTCCCACGCCGCAGCCGCCCAGGCCGCAATAGCCTTGCGGGTTCTTCGACAGGTACTGCTGGTGATAGTCCTCGGCATAGTAGAAGGTCGGCGCGGGCAGGATCTCGGTTGTGATCTCTCCCTTGCCGGCGAGGCGCAAGGCCCGCTGGTAGGCCGCGCGGCTGGCGTGTGCCAGGGTGTCCTGCTCATCGTCGAAGGTGTAGATACCCGAGCGGTACTGGGTGCCGACGTCGTTGCCCTGGCGCATGCCCTGGGTGGGGTCGTGCGATTCCCAGAAGGTGCGCAGCAGGTCGAGATAGGTGAGGCGCTGCGGGTCCCAGATCACCAGCACCACCTCGTTGTGGCCGGTCATGCCGCTGCAGACCTCCTCGTAGGTGGGATTGGGCGTGTAGCCGCCGGCATAGCCCGCCGCCGTGCTGTACACCCCGTCGAGTTGCCAGAAACGCCGTTCCGCACCCCAGAAGCAGCCCATGCCGAACATGGCCTGGCGCATCCCCTCGGGAAACGGAGGCTGGATGGGGTGTCCGTTGACATGGTGCCGGTTGGTGACCGGCATGGGGCTGTCGCGCCCGGGCAGGGCCTGGTCGGGCGTAGGCATCTGTGTCTTGCGGTGACCGAGCATGGTGGGCTCCTCAGCGGATGGCCAGGCGGCGCAACAGGGGCAGGGCGAGCAGGCCGTAGGTGGCGATGCCGGCAAGATCGGCCAGCAGGTCGAGGCTGCTCAGTTCGCGTCCGGGCACGAAGTGCTGTAGTCCCTCGGTCAGCCCACCGTACAGCGCCAGTGGCAGATACTTGCGGGCATCGAAGCCGCGCTGTGGCCAGCCGATGTTGCTGAGCAGTGCGAGTCCGAAGAAGGCCAGCAGGTGCCACAGTTTGTCCACCTGGTCGAACACCGGGCCGACTTGCGGAGGGTGTGGACTGAGCAGGGCCCAGGTGGCGAACAGCAGCGCCAGCGCCAGCAGCAGGCGGGCGCCGACGGCGTTGCAGTTGCTGACGGCCATGCTCAGTTCCGTGCAGCCGTTTCGCGGTGGATGGCGCGGAAACCGATGTCCTTGCGGTAGAACATGCCGTCCCAGTGGATCTGCGAGGCCAGCGCGTAGGCCGCCTGCTGGGCCTCACGCACGGTCCCGCCCAGCGCGGTCACGCAGAGCACGCGCCCGCCGTTGGTGACCACCACGCCATCGGGATTGAGCGCAGTACCGGCATGGAACACCTTGCGGTCGGCGGCCTCGGTTTCGGGCAGGCCACCGATCGGCAGGCCCTTGGTGTAATTGCCGGGATAGCCGCCGGCAGCGAGTACCACCCCGAGAGCGGCGCGTGTATCCCAGGCGGCTTCCTCCTGGTCGAGCCGCCCCTCGAGCGCGGCCAGGCAGTGCGCCACCAGGTCGGACTGCAGGCGCAGCATGATCGGCTGGGTCTCGGGGTCGCCGAAACGGCAGTTGAACTCGATGACCTTGGGCGCGCCTTCGGGGGTGATCATGAGTCCCGCATAGAGGAAACCCACGTAGGGGCGACCGTCCTGTTTCATGCCGGCGATGGTGGGCAGGATCACCTCGTTCATGATGCGTTCGTGGACCTCGGGGGTTACCACAGGCGCCGGCGAGTAGGCGCCCATGCCGCCGGTGTTGGGTCCGGTGTCGCCGTCGCCGACACGCTTGTGGTCCTGGCTGGTGGCCATGGGCAGCACGTGTTCGCCGTCGGCCATGACGATGAAGCTGGCTTCCTCGCCTTCGAGGTATTCCTCGATCACCACGCGGTGTCCGGCCTCGCCGAAGGCGTTGCCGGCGAGCATGTCGCGGATCGCGTTTTCTGCGGTGTCGCGATCCATGGCCACGATCACGCCCTTGCCGGCGGCCAGGCCGTCGGCCTTGACGACGATGGGCGTGCCTTTCTCGTCCAGGTAGGCCAGTGCGGCGTCGACTTCGCTGAACACGGCGTATTCTGCGGTGGGGATGCCATGACGGGCCATGAAGTCCTTGGCAAAGGACTTGGAGCCCTCGAGCTGCGCGGCCTGCTTGCCGGGACCGAAGCAGGGCAGGCCGGCGGCGATGAAGGCATCGACCAGGCCGGCCACCAGCGGGGCCTCGGGGCCGACGATGGTCAGGCCGATTTCCTTCTCGAGCGCGAAACGCTTGAGGCTCTCGATGTCGTCGGCGGCGATGTCGATGTTTTCCATGCCGGGCTCGAGCGCGGTGCCGGCATTGCCGGGGGCCACGTAGACGGTGTCTGCCAGTGCGGATTGGGCAGCCTTCCAGGCCAGCGCGTGTTCGCGGCCGCCGCTGCCGATGATCAGGATGTCCATGGGTACTCCCTTAAAGACAAGGTGATGGCGGGAATTGTACCTTCAAGTGCGTTCGCGGGTGCCGATCAGGCCGCGCTCGCTGCCCTCGACAAAGCGCAGGATCTCGGCTACCTCGGGGCTCTCGCCGGCCGGTTCACGCAGGGTCTCGATGGCCGATTTCAGCGACAGGCCCGAGTGGAACAGCAGCCGGTGCGCCTGCTTGATGGCGCTGCGCTGCGCCGCGTCGAAGCCGTTGCGACGCAGGCCGACCCGATTGAGGCCCACGTAGCGCGCATACTGGCCGTTGGCCATGCTGAACGGGGGGATGTCCTGGCGTACCCCGCTCACTCCGCCGATCATCACGAGGCTGCCGATGCGGCAGAACTGGTGCACCGCCACCAGCCCCGAGAGAAAACAGCGGTCGTGCAGGGTGACGTGCCCGGCCAGGGTGGCGTTGGAGGCGAGGATGTTGTGATCGCCCACCAGGCAGTCGTGGCCCACGTGGGCGCCGTTCATGAAGTAGTTGTGGTTGCCGATGCGTGTGCCCCGTTCGTCCTTCACCCCGCAGCTGATCACGACGTGTTCCTTGAAGTGATTGTGATCGCCGATCACCAACGGCCGAGCCTTGTCGGGGGAGAAGCCCAGATCCTGCGGCTCGGCGCCCAGTACCGCGCCGTGGCAGGCTCGATTGCCGCGCCCCAGGCGCACCGTGGCCCCGATGCGCACCTGGCTGTCGAGCACGCAGTCCGGGCCAATCACCGCACCGTCCTCGACGATGCAGAAGGGGCCGATGTGTGCAGAGGGATGGATGTCGGCGGCTTCGCCGACGATGGCTGTGGGATGGATGTTGCTCATGGGCGTGTCCGGCTTGACCTGCTTTGCGGTCACTGAGAGTGCCGGGGATGGGGGGAGGATTCAAGTGTCACCGCGGGGCTGTCGGGGGCGTTGCTGCGGGCTGCCGCCGGCCTGGCGGTACCAGTGGATGGCGGTCTCGGCCGGTACCGGGCGGCTCACCAGGTAGCCCTGGATCGCGGGGCAGCCGGCCTGGCGCAGCAGTTCGAGCTGGTGGGCGTTTTCCACGCCCTCGGCGACGATGTCCATCCGCAGATGGCGTGCCAGCTCGATGAAACCGCGGATCACTGTTTGCGCGGTGTCGTCTGTGGCGATGGCATCCACGAACTGGCGGTCGATCTTGAGGGTGTCTGCGTGCAGGCGCATCAACTGGCCCAGCGAAGAATAGCCTTCTCCGAAGTCGTCGATGGCCAGGCGGATACCGGCAGCGCGCAGCTGATCGAGGTTGTCCAGTGCGTGGTTGTCGAGCACGAGGGCCGCGGATTCGCTGATCTCGAGGATCAGGCGCTGTGGTGCGATGCTGGCCGCGGACAGGGTCTCGAGGATCATCTCTGCCAGTCCCGGGTCGCCAAGCTGCAACGGTGAGATGTTGAGCGAGAGGTGGACGCCGCATGTCTGCTCCTGCTTGTCCCACCTGGCGAGCTGGGCGCAGGCGCGGCGAATGGTCCATTGACCGATCGCGCCTATCAGCCCGTTGGCCTCGGCCACGGATATGAAGCTGGAAGGAGGCACTTCTCCGAGCACCGGGTTGTTCCAGCGCAGCAGTACCTCGAAATAGCACAGTGTCACGTCGCCGCTGCGGCACACCGGTTGGTAGTAGAGGGTGAGTTCGTCTTCGTTCAGCGCTTCGGCCAGGTAGCTTTCCATCAGCAGCTGGCGGTGGAAGGTGGCGATCTGTTCGGTGTTCACGGCAAACACTTCGTCTGGGCTGTCGAAATTCTGGTTGAGCGCAATTGCCGCGTACTGGAACAGGGTGGGCAAGTCGGTGTCGAAGTCGCGGTTGTTGACATGGGCGCCTATCAGGTCGAGAAAGCCACTGGCCCGGTGCGGGCTTCGGCCCAGGTCGTGTTTCAGGTGCACCAGCAGCTCGTGTGTGGCCAGGCCCAGGTCGGCCTCGCCGATCGCCACCAGCAGAAAGCGGTCGTGGCCCAGGTAGAAGACGTACCAGTTGTCGGCCAGGTTCTCGACCAGACTGTTGGCCAGTTCGACCAGTGCCTGGTCGGCGTGCCGGTAGCCGAACTGGTCGTGGACGCGGCCGAAATTGCGGATCCTCAGGAATACCACCCCCAGTTGCACGGCGGGGTGATCTTCCAGGTCGGCGATGAACTCGTTGAGCGCCCGGCGGTTGGGCAAGCGGGTGATGTCGTCGTGATAGGTCTCGAACTCCGCGTGTGCGGCCAGGGCCTGACGTTCCCTGGTCAGGTTCCGGGTATGAATGACCGCCTGGTTGAGCAAAGCCAGTTCGTCGGTAGTCTGGGTCTGCGGCTTGTGGTGGGCCAGGAGACGGTGTAACAGCGCGGTGTTATGGCGGATGGGGCGAATGATGTAGAACCTGGAGATCAGGTAGGCGATCGTCACCACGACAAGAAAGAAGGCAACGTCGCCGATCAGGTAGATGACCAGCAGCTGCCGAGCCTGGTCGAAATGGGCGATGATCTCGTTTTCCCAGGCCTGCTCCCGAGTGCGCGGCATCATGGCGCACAGTTGCAGGCTGTCGGGTGAGGGCTGGGAGCAACTGGCCAGCAGGGGCCCCCAGGTGCTCAGTCCACCGTATTCGGGCAAGGGAGTCGGCAAGCCGGCAACGGGCGGATGCTTCAAGAAACCATCGATCAGCTGGCCGTCGAAAAAGCGCGCCCATTCGACGCCCAGCAACTTGGCGCTGTGGTCCAGGTTGCGCCGGTCCTGGTGGCTGTCACGGGCAATCAGGATCTGTCCCGCGAGATCGCCAAAAGGGTCGCGGACCTCGAAGCTGGTAACCCAGAGGGGCGAGTGTGTCTTGCCTTCCGGGAAATGTACCAGGAACGGCCTGGGATGGTGTTCCTTGCTGCGGCGCTGCAACAGGGCCTCGCGCATGGCGATGCGAGTCAGCCAGCGTGTGTTCAGGTTGGTGGCCGAGGCGAGCAGTTCGCCGTCACCGTCGCGAACCAGTATGGCGTCCAGCTCGGTGTTGGCCATCATGCGTTCGGCCAGGTGCTGCAGCGGCTCGGTGTGACCTTTGCGTAACAGGACCAGGATATTGTCCGAGTAGGTAAACAGCTCGGCAGTCTGGATGAGGACCCTGTTGGCCTCGGACTGGGCCATTTGCAGGCTGCTCAGCGATCGCGCGAGAAAATCCCTGGCACGAGCCATCCCCTGCTGGTGGATGGCCGGTCCGCCCCGGGTTTCGATGTTACGGGTATAGTCCTGGTACAGCCACCAGGACATGCCGACCTGTACCACGAATACGGTGGCCAAAAGGGCTGCTATCTTGCCCTTGAGTGACTTCACGGGGCCTTTTCTGGAAGCGGAATCGCCTGTAGCCCCTTCTCGCGCAGGATGCGTCGGGCCTCGTCACTACGCAGGAAACGATAGAAGCCCGCAAGGCCGTCGAGCGATGCCCCCTTGCGCTTCACCAGGTACAGGGTGTTGTGTAGTGCGTAGGCCGGGTCGTCGGGCGATATGCCGTCCAGCGACAGGATATGGAAGGGACCATCGAGCAGCTCGGGATAGGGACCATAGGCCAGTGCGCCGGGGTAGGAGGCCACCGCTTCCATGGTTGCCTGGGTGGTGACCGTGGTCAGCGAGGGCGGTGCGTCCTTCTCGACCAGCAGGGTGGGCATCTCGTGTTCGAGTATGCGGCGGCAGCTGTCGCCGTGCTCGCGGTGGATCAGGCGGATGCGTTCGTTACCTCCCCCCAGGGCGTCCCAGTGGGTGATCTGTCCACGGTAGATGGCTTCGAGCTGCTTGCGCCCGATGTTGTGCAACCCGCTGGCCGGGTGGGTATAGAACACCACTGGGTAACTCGCCCAGGGCAGGGCCACCAGCCCCGCAGCCTGTTCACGGGGTTTCAGGGGGCGCGCTGTGCGCGCCAGTATCGCCTTGTCCTTGATGACCAAGCGGATACCACCCGATGAGCCGATGCTGGGCGGGATGTGGATCGGCGGTGCCTGCGGGTGCAGGGCATTGTAGCGTGTGGCCAATGCCTGCAGGATCTGGATGGCGTCACCTGTGCCGGGAATGGCAAGCGGTTGCGCGCCGATGGACACGGATGGCAGGAGGCCCAGCAGGAAGGCAAGGCGTAATCTTCTGGGCGTGTGTCTTTCCCGCCACAGACCTCGCAGGAGAGAGGAAATGCGCATGGTGGTATGGATCAAGTGTTCATGATTCCGCGATATAAAGGCATCTGCGGCGGTTTTCAGTCTTATTGAGACGTTCCTCATCATGTTGGCGGCTCCATTTGCCAATTCGGGGGCCTGGTGAGTGTCATCGGCAACATGATCGATGGCAATTACGTCGTTTTGTCCGTCACCGGGTCCTTGGCGGCCATGGGCGAGGCTACGGAGGCCGAGACCTGGATGCGCGCAAGGATGAACTTGTTGTTTTATAGACATGTCGCCCTCCAGTCGCCTGGTATCGAAAAAGCGGTGAGCTCCGCTGTCGGTAGGGGACGCCCGAGATCCCCGTCGACCGGGAGGCGCGAAACTTTAAGCGGGAGCCCGATCAGAAACTTTATTTTTCTTGCCCCCGCGTGGGGGACAGCTGAAGAGTGATCGAGTGCTGCTTTATCCAGGGCGGGCTTTTCGTTTCGCGTCGACTGGGGCACTATCCGCCTGCGTCGGGATTGCCGACTTATCGCGTCGTTTTTCCAGGAGGTTATCTTGCTGCCACCCATATCGCACCGTATCGCTGCCGATCTCGCCGCCCGCCCGGCCCAGGTCGAGGCCGCCATTGCCTTGATCGACCAGGGTGCGACCGTGCCCTTTATCGCGCGTTACCGCAAGGAGGTCACCGGCGGGCTGGATGATGGTCAGTTGCGCCTGCTGGAAGAACGCCTGGGCTACCTGCGCGAGCTGGAGGCGCGGCGCGAGACGGTGCTGCGAACTATTGACGAACAGGGCAAGCTCACCCCGGCACTGCGTGCCGACATCCTCGCCGCCGAGACCCGTACCGCGCTCGAGGACCTGTACCTGCCCTACAAGCCGAAAAGGCGGACCCGGGCGCAGATCGCGCGTGAAGCGGGGCCGGGGCTGGCACCCCTGGCCGAGCGCCTGCTCGAAGACCCTGAGCAATCGCCCGAGGCCGCTGCCGAGGCCTTCATCGACGCGGAGGCAGGCTTTGCCGATGTGCAGGCAGTGCTCGATGGTGCGCGCCAGATCCTCATGGAAGACTGGGCCGAGGATGCGCAACTGGTCGGCGAGGTGCGCGACTGGCTGTGGGACAACGCCGAGCTCACCAGCCGGGTGATCGAGGGCAAGGAACGCGAGGGCGCCAAGTTCTCCGACTATTTCGAATTCGCCCAGCCGATCCGTGCCATCCCCTCGCACCGCGCGCTGGCACTGTTTCGCGCGCGCAACGAGGGCATCGTGCAGCTCGATCTGCGCATCGACGAGGCCGAGGACGGCAGCACCCATCCCGAGCGCCTGATCGCGCGCCGTTTCGGCGTGAGCGACCGGGGGCGGCCGGCCGATGCCTGGCTGCGCGGTTGTGTGCGCTTCGCCTGGCGCGTGAAGCTGCTCACCCGGCTCGACCTGGAGCTGAAGAACCGCCTGCGCGAGGCTGCCGAGACCGAGGCCATCCGTGTGTTCGCCTCCAACCTGAAGGACCTGCTGCTGGCCGCGCCGGCGGGGCCGCGTCCCACCCTGGGGCTGGACCCGGGGCTGCGTACCGGGGTCAAGGTGGCGGTGGTGGACGGCACCGGCAAGGTGGTGGCCACCGACACCTTGTATCCGCATCCGCCGCAGAAGCAATGGGATCAGGCCTTGTCGCGACTGGCGGAGCTGGCGCGCAGGCACGACGTGGAGCTGATCGCCATCGGCAACGGCACTGCCTCGCGCGAGACCGACCGCCTGGCCGGCGAGCTGATCGCGCGTTACCCGGAACTGGGCCTGCACAAGGTGCTGGTCAGCGAGGCCGGGGCCTCGGAGCTGGCCGCGCGCGAGCTGCCCGAGCTGGACGTGTCGCTGCGTGGCGCGGTATCCATCGCACGTCGCCTGCAGGATCCTCTGGCCGAGCTGGTGAAGATCGACCCCAAGGCCATTGGCGTGGGTCAGTACCAGCACGATGTCAGCCAGGTGCAGCTGGCGCGCGCGCTGGACAACGTGGTCGAGGACTGCGTGAACGCGGTCGGCGTGGACGTGAATACCGCCTCGGCCGCACTGTTGCGGCGAGTGGCGGGACTCAACGAGACGGTGGCGGCCAACATCGTCGCCCACCGCGACGCACACGGCGCCTTTCGCAACCGGCGCCAGCTGCTCGAGGTGTCGCGCCTGGGCGAGAAGACCTTCGAGCAGGCGGCGGGCTTTCTGCGCATCCGCGACGGTGACGACCCGTTGGATGCCTCGGCGGTACACCCCGAGGCCTACCCCGTGGTGCAGCGCATCATGGCGCAGACCGGACTTGCCATCGGTGCGCTGATCGGCAACCGCCAGGTGCTCTCCGGGCTCGATCCCGCAGCCTTCACCGACGAGCGCTTCGGCGAGCCCACGGTACGCGACATCCTGGCCGAGCTGGAGAAGCCGGGGCGCGACCCGCGGCCCGAGTTCCGCACCGCGCGCTTCGCCGAGGGCGTGGAGCGGCTCGAGGACCTGAAGCCCGGCATGGTGCTGGAGGGCGTGGTGAGCAATGTCACCAACTTCGGTGCCTTCGTCGATATCGGCGTGCACCAGGACGGCCTGGTGCACATCTCGGCGATGAGCGATCGCTTCGTCAAGGATCCGCGCCAGGTGGTGCGCGCCGGCGAGGTGGTGAAGGTCAAGGTGATGAGCGTGGATGTCGAGCGCCGGCGCATCGGCCTGTCGATGCGCCTGTCCGACGAGCCGGGGCGAGAGGAGGATCGCGCACCGCGCGGCGAGCGCAAGGTGCCACGACGTGTGCGCAAGCCGCGTGAGCCCCAGGCGCCAGCCAGTGCGCTGGCCGAGGCCTTTGCGCGCGCCAGGCAGAAGCGCTGATCCTTTCAGGAGGCAAGGCGGTCAGGCCGTTGCCAACGCAACAGTTCGTCCAGGGGCATGGGATGGCCGATGGCATAGCCTTGCAGGTAGTCGCAACCGCGCTCGGTCAGCCAGCGGGCGATGCCGTTGTCTTCCACGCCTTCGGCGACCACGTTGAGATGCAGGGAGCGGGCAAGCGTCAACAGGCTCTCGATGATCCGACGGCTGGCGACATTGTCCCTCGCGGCATCGATGAAGGCGCGGTCGATCTTGAGTTCGTGAACCGGCAGGTTCTGGAGGTAGGCCAAGGAAGAATAGCCCGAACCAAAGTCGTCGATGGCAACCCAGAATCCTCTCGCATCCAGCCTTTCGAGAATATTGGCACTTTTCAACGGGTCCTGCATGAGTGCTGTCTCGGTGATCTCGATTGTGACCAGTGGGGGCTCCAGCCCGGCCTCCAGGGTCAGGCTCTCGAGTTTTTCCGGCAGGTCGGGGTCAAGCAGGTCCAGGGTGGAAAAATTGATCGACACGCCACCGCTGACACCGGCTGCGCGCCAACGCGCGCAATCGGCCAGGGCGCGGCGCAGGATGAGGCGGGTCAGGTCGTGGATGAGTCCGGTTTTTTCGGCCAGGGGAATGAAAATGTCGGGTGGAATAGGGCCGTGCTGCGGGTGCTCCCAGCGGGCCAGTGCCTCCCAGCCATGGACGGTTTTGCTAATCGGGTCCCATTGGGGTTGATACACCAGATCGAGACACTCGTGGATTATGGCGTCACGTAAGCTCGTGTGAAGGTAGAGGCGCTTGGCATCTTCCTCCTCGAGCTCGCTGGAGAATGCGGCATATCCCAGCTTCTTGCGTTTCGCATGGTACATGGCGATATCGGCGCGTGACAGGAGTCGTTCCATGTCAAAGCCGTGTTCGGGACAGCAGACCCCGCCAATGCTCAGTCCCACCTCGTAAGGTGTGTCCCCGATGATCAGGGGGTGCTGCCGCTGGTTCTCCAGCAGGCGGAGCGCCAGGTTGCGGGCGCCTTCGAGGTCGGTCTCGGGCAAGAGAATGGCGAATTCGTCTCCTCCCAACCGGGCAAAGCTGTCCTGCTCTCGCAGCAGGGAGGAGAATCGTTGCGCGATCTCGATCAGCGCGCGGTCACCGGTGCTATGGCCGAAGTGGTCGTTGATGGCCTTGAAGTCGTTGAGGTCGAACAGCAACAGGCAGAATGGCTGCTTGTTGCGCCGGGCATTGCGGCTCAGCATCTCGATTCGGTCGGTCAGCAGCTTGCGGTTGGGTAGCCCTGTCAGTACATCGTGCAGCGCCAGGTGTTCGAGTTCTTCCTGTTGCCGGTGTTCACGGGTGCTGTCACGGACCAGGTAGATCTGTCGTTGATCGATCGGGCCGGGGCCCATGTACAGGACCTCGAAAATGCGCTTGTGCCCGTGGATATCGTGAACGACGACCTGGCCGTTGCAGTTGTCGCTGCCGGCGGCAGTGAGCAGGGCGGTGTCGGTGCCTGGGGGGAGTTCTTCCAGGTAACGGCGCATCACGTTGTTCAGTGGTTCGCCTCCATGACGGCCGGAATTCGCCAGCAGTCCGACTCCCAGGTGGTTGGCCATGTGTTCCATCAACTCGAGTTGTTCCCTTGCGGCCTCGATCTGTTTCTGTATCTGTTGTGCCGCCTGGGTCTCCTCGGCCGCAGTGAACAACTGTTGGATGTCGGACTCGGTCTGGCGGAGGATGTCGTGGGTCCGTGTCTCATGCTCCGGTACTTCGTCGATGAAACCGACGGCGAACCGGCGAATCAGGTTGCGGAGGTGTTGCAGGCGCTGGGCCAGCAGGTGGGCGATCACGATGAGAAACGTGATAAATGCGGCCGAGAGGGTGAGCCGTTGGGTGGCGGCCAGTCTCAGGACTTCCTGTTCGAGCTGGTTCAGCATGTCGTGGCGAACCCATACACTGATGCCGATCAGGTTGTCCCAGTCTCCTTCGTCGAGAAAATCGGCCTCACCCGCCTGGAACCCCTCTAGCGGTGTGCCGGGTTCCTGACCGGGGGGGATGCGGGGGTCCGTGGCGGCGATGACGGTCCCCTCGCCATCCACGATGGCCAATGCCGAATCCGCTGGCAGCAGCTTCCCAAACAGGGTCTGCAGGAAAGGTGTGTCCAGGTGGATGGCCAGTTCCAGCCAACCGTGGGTCAGCCCGGTTGGCGAGGAGACGGGAGCGAAGGCCTGAAGCCAGGCCTGGCCGTTTGCCAACACCTCGATCCGGAGTTGGGAGACACCGTCGAGCAGGTGAGCATTGTTACCTTTCAGCGGCGGACAGCCTTCCGTGGGGTCGATGATGTGCTTGTCCACGATGGTCTTCTTGGCGTTGTAGAGGCGAAAACAATCGGGATAGAGGATGCCGCGCCATGTGTCGGATGGTGGCGCCCAATCGGCGGCCTTGCTGTTTTTGCGGTCCGCCAGCAGCCGTCTTTGCACGGTTGCCTGGCGGGCGAATTGATCCAGCAGCCGTTGGATGAGCCGGAAGTGAGTGTAGGCGAGGGCCTGGGCGGTTTTCAGGGTCTGGTGCTGGTGGTAGCGTAGCTGTTCGTTCAGCACCTGCGTCAGGCGGGCCTGTTGATAACGATCGAACAGACCGCCGATGATCAGGCCGACGAGAAGTACCAGCAAAGCGACCTGCCACTCCAGGGACAGGCGGCTGATGAACGCGCGCAGGCGGCGGATCACTCGGGGCCCCCAACCAGTTCGTCATTCCTGAATTTCCAGCCGGCCTCCCGCAACTTGCCGGCCGGGATCATGTCAGCCAGCCCTGCCACTTGCTCGAAGTAGCTTTTCAGCCACTCGATGAGGAGTGACACCTGGTCTTCGCTACCATCCTGATGGCTCCAGGAGGTGATGTTGAAGACACGGTAATAGGGGTAGTTGCCGTGCAGGAGATTGTGCGGTGCGGCAGGGTCCATGCCGTCGATGTGCAGGACCTTCAGGTCTGGTGCATGGCGCGAGATCCAGTACAGGGTCTCGTAGCCAATAGCCCCGATGTAGCCCTCTACTGCACTCAGCATCTCGTTGATCCCGCCCGTCTGGTTGGCGAGGGGGAAGAAATTCTCTTCTTCCGGAAGGATCAGGTGCCAGTGGCCGGGGCGGGAACGGCAGTGCAGGCGCGTGACCAGGTGAAGGGGGATTGGCGGGCGTCCTCTTGCGGCGGCGAGTTGCCGTGTCTTGCCGGAGAAGATGTCGCGAACCTGTTGCTGTGACAGGCTTTCGATGTTCGCATCCGGGTGGGTCACGATGGCGAGGGCCCCGATGCCCAGAGTGTGGAAGCGCAGGCCGGGCAGGCGGTCCTTGTCGCCGGGTGGACAGCAGAAACCGCCGATATCGACCAAGTGGCGCCGCAGGCCTGCGGCGGATTGTCCGCAGTTGCCACGCTGCATGCGGATCTTCAGGTGGTGCTGGCGGGCATAGTCCCGGATTGCCGGCGCCAACAGGTCATAGAGCTGTTGGTCCAGGGAGATGGCCAGGTCCGAGCCGGCTGGCCGCCTGACCGTGACCGGATCGGCGGGTTGCATGGAACGCGGGGCGTCGCTGAATTCGACGCCCCGGGTCAAGACCGCTTCTGCATGCCCGGGGTCGTCCAGGCCGGCGCTGGTGGCAGCAGGTAGTACACACACGACGATGGCAAGCCAGTGGAGTGTCTGGCGCCAGCGGGCCCTCGCCCGGGCAGCGGGTGACGGGGTCGTTGGTAAACGGTACATGGAGCGGCTGATCGTCTTGATTGAAATCGCCCAGAGTATACTCTCCGCCCTCTCGCGGACTGGATTTCGGCCTCATGCGCGAAAACTTGAACCAGGGGGAAGGAACCTGATCGAGATCAAGGGCCGAGGTCCGGTGCGACGCTAGACTCGGCGAACGTTCTCCTGCCGGAGCCTGCCTATGGACTGTGATATCGCCATCGTCGGTGCGGGACCTGCCGGTCTCGCGCTGGCCCGTGCCCTGGCCGACACCGGCTTGCATACCGTGCTGCTCGAGCGCCAGTCTTGCGAGCAACTGGCCGATCCTGCTTTTGACGGGCGGGACATTGCACTCACCCACTTGTCGCGGAGATTGTTGCGCCAGCTCGGTGTCTGGGAACGCATTGCACCGGCCGAGATCGCACCGCTGCAATGCGCACGTGTGCTCGACGGCGATTCCCCTCGTACCCTGGACTTCGGCGATGCGCGCGCCGATGCCGAACCGCTGGGCTGGCTGGTCGCCAATCACCTGATCCGCAAGGCGCTGTACGAGGCGACCGCCCCGCTCGATCGCGTGGAACTGCGCTGTGGCACGGCGGTGGAGCAGGTGGCCACGGATGCTGATGGCGTGCGCCTGGCGCTGGCTGATGGTACAACGCTGCGTGCCCACCTGCTGGTGGGGGCGGACACCCGGTTCTCCGCGACTCGGCGGCAGATGGGGATCGGCGCTGCCATGAAGGATTTCGGCCGGGTGGCCATCGTCTGCCGCATGCAGCACGAGCTGCCGCACGAGCACACGGCCTGGGAATGCTTCCATTACGGCCGCACCCTCGCGATCCTGCCCATGCCCGGCGATGCCTCCTCGATCGTCATCACCGTGCCGGCGGACCAGGCCCAGTCCATCCTGGACCAGGGGCCGGCGGCCTTCGAGACAGAGGTGGCCCAGCGTTTCGGGCATCGCCTGGGGGACATGCGCCTGGCCAGCGAGCGCATTGCCTATCCGCTGGTGGCGGTGCATGCCGACCGTTTTGTGGGACAGCGCTTCGCGCTGATCGGCGATGCCGCCGTGGGCATGCACCCGGTCACCGCGCATGGCTTCAACCTGGGACTCAGCGGGGTGGACCTGCTGGCCGGCGAGATTCGCCGCCAGTGGCAGCGCGGGGCGGATATCGCCAGCCCCCCTGCCCTGGCCCGCTATCAGGCGCGGCACCGCCTGGCCACCCTGCCGCTGTTCCACGGCACCAACGGCATCGTCAGCCTGTTCACCGACGACCGCCTGCCGGCGCGTCTGGCGCGCAAGGCCGTGCTGAACCTGAGCGAGCGTCTGCCGCCGGTGCGCTGGGCCATCCGACACAAGCTGGTCAGCCGCGATCACGTCGGCGGGCCGCTGCTGGCGCTGCTGCCCTGAAGGAAGCGCTCGTGGCGTAAAAAAGGGGTGCCGGACGAACCGACACCCCAACCGGTACCCGCTTCTCGGGACATCCGGGAGGGCACGCGGGAGTCACAGCATGCCGTCGCTCACCTGCCGGCATTCCTTCAGCTTGCGGCGGGCCTCGGTCTTGCGTCCACGCGAGTAGATCGGGCGTTCGCTGAGGTCAGGGGCGTTCAGTACCTTCTTCAGATAGGGGATCGCCTTGTCACAGTGGTTCTTGTCGGCCCAGTATTCGCCCATGAAATAGTTGGGGCCCATGCCGTCGGGGTCGATGGACAGGGCCTTTTGCAGGTACTCCAGGGCCTTGTCGTCGTCGCCATACCCGATGAAGCCGCCCGGCACCTTGTGGTAGAAGACGCCAAGGGTGGTATAGGCCGAGCCGTCGAGTGCGCGCGGGTCGATTTCCACGGCTTCGAGCAGCAGGTCGCGGCCTTTTCCATTTGCGGCATGGCCTTGAACAGGGCGCTCAGGCCTCCCAGGGCACCGGCGTAGCCGCCACGTACGATAGCCTCCCAGATGCGTGGTTCGGCGCGGCCGGGGTAATGTTCGCGAAACTGTTGGGTGCGAACCAGCAGACGTTCGAACGCATCAAGCTTCGCGTCTCGCTGCATTTCGTAGTTGGCCTGGGCCCAGGCATGCTGGATATCGCGGAGTTCCCGCAGGTAATCGTCTCCATCCTTCGGGATGCCGGCCGTGGCCAGGCCGGGGAGAAGCAGGGCAGTCAGCAATAACACTCGTTTCATCAGGCGTCTCCTGTAGCGTATGACCGCGCGATGCGGTTCTGTTTCTTCAAGGCGTTGTCCACGATGCGGGGAAACAGGGCATTGATGCGTACGAACAGGGATTCCGGGAAGCCGATGAAGCATTCCTTGCGCCGCTGTTCGATGGCCTCGATGATGGTCTGCACCACCTGTTCCGGAGGATCCATGTGCATGCCGGTGGCTTCGCCCATGCGCTGGATGCGGTCGTCGTTCATCGGCGTGCGTACCGCGCGTGGGGCGATGTAGCCGACATGGATGCCGCTGTCGGCCAGTTCCCGGCGCAGGGCCTCGGAGAATCCGCGCAGTCCCGCCTTGCTGGTCGAGTAGGCGGTGAAATGGGCAAAGCCGATGGAGCCGAAGATGGAGCCGATGTTGATGATGGCGCCTTGTCCCTGCCGGCGCATGGTCGGGAGCACGGCGCGGGTCAACCACATCGGCGCCAGCAGGTTGACGTGCAGCAGGCGTTCGATGGCCTGCGGATCTTCGTCGTCGTAGGCGCGAAAGGACATCATGCCGGCCAGGTTGATCAGTATGTCCACGCCGCCGAGGAATTCCTGCGCCTGGTCGGCCGCGGCCATGCAGATATCGGCATGCGAGAGATCGACCGTGATGCCGGTCACCCGCCGTGGTTCGAGTTGCGAGAGCAGGTCCTCCAGTGCCTCGCCGTTGGCGTCCAGCAGGGCCAGGTGGCAGCCGCGCTCGGCCAGTTCGGCGGCCAGCAAGCGGCCCATGCCACCACCGGCGCCGGTGAGGATGACGCGCTGTTCAGGCCACTGCATCGTTGTTCTCCTCCATGTTCAGGGGAATCATGGGCAGGGAACGGAAGATGTCGCCGTAGAGCCGGTAGAACATGCGCGCGGCATGGATCACCGCCCGACAGTCTTCAGGGTCTTCGAGGCGGTTGACCAGGTTTTCGTAGAAGCTGATATGCCCTTCGTCCAGGGAGCCATGCGAGGTCAGGTAGCGGAAGGCTGCGGGAGGCAGGCCGAGCGCGCGCCGGATGTTGTCTGCGGCATGGGTCGCCAGGGTAACGCTGGTGCCCTCGAGCACCAGCACCATGCCGAAGAAGCCCACGGGGTTGCGCCGATGAATGGTGTCCCAGGCATAGGTCACCATCAGCTCGGTGGCGGGCAGTGGCTCGCCGTTGCGCACGGCCTCCGGATCGGCGCCCGTGGCCGCCAGGTCGTCGAGTATCCATTCCTGGTGGCCCATTTCCTCTTCGATGTATTCGCCCACTGCCTCGCGCAGCCACTCCAGGTGCTCGGGCAGGCGGGCACCGGTGGCCATCAGCAGGGGGACCGTGTGCTTTACGTGATGATAGGCCTGGGTGAGGAAAGCCTGGTAACTCGCAAGTCCGAGCTTTCCAGCCGCGCCCTCGACGATGAAGGGGATGGTCAACAGCTCGTGACGTTCGCTGGCGGTGGCATCCAGTAGTTGTTGGTAGAAGTTCATGAGGCCTCCTGGTAGCACTGGGTGATACGGTCTGCATAGCGCTGCTGGATGGCGTGGCGCAATGGTTGCCCCGACGGGCCGAGCAGTTTGTTGTCCAGGGTGAAAGGGGCGTCGGCCAGTATCCAGTCGCCGATGCGGGCATAGTCCGGCAACTGATGGTTGGCCTGCTCGATGGCATCGGCGATGGCCTGTGGCGTGGCTTCCGGAGCGGCGACGAGGATCGCGATGCTGAACGGTTGCTCCTCGCCCAGTACGCAGGCCTGCACGATCGGCGCCTGTACCATCAGCTGTTGTTCCACCCACTCGGGTGAGACGTTGCGGCCGAAAGAGGTGATGAAGATGTCACGTTTCCGGCCCGCGACGTACAGGAAGCCGTCGTCGTCGAAGTGGCCGATGTCGCCGGTGTGCCAGTAACCGTCCGCATCGATCACTGGCGTGTCGGTACCAACATAGCCCTGGAACAAGGCGCCCTTGACCAGGATCTCGCCATCATCGGCAACCCGCACGTCGATATGCGGGAGGGGGTGGCCGACGCTGCCCCGCCGTTGCTGGTCCGGGGTACACAGGGTGACTGCGCTGGAGCATTCGGACAGGCCATAGCCCTGGTAGACCGGCAGCCCCAGGCGTTGGGCCCGTTCCAGCAGTTGCGGGGCGATCACGGCGCCGCCCACGGCGATGAAGCGCAGCCCGGGATGCGGCGCCTGCCGTGTCTTTTGCAGGACCTCTACCAATCCCTGCAGCAGTTGTGGCGTGAGAATCAGGGTGGAGGGTTCGAGTTCCCGCATGACCTGCACCAGTCGCCCGGGGTCGAAGCGGCTGCTGCCTTGCAGGCCGACTCGTGACAGGCTCGGGCAGAGCAGGGTGGCGCCCGCCAGGATCGGCGCATAGATGCCTGCGATGTTCTCCAGCAGCGTGGCATAGGGCAGGACCGAGAGGTGGCGGTCCTCGCGTCGGGCATCGGTGGCCAGGCACAGGGAGCTGGCGACGCTTTCCATGGCCTCCAGACTCAATCGCACCCCCTTGGGGGCACCGGTCGAGCCCGATGTGTAGGTGATCCGGGCAGTCTCGCGCAGATCGGGTGCGTTGCCCTGGAGGGTGATCAATGGAAAGGCCCAGAATTGCTGCTCGCCCAAGGTCATGTATTGCCCCTGTTTCGAGCGCACCGCGAGGGGGATGGATTCGGGCTCGGGCTGGTCGCAAAGCAGCAGGTCGGCGCCGCAGTCGTCGATTGCATGCTGGATCTGCGCCGGTGAGAAGAACAGGGGGAGCGGTACGCAGGGGATCTGTTCGGCAAGACAGGCCAGGTCGGCGATCACCCAGAGGGGACCGTTGTCGGCATACAGGGCAACGGTCCTTGGCTGGCGTTCGCGCAGCCAGGCGCGCAGGGTCTGCCCCGCCTCGTGCAGTTGCGACCATGAGAGGGAACCCTGATCACCGATCAGGGCGGTGTCGTCCGGGTGGGCGATGGCCTGGCCCGCGAGTGAGCGCAGCACCGGGCTCATGACGGTACTGCCAGAGAGCCTGAAGCGTTGGCTGCCGGCCGACCGCTCCGTGCCGAGATCAGGCGCCGATAACCGTCCTCGATGCGTCCGACATAGACCTTGGGCTGGTCGCGATAGTAGTTGCCCCAGCGCCGGGCCTCGTCCTCCTGCAGGCGCGAGGGATCGGCGTCGGCCAGTTCCATGGGGCGCAGACCCAGGCGACGAAAGGCGTTGTACAGGCGCCGCACGCCGGTGAATACCACCCAGCGGTAGCCCATGCCATACAGGCAACGGGTGGTGGCGAGGATGGAGAGACGGGCCATGCCCGGCGTGGAATCGGCCAGGTTGCCGACCTCGACGATCTGCCCGCGGTCGATCGCCTCCCCCAGGTGTTGGCTCAAGACCTGTTCGATTGGCTGGTCCAGGTAGTGCTCGAGAAAGAAGGCGCCCTCGTGTCCGCCGCGGTAGCCCACGACAGTCTGGTGGCGTCCTTCCGTGTCGCGGATGTGTAGGAAGTGCGGCAGGAAGTGACGGATCTCCGCACCGTAGCATCGGCGGAACGCCTCGCCGACGAAGGATCGGAGTCGGTCGTAGGCTGCTGTGCCTTCATCGGCCAGGCGGATGTCGATCCACTGGCTGTTGCCCTTGCCGTGTTCTCGGCGCGCCGTGCCGGGGAGGAGGATATTGGCCATTGCAAACGTCCTGTTCGTGGGAAATTTGATCAAAATTCTGGACCACGAACCTGAAAACAGCCTGAAAGCCCCGGGCCAAAGGGTGAAGGCGATCACGAGCAGAGGGGGAGCCAGTCCACGCTACGGGATATTTCTGGTGGCGCCACGGCGCAGGAGGCCGTTTCGAGACGGACGGCGGGCGTCGAAGCGTTGGGGGCATCGCGAGGGGCAGCCCCCCGGGTGCGGCGCTACTTGTAGGACTCGGGCTCGCGCGTGGCCGGCAGCAGGCGGCCGTCGAGGAGTACCGAGAAGTAGCGGGGCCGGCCGTCGGGGGCGCGCAGGCGTACCAGGTAGTGCCAGTGCCCGCGATGGCCGGCGATGGGTTTGAGTTCGATGGCGGTGAGCTGGTAGTCGCCGTTGCCCAGGCGGGTACGTACCCGGTCGAGTGCCTGTTGCAGCGAGAATGGCACGGCCTGGTGCATGGGGTCCCAGGTCGGCGCGCTGGCGAGTGCCGAGGGCGGCACGAAGGTCACCACCTTGACGTCGTCGATGTACTCGATCAGCTCCAGCGGGAACTCCACCATCTGCGCCTGCGCCAGGGGGGTGGTGGCGAGCAGCAGGGGAAACAGCAGCCGCGGCAGTTTCATGGGAGTTCCCTGTTCGCGGATCAGTGACGGAAGTGGCGCATGCCGGTGAACACCATGGCCATGCCGTGCTCGTTGGCCGCCGCGATGACCTCCTCGTCGCGCATCGAGCCACCGGGCTGGATCACCGCGGCGATGCCGGCCTGGGCGGCGTTGTCGATGCCGTCACGGAAGGGGAAGAAGGCGTCCGAGGCCATCACCGAGCCCTTCACCTCCAGCCCGGCGTGCTCAGCCTTGATGCCGGCGATACGCGCCGAGTTGACTCGGCTCATCTGGCCTGCGCCCACGCCGATGGTCATGCCGTCTTTCGCGTACACGATGGCGTTGGATTTGACGAACTTGGCCACTCGCCAGGCGAACAGCAGGTCGCGCATTTCCTCCTCGGTGGGCTGACGCTCGGTGACCACCCGGGTCTCGCGCAGCAGTTGCAGGTCGGCCTCCTGTACCAGCAGGCCGCCGTTGACGCGCTTGAAGTCGAGTCGGTGCAGCGATTCCGCCGCCCATTCACCACAGGCCAGCAAGCGGATGTTCTGCTTGGCGGAGACCGCCTCGATGGCTTCGGCGGAGACCGTGGGGGCGATGATGACCTCGACGAACTGGCGGTCCACGATGGCCTGCGCGGTCTCGCCGTCGAGTTCGCCGTTGAAGGCGATGATGCCACCGAAGGCCGACTCGGGATCGGTGGCATAGGCGCGGTCGTAGGCCTCGAGCAGGCTTTCGCCCACAGCCACGCCACAGGGGTTGGCGTGCTTGACGATCACGCAGGCGGGCCCTTCATCGAACTGCTTGACGCATTCCAGTGCCGCGTCGGTGTCCGCGATGTTGTTGTAGGAGAGGGCCTTGCCCTGCAATTGGTGGGCAGTGGCGACGCTGGACTCCTCGATGTTGTCCTCCACGTAGAAGGCCGCCTTCTGGTGCGGGTTCTCGCCGTAGCGCATGCCCTGTGCCTTGTGGAACTGCAGATTGATGGTGCGCCCGAAGTCGTCGCGCGAGCCGTCGGGGTTGATCGCCCCCAGCCAGTTGGCGATGGCGCCGTCGTACTGTGCGGTGTGTTCGAAGGTCTTTACCGCCAGCTCGAAGCAGGTGCTCTCGCTCACCTTGCCGGCGTTCTCGCGCATCTCCTGGACGATACGGCCATAGTCCCGGGGATCGACCACAACGGCCACGTCGCGATGGTTCTTGGCCGCAGCGCGGATCATGGTGGGGCCGCCGATGTCGATGTTCTCGATGGCGTGTTCCAGGGTGCACTCGGGATCGGCCACGGCCTGCTGGAAGGGGTAGAGATTGACCGCTACCAGGTCGATGCGGCCGATGCCGTGTTCTTCCATCACCTCGTCGTCGGTGCCGCGGCGGCCGAGGATGCCGCCGTGGATCTTGGGATGCAGGGTCTTGACCCGGCCGTCCATCATCTCGGGGAAGCCGGTGTAGTCGCCGACCTCGACGACCGGGATGCCGGACTCCTTGAGCAGCCGTGCGGTGCCGCCGGTGGACAGGATCTCGAGGCCAGCCTCGTGCAGGTCGCGGGCGAAGTCGACCACGCCGGTCTTGTCGGAAACGGAGATCAGAGCTCGGGTGATGGTGGGCATGTCGGTTACCTTCAGACGCAAACGCGGCCGGCAGGCCGCGCGGTGATGATATGAAAACGGGTCAGACCAGATTGTACAACGCCAGCTTCTTGCGCAGGGTAGCGCGGCTGATCCCCAGCAGTTGCGCCGCCCGCGTCTGGTTGCCGCCGGTGTGCAGCATCACGCGCTCGAGCAGGGGCTGCTCGGCCTGGGCCATGACCATCTGGTAGAGGTCCCTGTGCTCGGTGCCGTCGAGCTGTGCGAAATACTCGTCCAGCGCCTGGCGCACCATGAGGCTGAGCGGTGCGCCCTGACGTTGCTGCCCATTGCCGGACGGGTTGCCGGGGTGGGGGGCGGATTCGTTGGCGATCAAGGTCATGCGGCTTCCTCCCTGGGGCCAGGCTGGCGAAGTGTTCATCGATCAGCTGGCGTTGTTCTTGCGGGGTGCGTGCCTGGTTGATGCGCTGCCGGAAGGTGCTGCCGCCGGGCTGGCAGCGGCTGTACCAGGCGATGTGCTTGCGCGCGATGCGCACGCCATGTTCGGTACCGTAGAAGGCGTAGAGCGCGTCCAGGTGCCCGAGCAGGGTGTCGCGGATCCAGTTTGGCGGGGGGGCGGCAGTTCTTCGCCGGTCTCGAGGTAATGCGCGATCTCGTCGAAGATCCAGGGCCGTCCCTGAGCGGCTCGGCCGATCATCAGCGCGTCGGCGCCGGTGGCTTCGAGCACCTGCCGTGCCTTGCGCGGGCTGTCGATGTCGCCGTTGGCGATCACCGGGATGGCCACGGCCTGTTTGACCTCGCGGATGGTGTCGTACTCGGCCTCGCCGGAGAAGCCGCAGGCGCGAGTGCGTCCGTGGATGGCCAGCGCGGCGACGCCGGCCTGCTCGGCGATGCGCGCGATGCGCGGGGCATTGCGATGCTGGCGGTCCCAGCCGGTGCGGATCTTGAGGGTGACCGGTACCTCGACCGCAGCGACCACGGTCTCGAGGATGCGCCCGACCAGTGCCTCGTCGCGTAGCAGCGCGGAGCCCGCAGCCACCTTGCAGACCTTCTTCTTGGGGCAACCCATGTTGATGTCGATGATCTGCGCGCCCAGGCCAACGTTGACGCGTGCGGCCTCGGCCATGGCGACCGGATCACTGCCCACGATCTGCACCGAGATGGGACCGGGCTCGCCGGCATGGTCCAGGCGGCGCTGGGTCTTGCGGCTGGCATACAGGCTGGTGTCGGCGGTGACCATCTCGGAGACCGCAAGCCCCGCGCCGTGGCGGCGGCAGAGTTCGCGGAAGGGGCGGTCGGTGACCCCGGCCATGGGTGCGAGGATCAACGGGCGGGTCAGTGCGTGGTTGCCGATCAGCATGCGAGCCGGAGTCCTGGAGTTGATTGTCTGCGCGCCCGCGTCTTCGGGATGCGTGCCGGTGGGCGGGCCGGGGGCCGTTGCCGAGACGGGCAGCCCGCGAGAACGACCGGCAATATTACCCCCCTGCCGGGGAAGTGCAAGCCACGGGCGTTCCGTCGCCTCCGCTTCGCGCCGCACCTCCCTGCGCGGGTTGTTCGCGGCGAAGATGCCGCTCCCGTGGATGGGCTTGTCCTCGAGCGAGGTGCTTGCGGCAGGGTGTGGGGGGTGTCGCAGGAGGCCCGTCCCCGGGCCGAACTACAGGAAGTCGATCACGAAGCCCTGGGCGCGGGGGCCGGGATCCTTCAGGCGCAGCTCGATAGTGATTACTTCCCCCGGCAGGGCGGCGGGCGGGCCGGACCAGTCTGGCGGCAGGTACTGTTCGGGGGAGAACACGCGGCGTGCCACCAGGGTGCCGGTGGCATCCTGCAGGGTGAGTTGCAGGCGCGGCAGTGGCTGGGCGAAGGGAGCATCGTTGCGGATCGCCAGCCACAGGCGCAGCGCGGCCGGCGGGCCGGCATCGGACTCCATGGTGCGTTCGATCACGGTGAAGTCCTGCGGACGGTAGCGGTCCGGCAGCTGGCAATCGAGGATGGCGCACAGCTGTGTCGTCTGCGGCAGGTTGATCCACAGGTCGCGCCGTATCCAGGCGAGCTGTGCGAGCAGGGTGAGCGAAAGGATCAGCACCAGCAGCTTCTGCCACCAGGGGATGCGTCGTGGTGGTGGAGGGTGCAGCAGGTCTTCCTCGTCCAACGTCCCCTCGGGTACAGGGTCCGGCGCTTCCTGCGCCCAGGTATCCGTGAGCGGCGGCAGCTCGTCGGGCAGGGTGTGGATGGCGGGCTCGTCCTTGTGGGGGGGAGTACTCAGTTCGAGCGACACCGCAGGATCCCGCCGTTCACCCCTGCCCTCCGAGGACGGGATGTCCGGGGCCTCGAGGGTCTCCTCCTCGACCAGGAAGGAGGTGTCCGACTCTTCCAGGGGGTGGGGTTCGGCTACCACCTCCGGCGTGGCGGGTGGTGATGGGGGGGTATCGATCGCGTTCTGGAAGGCGTTGAACGCTTGGGTGCAGCGATAGCAGCGTGCCAGCCCCTGTGACTGCTGCAGGATCTGCGGGTCCACGTCGTAGGCGGTGCGGCAATGCGGGCAACGGGTCCTCATGCAGTCTCCAGAGGGCGATGGCCGTGCAGCAAAACCCAGCCCTCGCGCTGGTGGGGGGGCTGGAAGTCGATGACATGCTGGTAGGCTTCGGTGACCGCCGCGGCCTGATCGGCGAGGATACCCGAGAGCACCAGCGTGCCGCCGGGCGCGACCAGCCCGCCGATGCGCGGCGCCAGTTCGATCAGCACGTTCGCGAGGATGTTGGCCAGCACCAGTTGCGCGGGTCGGTCCTCGAAGGCGCGGTCGTCGCAGGCCTGCAGCCTGTCGGCCACCGCGTTGCGCTGGGCATTCTCGCATGTGGCCAGTACCGCCTGCGGGTCATGGTCGACGGCCTCGACGCGCCGCGCGCCGAGCTTGAGCGCGGCGATGCCGAGGATGCCCGAGCCACAGCCGAAGTCGATCACCTCGAGTCCTGCCGGCGGATGCGCATCCAGCCACTCGAGACACAGCGCGGTGGTCGGATGGGTGCCCGTGCCGAAGGCCAGGCCGGGGTCCAGGTCCACGATCGCTGCGTCCGGCCCGACGTCCAGCGCCTGACCTCCGGGACGGATCCACAGGCGTTTGCCGAAGCACATGGGGGCGAAGCGGTCCAGCCAGGCGCGCTCCCAGTCGCGGTCTTCGAGGACCTCGATCTCGAGGCTGCGCCCCGGCTCGCGCGCCAGCGCGCCATTGAGCGCGGCGCGCAGGCTGTCGATGTCGGTGTCGCCGGCGAACAGGCCGGTCACCCGGGTCGCGGACCACAGGGGGGTCTCGCCGGGCGCCGGTTCAAGCATGGGTTCGTCGCCGGCATCGCCCAGGGTGACCGACAGGGCGCCCAGCTGTTCGAGCAGCAGTTCGACCAGCGGCGCCTGCGACTTGTCGACGGTCAGGTGGGTCTGGATCCAGGGCACGGCTCAGAGACCGAGCTTCTTTTCCAGGTAATGGATGTTGACCCCGCCCGCGGCGAAGTTGCCGTCGGCCATGATGTCGGCCTGCAAGGGGATGTTGGTCTTGATGCCCTCGATCACCATCTCGGACAGCGCCCCGCGCATGCGCGCGATGGCCAC
Organism: endosymbiont of unidentified scaly snail isolate Monju; assembly: GCF_000801295.1. NCBI lineage: Bacteria > Pseudomonadati > Pseudomonadota > Gammaproteobacteria > endosymbiont of unidentified scaly snail isolate Monju. Next base: position 2,132,257 of record NZ_AP012978.1, on the reverse strand, counting down.
GTCGCGGTTCTCGCCGTGGGTGATCAGCTTGCCGATCATGGAATCGTAGTAGGGAGGTACCCGGTAGCCGCTGTAGATGTGAGTGTCCACGCGCACGCCCGGTCCGCCCGGCACGTGCAGGCGGGTGATGTCACCGGGGCTGGGCATGAAGTTCTCGGGGTCCTCGGCGTTGATACGGCACTCGATGGCGTGCCCGCGCACCACAATGTCTTCCTGGCGGTAAGTCAGCGGCTGGCCGGCAGCGATCAGCAGTTGTTCCTTGACGATGTCCACGCCGGTGATCATCTCGGTGACCGGATGTTCCACCTGTACCCGGGTGTTCATCTCGATGAAGTAGAATTCGCCGTTCTCGTACAGGAATTCGAAGGTGCCGGCGCCGCGATAGCCGATGCGACGGCAGGCCTCGGCGCAGCGTTCGCCCATTTTGGCGCGGAGTTCCTCGGAGATGCCCGGCGCCGGGGCCTCCTCGACCACCTTCTGGTGACGGCGCTGCATGGAGCAGTCGCGCTCGGCCAGGTGGATGGCGTTGCCGTGCTCGTCGGCCAGCACCTGGAACTCGACATGCCGCGGGTTCTCGAGAAACTTCTCCATGTACACGGTGTCGTTGCCGAAAGCCGCGGCCGCCTCGCTTTTCGTCAGCGAGACGGCATTCAGCAGCGCGGCCTCGGAGTGCACCACGCGCATGCCGCGACCGCCACCGCCGCCGGCGGCCTTGATGATCACCGGGTAGCCGATCTCGCGCGCCAGGCGGAGGGTGCGCTCCTTGTCGTCGTCCAGCGGCCCGTCGGAGCCGGGCACCGTGGGCACGCCGGCCTCCTTCATGGCCTCGATGGCGGTGATCTTGTCACCCATCAGGCGGATGGTCTCGGGGCGCGGGCCGATGAACTTGAAGCCCGAACTCTCCACGCGCTCGGCGAAGTCGGCGTTCTCGGAGAGGAAGCCGTAGCCGGGGTGGATGGCGGTGGCGTCGCACACCTCGGCGGCGCTGATGATCGCCGGGATGTTCAGGTAGCTCTCGGTCGACGAGGCGGGGCCGATGCACACCGACTCGTCGGCCAGGCGCACGTGCTTGAGATCGCGGTCCGCCTCGGAGTGCACGGCCACGGTGGCGATGCCCAACTCGCGGCAGGCGCGCAGGATGCGCAGGGCGATCTCGCCCCGGTTGGCAATGACGACTTTGTCCAGCATGGGCCTATCCGATCACGAACAGCGGTTGGTTGTACTCGACCGGCTGGCCGTTCTCGACCAGGATCTTCTGTACCGTGCCGGAGATGTCCGACTCGATCTGGTTGAGGATCTTCATCGCCTCGATGATGCACAAGGTGTCGCCGGCCGAGACCTTGGAGCCTTCTTCGACGAAGAGCTTGGAAGTCGGCGAGGGGGCACGGTAGAAAGTGCCCACCATGGGCGAGCGGATGATGTGCCCCTCGGGTTCGGCCTCCTCGGCCGGTGCCGAGCTGCTCTCTGTCGCTGCCGGTGCGGCGGCCGGGGCCGGGGCCGGGGCAGGTGCCGGCGCGGCGGCGGGCATGACCATCGTCGGCGCGCTGCTGCTGATACGGCTGATGCGGACTGACTCCTCGCCTTCGTGGATCTCGATCTCGGCCACGTCGGACTCTTCGAGCAGTTCGATCAGTTTATTGACTTTGCGGATGTCCATGAGAGGTTCCTGTTCGGTGTTGAAGGACTCACCCGACGCGCGCCAGGGCGGCGGCGAGTGCCAGCTCGTAGCCTTGCGCGCCGAGGCCGCTGATCACCCCCACCGCGATGTCCGACAGGTAGGAGTGATGACGGAAGGGCTCGCGCGCGAACACGTTCGAGAGATGGATCTCGATGAACGGGATGTCCACGCCGAGCAGGGCGTCGCGCAGGCCAACGCTGGTGTGGGTCAGGGCCGCCGGGTTGACGAGGATGAAGTCCACGTCCTCCCGGCCAGCCTGGTGAATGCGATCGATCAGTGCACCTTCGTGGTTCGACTGGAAAAAGGCGAGTTCATGCTCGTCTGCCAGGGTGCGCAGGCGTTGCTCGATATCGGTCAGTGTCGTCGAGCCGTAGGTGGCCGGCTCACGGGTGCCCAGCAGGTTCAGATTGGGTCCGTTGAGCACCAGGATGCTTGCCATGGAACGCGCTGCCTATCTCGTCGAGAGGATATTTTGTCGTTATCTGTGCCGAAAAGGCGCTGATCTGCGTTCAATTCTGGGCGAGTCGCTCGGCCTTGTCCAGTCCGAAAATGGGGGAATGTGCCCGGGTTAGGAAGCCCGCCAGCACCGCGAAGGTCGAGGGAAGGGCGTTCCCCGGGGCTCAGATCCGCTCCGGCGAGGCGTAGCTGCGGCGGTTGTTCTCGATGGCCTGCTGCAACACGGGCTCGATCTGTTCGCGGCTCACCCCGCCGGCAAAGCGCGCCAGGATGCGCCCGCCGGGCTCGACGACCACGGTGAAGGGCAGGCCGTCGAAGCGGTTGCCCAGGCGTCGCGACAGGGCGATAGCCTCGAGATCACCCAGCAGCACGGGATATTCCACGCCATAGGTATCGACGAAGTCGGCGACGGGCTCGCGGTCGTCGATGGCGATGCCGACGAAGCGCACGTTGTCGCGCGCGTACTGCTCCTGCAGATCGACAAACAGCGGGGTCTCCTCGCGGCAGGGCGGGCACCAGGCTGCCCAGAAGTTGAGTACCAGGATATTGGTCTTCCATTCGTTGCCGTGGCGCAGGTGGCCCTCGAGATCCGGGTAGGCGAATTCGGGCATCTGCTCGAGCACGGGGGCCTCGGCCGGTTCGGCGGGCCGTTCGGCCTGGCGCAGCATCTTGATGCCGATGCCGGTCAGCGCGCCGACCAGCAGGCCCACCAGGGCGATGACGAGTATGCGGGTTGGTTTCATGGCCTGGCCGCCTGCCTTGCGCTGGCGATCAGTGCCTCCACCGTGGGCTCACCGACCAGGCGCAGTTCCTTGCGCAGCCTGCCCGATGGGTCCCAGAAGAACAGGGCCGGCGGCGCGGGCAGTTCGAGGCGGTCGGTCAGTTCGCGGTCCTGTTCGTCCTGGCGGGTGATGTCCGCCTGAAGCAGCACGAAGCCGGCCAGCGCCTGTTGTACCCGCGGATCGGGGAAGAGCTCCTTTTCCATCACCTTGCAGTAGGTGCACCAGTCGGCGTAGAAGTCGAGCATGACGGGCTTGCCGGCGGCCTTCGCTGCGGCCAGTTCCGCTTGCAGCGCGTCCCAGCCGTGGATGCGCTTGAACGCGAGGTGGGCGGGGGCGGTCGGTCCTGCGCCGCTGTCGCTGAACAGGCCGCGCAGCGGCTGGGTGGTGTCTCGTCCGCCGGCCGCCACGCCGACGATGAAGGTGGCGCCGTAGATCAGCAATACCAGGGCCAGGCCCTTCCACAGCCGGTACCATCCGCTCTCGCCTTCGGGCAGCTGGCGCAGCGCGCCCATGTACACGGCGGTGACGATCAGCAGTGCGCCCCACAGCAACATGATGGTGGCGGTCGGAATGTAGGTGGGGCTCATGCGCTCGAGGAAGCTCAATGCCAGGGCCAGCATGATGACCCCGCCGGTGGCCTTGACGGTGTCCATCCAGGTGCCGGCCTTGGGCATCAGCGCGCCGCCGCCAGCACCCATCACCAGCAGCGGCAGGCCCATGCCGGTGCCGAACAGCCACATGATGAGGAAACCGTGCAGCAGGCTGTCGGACGAGGCGGCGAAAGCCAGCATGGCGAGCAGCACCGGGCCGCCACAGGGGCCGACGATCAGCGCCGAGACCACGCCCATCAGGCCCACGCCCACCACCGAGCCGCCCTTCTGCTGGTTGCTCAGGTTGTTGAGCCGACTCTGGATCGCCGCGGGCACCTGGATCTGGTAGAGGCCGAACATCGACAGGGCGAGCGCCACGAACAGGATGATCGAGGGCACCAGCACCCAGGGGGTCTGCAGGGCCGACTGGATGCCCAGCGACTTGCCGACCAGCGCCATGGCGATGCCCAGCACACCGTAGGTCAGTGCGATGCCCTGGGTGTAGGCCAGCGAGAGCTCGAAGGCGCGGAAGGGCGTGACCTTGTTGCCCTGGTTGCCCTGGCCCATGATCAGCGAGGTGAGGATGGGGATCATGGGGTACATGCAGGCGGTGAAGGCCACCAGCAGACCGAAGCCGAGGCTGAGCAACAGCCCGAGGCCGAAGCCCGAGCCGTGCAGGCGGTTGAGCAGCTGGTCCTGTTCATTGCGCGGTACGGCGGCCGATGTGGTGGTCGTGGCAGCGGTACTGTCCTCCGGCAGGAGTTGCGGCGCCTTCGGTGCCGTGATCGGCTCCGGCTGCGTGGCAGCGGCCGGCTGCGCGTTGCCATCGCCGATGGCCGGCAGGAGTACGCGCAGGGTCTTCTTCTGCGGCGGGTAGCAGATGCCGCGGTCGGCGCAGCCCTGATAGCCGGTGAGGACCTCGATCTCGGTCTCGGCAGTGTTGTCACGCAGTAGGGGAATGCGCAGTGTCACCTGCTTGTGATAGACCAGCACGTCGCCGATGCTGCCGTCGGGCTTGATGGCATCCTGCTTGATGTCGGCCGGCGGCAGTTCGTACTTGCCGAGGCGCACGCCGTCGCCACCGACTCGTACCTTGAGCTTGTCCTGGTACAGGTAGGTGCCGTCGGCGATCTGCCAGCGCACGACCAGGGTCTTGCCGTCCGGGCTGTCGGCCGCCACGCGGAAGGCCTGGTCGACCGGCAGGATGTCGTCTTCCAGGGCACCCAGACCCAGGGCGTCGTTGAGCGCGCCGAGGGCGTCGTCACCGCCCGCCGGTGCCGCCGGGCTGGCGGCGGGAGAAGCGGCAGCGGTCGCTGCGGCGGCCAGGCGCGGTGCCGGCAGCGAAACCTCGTGTATCTGGGGCGGATAGCAGATGCCTTGCTCGGCACAGCCCTGGTAGCGCAGCTTCAGGGTCAGGCCGTCCAGGCCGTCGGGGAAGCCGGTCACCGGCACCTGCATCCGGGCACTGCGGTGATAGACCTCGACCTTGCCGAAGATGGGGTCGTTCTTGATCTCGGGTTCGGAGGTGTTCAGTTCGCCCAGGGTCACCCGCGAGTCGGTGGGTGTCACCCGAAACTTGTTGCGGTACAGGTAGTAGCCCTCGGCGATGGTCCAGTCCATGACCACGGTGCGGCCGTCCTCGCCCAGCCGGGCCTGGACCTGGAAGGCCTGTTCGGGACGCAGGAAGTCCTCCTGTGCCGGTGCGCTCTGGACGAGCAGGAGCAGGAGCAGGGCAGGGAGCAGCAGTCGGGTCAGTCGGTGCATGTCTGTATCCAGTCGAGGTATTCGATCAGGCCGCCGATCACCGGCAGGGTGAGGATCTCCGGCAGCTCGTAAGGGTGTTCGCGGCGGACTAGCGCCTCGAGCTCGGCATAGCGCCGGGTGCTGGTCTTGATCACCATCTGGTGCTCCTCGCCGCGCTCGATACGGCCCTTCCACGGGTAGATGGACGTCATACGGCCGAGAATATTCACGCAGGCCGCCAGTTTTTTCTGGACAAGTTTTTCCGCCAGACGTTCGGCGCCTTCCCGTTCGGGGTGGGTGGTGAGTACGATCAGGATGTCGTCAGGCATTGTTTTTCCGTTGTTCGCCCGCATCTGGGCGATTCATTCTATGATATTCGGACGCGATCGACGCGCCGCCCGTCACACCGGAGTCCGCATGATCCATCCCCTGCTGCTGTTTCTCGCGATCTTCGTGATCGCTCCCCTGGTCGAGCTGTATGTGCTGATCGAGGTCGGCGCGCGTATCGGCGCCTTTTCCACCATCGCGCTCTCGGTGTTCACCGCGGTGCTCGGCGGCTGGCTGGTGCGTCTGCAGGGCTTTGCCGTGCTCTACCGGGTGCAGGGGACCATGGCGCGCGGTGAGGTGCCGGCGCTGGAGCTGCTCGAGGGTGCGATGCTGCTGCTCACCGGTCTGGCCCTGCTGCTGCCGGGGTTCATCACCGACGCCGTGGGCTTCGCGCTGCTGATCCCGCCGTTGCGACGCGCGCTGATCCTCTGGTACCTGCGCAGAAACGGCACCTTGCGTCCTGGCCCGCCACCGCCTCGCCCCCCGTCGTCGGGCGGCTTCATCGAGGGCGATTTTCGTCGCGACGATTGATCGGCGCCGGAACTGGTCGCAGAATCCGGCAGCATCACAGCCGGAGGACAAGCCATGCCCCTGATCAAACCCTTCACCGGGCTGCGCCCGGTGGTCGGCCGCGAGGCCGAGGTGGTCGCCCCGCCCTATGACGTCATGAACCGCGAAGAGGCCAAGGCCATGGTCGAGGGAAGGCCCTGGAGCTTCCTGCACATCTCGCGTCCCGAGATCGACCTGCCCGACGAGACCGATCCCTACGACCCGGCGGTGTACGCCAAGGGGCGCGAGAACCTGGACCGCATGATCGCCGAGGGGCTGCTGGCACGCGATCCCCGGCCCGCCTACTACGCCTACCGCCTGACCATGGGCGAGCACCGCCAGACGGGCATCGTCGCCGCCGCCTCGGTCGCGGCCTACGACGCCGACCGCATCAAGAAGCACGAGTTCACCCGCCCGGTGAAGGAAGACGACCGGGTGCGCCAGATCGATGCTCTCAATGCCCAGACCGGGCCGGTGTTCCTTGTCTATCGCGCCGATCCCGAGGTCGACGCCATTCTCGCCGAGGTCGCCGCCGGCACGCCCGACATGGATGTGACCGCGGCCGACGGTGTGCGCCACGAGCTGTGGGTGATCGATGATCCACAACGGGTCGACCGTCTCACCGCCGCCTTCGACGCCATGGATGCGCTCTACGTGGCCGACGGTCATCACCGCTCGGCCGCCGCCTCGCGCGTGGCCGCGGCGCGCCGCGAGGCCAGCCAGGCGCATACCGGCGAGGAGAGCTGGAACTACTTCCTGAGCGTGATCTTCCCCCATGACCAGATGCAGATCCTCGACTACAACCGGGTGGTGCGCGACCTCAACGGGCTGTCGGCCGAGGACTTCCTGGTGCGGGTGGCCGAGCGCTTCGATTTCACGCAGGAGGACGCCCCGGTGCGCCCGCGTGGTCCCGGCGAGTTCGGCATGTACCTCGATGGCCACTGGTACCGTCTGCGCCTGCGCGATGCCTACCGCAGCGACGATCCGGTGCGCGGCCTGGACATGAGCCTGCTGGCCGACCATCTCATCGAGCCGGTGCTCGGCATCTCGGACCCGCGGCGCGACGAGCGTATCGATTTCGTCGGGGGCATCCGCGGCCTCGAGGCGCTTGCACGGCGCGTGGACAGCGGCGACTGGGCCGTGGCCTTTGCCCTGTATCCCACCGCCATCGACGCCCTGATGGCGGTGGCCGATGCCGGCCAGGTCATGCCGCCCAAGTCCACCTGGTTCGAACCCAAGCTCGCCGACGGCCTGGTCAGCCACGTGCTCGACTGAGCGGACGGGGAAAACCGCGAAGGACGCAAAGGTAGTCGAAGATTCGCGACGGGGCCCGCTCCTACCCTGTAGGAGGCCCGTCCTCGGGCCGAACATTCGCGGCGGGGACGCCGCTCCCATCAGGCGGGACGCCTGCTCCCCGGGCGCCGGAACAAGACCTGCCCCCAGGAAACCTTCGTGTGCTTTGTGTCCTTGGCGGCTGTACGAGGCGGTTGTCTCAACTTTCGTCCACGACCTGTCTTGACTTTCCCCGATCCGCCCATACTATTGGCACTCACCTGAAACGAGTGCTAACAATCGTTGGCCGAGAACAATTCCTTCAGAGCTTTTGGAGACCTGATCCCATGAACATCCGTCCGCTGCACGACCGTGTCGTGATCCGCCGCAAGGAAGAAGAGACCACCACCCCCGGGGGCATCGTGCTGCCCGGTTCCGCCACCGAGAAGCCGATCCAGGGCGAGGTGCTGGCCGTGGGCAATGGCCGCATCCTCGAGAATGGCGAGGTGCGCCCGCTGGACGTGAAGGTGGGCGACACGGTGCTGTTCGGCAAGTACTCGGGCACCGAGGTGAAGCTCGGTGACGAGGAGGTGCTGGTCATGCGCGAGGAAGACCTCCTGGGCGTGATCGAAGGCTGATCGCGACAGATCACCGCAGATTTCAAGATTTTCAAGCAAGAATTAGAGGAAATACATCATGGCAGCCAAAGACGTACTGTTCGGCGACGACGCGCGCCAGCGCATGATGCACGGCGTGAACGTGCTGGCCAACGCGGTCAAGACCACCCTCGGCCCCAAGGGCCGCAACGTGGTGCTGGAGAAGTCCTTCGGTGCTCCCACCATCACCAAGGACGGCGTATCCGTGGCCAAGGAGATCGAACTCAAGGACAAGTTCGAGAACATGGGGGCGCAGATGGTCAAGGAAGTCGCTTCCCAGACCAACGACATTGCCGGTGACGGTACCACCACCGCCACCGTGCTGGCCCAGGCCATGGTGCGCGAGGGCCTGAAGGCCGTCGCCGCCGGCATGAACCCCATGGATCTCAAGCGCGGCATGGACAAGGCCGTGCACGCAGCCGTCGAGAAGCTGCGCGAGATCTCGGTGCCCTGCGCCGACAGCAAGGCCATCGCCCAGGTCGGCACCATCTCGGCCAACTCCGACGAGTCCATCGGCAACATCATCGCCGAGGCCATGGAGAAGGTCGGCAAGGAAGGCGTGATCACCGTCGAGGAAGGCTCGGGCCTGGAGAACGAGCTGGACGTGGTCGAAGGCATGCAGTTCGATCGCGGCTACCTGTCGCCCTACTTCATCAACAACCAGCAGAACCAGACCGTGGAGCTGGACGATCCCTTCGTGCTGCTGCACGACAAGAAGATCTCCAACATCCGCGATCTGCTGCCGGTGCTCGAGGCCGTCGCCAAGGCCGGCCGTCCGCTGCTGATCATCGCCGAGGACGTGGAAGGCGAGGCCTTGGCCACCCTGGTGGTCAACACCCTGCGCGGCATCGTCAAGGTGGCCGCGGTCAAGGCGCCGGGCTTCGGTGACCGTCGCAAGGCCATGCTGCAGGACATCGCCATCCTCACTGGCGGCACCGTGATCTCCGAGGAAGTCGGCCTGAGCCTGGAGAAGGCCGGCCTCAACGAGCTGGGCAACGCCAAGCGCGTGGTCATCACCAAGGAAGAGACCACCATCATCGATGGTGCCGGCGCCGAGGACGACATCAAGGCCCGCTGCGAGCAGATCCGCGCGCAGATGGAGGAGACCACCTCCGACTACGACCGCGAGAAGCTCCAGGAGCGCCTGGCCAAGCTGGCCGGCGGCGTGGCCGTGATCAAGGTGGGTGCTGCCACCGAGGTCGAGATGAAAGAGAAGAAGGCCCGCGTCGAGGACGCCTTGCACGCCACTCGTGCGGCGGTCGAGGAGGGCATCGTGCCCGGCGGTGGCGTGGCCCTGGTGCGCGCCCAGCAGGCCGTTGCCGAGCTGAAGGGCGACAACGCCGACCAGGACGTGGGCATCAGCATCGCCCGTCGCGCCATGGAGGAGCCGCTGCGCCAGATCGTGGACAATGCCGGCGACGAGCCGTCGGTGGTGTTCAACAAGGTGGCCGAGTCCGAGGGCAACATGGGCTACAACGCGGCCACCGGCGAGTACGTGGACATGATCGAGGCCGGTATCCTCGATCCCACCAAGGTGACCCGTTCGGCACTGCAGAACGCGGTCTCGGTGGCCGGCCTGATGATCACCACCGAGTGCATGGTGGCCGATGAGCCGCAGGACGAGGCCGCCGGTGGTGGCGCGCCCGACATGGGCGGCATGGGGGGCATGGGCGGCATGATGTAAGCCGTCCGGTCGTCCCGACCCGAAAAGACCCCGCGCCTCCCCGGTGCGGGGTCTTTTCATGTGTGAGCGGGATACGATGTTGTTGCAGGAACCCGTCCCCGGGCCGAATGTGCGTTCAGGCCACGGCTTCCTGGTAGGCTGTGTCGCCAGCCTCGATCTCGATCACCGAGATGTCGTCCGACACCGGGGCCAGATTGGTGAATTCCAGGATCTCGGCTCTGAGGCGTTCAAGCGCGGGTCCCGGTCCCTCGGCCTCGGCCAGCAGGGCCAGCAGGCGCTTGCGGCCCCACATGACGCCCTCGTGGTTCTCGGCCTCGATCAGGCCGTCTGAGTACACCAGCACGCGGTCGCCCGCAGCCAGGCAGTGACGGGTACAGTGGTCGGTGAACTCGGTACCGCTGACCACGCCCAGTGGCAGGTTGTCGGCAGGAATCTCCTCGAAATCTCCATCGTGGCGCCGGATGAGTACCGGTGGCAAGCCACCGTTCCACAACTCGAGGCCACAGCGTTCGGGGTTCACCTTCATGATGACTGCACAGCAGAAGTAGCCGGTGGGCAGCAGGGTATAGAGCTTGCTGTTGAGCTCGCGGGCGATCAGCGCCACCTCCAGTCCCTTTTCGGCCATGGTGCGGAATACGGTGGAGGCCGGCACCGCGCCCAGCGCGGCCGGCAGGCCGTGGCCGGTGAAATCGCCGAGGAAGACATAGGTCGAGCCATCCGGTCCGCGTACCACCTGGATCAGGTCGCCCGAGAGGGTGCCCATCGGTTGGTTCCAGGCATGGATGCCGGGGGGGCGTTCGTCGTTGGCCAGGGTGAGCTGTTCGAACACGTGGCGGGCGATGGACTCTTCCTGGGTCAGGATCTTGTGTTGGTCGAGCAGGTGACGGTTGGCCTCGGCCAGTTCACGATGGGCCTGCTCCATCTCGTTGCGTGCACTCAGGGCGTCGGCCAGGGTCTGGTTGTAGCGGCGGGCGATGGAATACAGCAGGGCGCCGAACAGGCCGAACACCGGCCAGGCGACCAGGGCCTGCATGCCATGTCGCCAGGTGTAGGAGAGCAGCAAGCTGCCCATCAGTGCGAGCAGGTAGCTGCGATAGTGGTCCACTCGCAGGACATGGCTGCTCAGGGCGGCAATGGCAATCAGCGCCGGAATCAGCAGGTTGAAGGACTGCAAGGCCAGCGGCAGGTTGTCTACAGGGTGGATACCGAGCAGGCCCCAGAGTAGCCCGGAGACGATGCCGGAGTAATGATGGCGCCGTTCCCAGGTTGCCAGCTTGCAGCGACCGGGATAACACTTCCTGAAGTCGTCGATCAGCTGTATGCGCATCATGGCTACGCCGAGGGCACTCAGCAGCCAGGCCACCAGCCAGGGGGTGTACTGATAGGTGGCCAGCACGCCGAAGCTGAACACAGCGGCGATCGCGGCAAAACGCGCCGAGGTCGCCGTTTGTGTCAGCAACAGGCATAACCGCTCCGCTTGCGTCTCTTGCGCGGACGTTGTCATATTCATGCGGGGCTTAACGGCCGGAGTCGGCCGAGCTTGAGCCATTTTTTCTTTCGGGGCGGGAACATGCACGAGGCGAACCGGCAGCGGCTGGAGCGATGGGAGCGCGAATGGCAGGCCTTGCCCGCGCGGCCGCCGCTGGACGAGACGCTGGAGCGCCAGCGTGCCTGCGTCTGGCTGGGAAGCGAATTCGCGGCACGGCGCATGCTGCGCCATCCCGAGGAGTTCTCGGAACTGCTGGCACTGGGCTTGCTGGGGCGGGCGCGCGAGCTCGACGAGATGGCCTCCGAACTGACACAGGCGCTCGCGGGCGTGAACGACGAGGAGGCGCTGGCACGTGTGCTGCGCCGCTTTCGCCAGCGCGAGCTGCTGCGCATCGTCTGGCGCGACCTGGCCGACCTGGCGCCCCTGCACGAGACCTTGTCCGAACTGTCCGAACTGGCTGAACTGAGCGTTCGCTTCGGCCTGGATCACCTCTACCGCTGGGCGGTGGCGCGCGACGGCACCCCGCGTGATGCCGAAGGGCGGGCACAGCAGCTGGTGGTGCTGGGCATGGGCAAGCTGGGTGCGCGCGAGCTGAACCTGTCATCCGACATTGACCTGATCTTCTGTTTTCCGCGCCAGGGTCAGACCGACAGCCGGCGCCCGCTCGACAACCAGATCTTTTTCACCCGCCTGGCGCGGCGTCTGATCCGCCTGCTCAACGAGCCGACCGAGGAAGGCTTCGTGTTCCGGGTGGACATGCGTCTGCGACCGTTCGGCGAAGCCGGGCCCCTGGTGATCGGCTTCGATGCCTTCGAGCAGTACCTGCAAGACCAGGCGCGCCCCTGGGAGCGTTATGCCATGGTCAAGGCGCGCCCGCTGACCGGAGAGCCTGCCGACCGCGAGGAACTGATGGCGCTGATCCATGCCTTCGTCTATCGCCGTTACATCGACTTCGGGGTGATCGAGTCGATCCGCGACATGAAGCGCCTGATCGAACGCGAGCTGGTGCACAAGGGGCTGGAGGACAACATCAAGCTGGGTTTCGGTGGCATCCGCGAGATCGAGTTCATCGGCCAGGCCTTTCAGCTGGTGCGCGGCGGACGTGAGCCGGCCCTGCAGGTCCGCCTCATCCAGCAGGCGCTCGAACGTCTGGGTGACCTCGGCCTGCTGCCGGCCTGGGGTGTGCGCCAGCTGCTGGCGGCCTATGCCTTCCTCCGGCGCACCGAGAACCGTCTGCAAGCCTGGCGCGATGAGCAGACCCATGTGCTGCCGGATGATCCCGACGGACGCGAGCGCCTGGCGATCTGCATGGGCTTTCGTCGCTGGGAAGACTTCGCGGCCGCGCTCGAGACCCATCGCCGGCAGGTGCATTCGCATTTCGAGCAGGTGTTCGAGGCGCCGCAGGTCGAGACGGCCGACGAGGAGGCCCCGCTGGCACGGGCCTGGCTGGGTGAAGGGGAGGCTGATCAACGCGCTGCGGCGCTGCGTGAGGCCGGCTTCGAGGATGTCGATACCCTGCTCGTGGCGCTCGATGCCTTTCGCGAGGGCAGCGCGGTGCGTGTGCTCTCGGCAGGGGCCAGGACCAGGCTCGACCGCCTGATGCCGCTGGCGATCGCCGCTGCCGGGCGCAGTATCCGGCCCGATGCGGCGCTGCGTCGGCTGATCCGCCTGCTCGAGGCCATCGTGCGCCGCACCGCCTACCTCGACCTGCTGATCGAGAACCCCATGGCGCTCTCGCAACTGGTGCGCCTGCTCGCCGAGAGCCGCTGGATCGGCTCGCAGCTCGCGCGTTTGCCCCTGCTGCTCGACGAGCTGCTCGATCCGCGCAGCCTGTATGCGCCCCTGCGTGCCGATGAGCTGGCCGTGGAGCTGGCGACCCTGCTGCGCCCGGTGGTGGGCGACCTGGAACAGGAGATGGAGCGCCTGCGCCAGTTCGCGTTGGGCAACCGCCTGCGTGTGGCTGCAGCCGACATCGCCGGCATCATCCCCGTGATGGTGGTCAGCGACTACCTCACCGAGATTGCCGAGACGGTACTGCGGCAGACCCTCGAACTTGCCTGGCGCGACCTGGATGCGCGTCATGGGCGGCCCCGTCTGCCCGACCCGCTCGACCGGGGCTTCCTGGTGGTGGGCTACGGCAAGCTCGGCGGCATCGAGCTGGGTTACGGCTCGGATCTGGACCTGGTGTTCGTGCATGGCAATGCCTCGCCTTCGGCCACCACCGACGGTGCGCGGGAGATCGCCAACGACCTGTTCTATGCCCGCCTGGGGCAGCGCATCATCCACATCCTCACCACCCGCACTCCCTCGGGCATCCTCTACGAGGTGGACATGCGCCTGCGGCCGAACGGCGACTCGGGTTTGCTGGTCTCCCCCTTGCGGGCCTTCGAGCGCTACCAGCGCGAGGACGCCTGGACCTGGGAGCATCAGGCCCTGGTGCGCGCCCGCCCGGTGGCTGGCGATCCGGTGATGGCCGAGGCCTTCGCACAGGCGCGTCGCGAGGTGCTGTGTCGAGAGCGTGACCCCGCGGTACTGGGGAGCGATGTCCGCGAGATGCGCCGGAAGATGTCCGCGCGCCTCGATCGCGGTGATGCCGAATACTTCGACATCAAGCAGGGGCGTGGTGGACTGGTCGATATCGAGTTTCTGGTGCAGTACGCGGTGCTGCGCTGGGCGCATGCCTATCCCGGTCTGACCGAGTGGACCGATAATGCGCGCCTGCTCGCGCGCCTGGGCGAGCTCGGCCTGCTCGATGCCGCTCAGGCCGAGCGCCTGTTCGGCATCTATCGGGTGTATCGTTCCATTGTGCACCGCCGTGCCCTGCAGGAAGCGCCCGCCCGGGTGCCGGCGACGGAATTGTGCGAGGAGCGTGCCCTGGTGCGCGAGGCCTGGGAGACCGTGCTCGGCGGGGAATAGGCGGCATCGTGCGTCGGCCACGCGGAAGTTGGCCGACAGTACCAGCCTGTCGGACTTGACGCTGTCCGGCTGCAAATCCGCGGATAGCGATCAACTGTGCTTATCGAATTCGTCAAATAGGCCTGCTATTCTCCTTATTCGAATAAGCGCTTTTGATCCGCTCCCGCGAATTTTCGCTGCGAACGGTCAAGTCCGATAGGCTGGTACCTGGGCGGGGCCCATCCCTGCCGGTTTCCGGTTACAATGCCTGCGTTTTTCGCGCGGCCCGGAGTGGCCGCTCCCGAGCTGTTCATTATCGGAGTTGACCATGCAATCGATGGCAGACCGCGACGGGGTCATCTGGCTCGACGGCGAGCTGGTCGAGTGGCGCGAGGCCAAGACCCATGTGCTCACCCATACCCTGCATTACGGGATGGGGGTATTCGAGGGCGTGCGCGCCTACCACACCGAGCAGGGGCCGGCCATCTTCCGCCTGCAGGAACACACCCGCCGCCTGTTCGACTCGGCACGCATCCTGAGCATGCCCATGCCTTTCGACGCGGAGACCATCAACGAGGCGCACAAGCTGGTGGTGCGCGAGAACGGGCTGGACTCGGCCTATTTCCGCCCCATGTGTTTCTATGGCTCCGAGGGCATGGGGCTGCGCGCGGACAACCTGCGGGTACACTGCATGGTCGCGGCCTGGGAGTGGGGCGCCTACCTGGGCGAGGACAACATGAAGAACGGCATTCGTGTGCGCGTCTCCTCGTTCAGCCGGCACCACGTGAATGTCACCATGTGCCGGGCCAAGGCCAACGGCAACTACATGAACTCCATGCTGGCCCTGCAGGAGGCACTGAACTGCGGCTACGATGAGGCCCTGCTGCTGGACACCGAGGGCTTCGTCATGGAGGGCTCGGGCGAGAACGTCTTCATCGTGCGCGACGGCGTCATCTACACGCCCGATCTTACCTCGGCGCTCGACGGCATCACTCGCCGTACCGTGATCCAGCTGGCGCAGGAGGCCGGCTATCAGGTGGTCGAAAAGCGCATCACCCGCGACGAGGTGTACATTGCCGACGAGGCCTTCTTCACCGGCACCGCGGCCGAGGTCACGCCGATCCGCGAGGTCGATGGCCGGTCCATCGGCAACGGCGGTCGCGGACCGATCACCGAGCAGTTGCAGAGCAAGTATTTCGACGTGGTGCATGGCCGCAGTCCCGAACACATGCACTGGCTTACCCTGGCCTGAGAGGCGACCCATGACCCAGACGGCGAAGAAGGAAAAAGTGCAGAGCATCATCCAGGTGAAACGCGGCGAGTTGCCGCTGAGTTGCCCGCGCTCCGGCGAGGAGCTGTGGAGCATGCACCCACGGGTGTTCCTGCCCATCGAGAAGACCGGCGAGGTCGTCTGCCCCTACTGCGGGGCGCGTTACCAGCTGGTCGATTGAATCCCGGCCCGGTCGTCGCCGGCACGGGGCCTTGGCTATTTCCACCGATCCGACACGAGCACTCGATCGCCTGTGGTGCCGGCTGGCCGAGCCGCGCCACTGGTTGTCCTTCCTGCTGATCTACCTGGCCCTGCACATGGGTCTGCGCCTGCTGCTCAGCGACACCCTGCAACTGGACGACGCCGAGCAACTGATCCAGTCGCAGGTATTGCGACTGGACTACGGTAACTTCCAGCCCCCTTTCTATACCTGGCTGCTCTGGGCGGTGTTCCACTTCACCGGGCCGCAGTTGTGGATCCTGTACCTGATTCGCTATGTCGTGATCGGCCTGACTTTCTGGCTCTGGTATCGCCTCAGTCGCCTGTTGTTCGATGAGCCACGCTGGATCGTTGCCTCGGCCACCGCCTGGCTGTTGATCGGCGAGCTGGCCTGGAAGCTGCACCAGGGTTCCACCCACACGACCCTGCTCACCCTGGCGCTGGTGATGAGCCTGCACGCCATCGTGCTGCTGTTACGCGATGCGCGCCAGCAATACTACCTGTACCTTGGTCTCGCGGTAGGACTGGGCATGATGGCCAAGTACAGCTATGCGGGCTTCGTGTTGCCCATGCTGGCCGCCGCACTCAGTCTGCGCGAGGCCCGTGCCCGGGTGTTGCGCTGGCCCATGCTCTGGTCGCTGGCTGCGGCATTGCTGGTGATGGCGCCGGCACTGGCCGCCCTGTTCTGGCCCGAGACCCCGGTGGCCGAGCGCCTGCAGGGCGAGACCCGTTATCACCCCGGCGGCCTGTTGCAGGGCGACCCGGGGCTGCTCGTCGAGTGGCTGCGCGGGGCGCTCGGCTTCCTGGCCCCCTTGTGGCTGATCTACCTGGGGATCTGGCGCTGGGGGCGGCGGGCCGAGCCCGGGGCGACGACCGTGCGGCTGCTCGACCGTTTCCATCTGGGGGTGGCCGTGCTGGTGCTGGCGGCGGCGTTGCTCGTGAGCCTGGAACATCTCAAGGTGCGCTGGCTGCATCCTTTCCTGCTGCTGGTCCCCTTCTGGTGGCTGTTGCATGCGCACCGCGCCGAGCCCCGGCGTCGTGCCTGGCCGGTCCTGCAGTGGACCACTGTCATCCTCCTGGTGCTGGTGATCGTGGCGCGATTGTGGCAATTGCTGGCCACGCCGCACATTGGCCACAAGCCTTCCCGGGTGACCTGGCCGGTGACCGCCGCCCTGCGACAGGTGCCGCGGTCGGTGCTCGATGCCCCGGAGCTCCGTGTGGGCGATGTCTTTCTCGGCGCGCACCTTCGGCTGTACACGGGGAAGAACGTGATCGTCGGCGAGCCGCCGGCAGGAGGGCATTGGCTGCGGGGTGGCCGCCTGCCGCCCGAGGCACTGCCCGGTGAGAGCGGCCGGGTGGTGGCACGCAACGGCATGGCGGAATATGGCATCGCCTGGGGGGCCAGGAAGCGCCGTGGTAGGGGGTAAACCACAAAGGGCACAAAGCACACAAAGATTTTTCTGGGATGGATCACAGTGGCAGGACGCCACAGGACGGTGTTGCGGTTATTTGGTTGAATTCGGGCCTTGACTGCCTTCGTGTCCTTTGCGTTCTTTGTGGCTCCCTCTCCCGCCCCCAGGCTGGGCTTTGGGGTTAGAATGCTCCCTTTGCAGATTCCTTCCGGCCACGACCGCGTTTCATGAGCTTTGCCCCCGACCGTCTCTCCATGCCTGTCCGTTTGCTCGGGCAGTTGTTGCTGTCCGCGTTGACGGTAGTGGCGGTGCTGCTGCCCGACCATCTGTTCGGCCTGTTGTACCCTACCTGGCAGGTGCAGCCCTCGCCCAAGATCGTTGCCGCGGTGTTCCTGGCGGCTTTCCTGGCCTTGAGTGCGCGTACGCTCCGGCCCTACCGGGTGCTGCTGGTCTTCTTCGCCCTGTTGCAGTTGCCGCAGTTGTATCACTTCGTGTACTTCGGCACCTTCATCTCGCCGCAGGAAGTGAGCCTGCTGGGCAGTGAGCTGGAAGAAGTCGCTCTGTCGCTGGCCGGTATCTGGCCGGCCCTGATTGCCCCGACCCTGATGGTGCTGGGCAGCTATGCGTTCATGGGGTGGCTGGCGGGGCGTCTCTCTTCCCTGCGGCAGCGCATCCCCGCGAGCACCCTGCTGCTGGTGCTGCTGCTCGGCGGCATCCTGCCGGTCAAGGCCTGGCACAGTACGGGTTCACAGGCCTTCTATCCCAATCCGCGGCATTACACGGTAAAGAACACGCTCTACGCCGTCGGCTGGTTCCTGGGCAAGGAACTGCCGAGGCGTTTCGCCGGGGAGCACCGGCGGCAGGCGTTTGCGCCCTACCGAGTGGCGCCGACCCAGTCCGTGTTGCCGGCCAACGTGGTGCTGGTGATGGGCGAGAGTCTCAATCCCGATCACATGGGGCTGTTCGGGTACGAACGTGATACCACGCCGCATTTCACCGCGCTGAAGGGGGAGCCCGGTTTCTATTTCACCCGGATCTACTCCGGTGGCGTGTCCACCAAGGTGGCGGTACCGACCTTCTTCAATTTCAAGCGCGAGCCCGAAAACGTCCAGGTGATGTACCGGGGCGACGCCAACCTGTTCAAGTTGGCGAAGTCGCGCGGCCTGCGGACCTGGTGGCTGTCCACGCAGAATTCCAACCTGGTGACCTATGCCGATGGCGGGGCGGTGGACTATTTTGAATCCCGCGAGGATCACCTGGACGAGATCGAGCGCCGCAAGGACGAGGTGTTGCTCGATCTGCTCGAGCAGGTGGACTTCACCCGTCCCAATTTCGTGGTCCTGCACGAGCGCGGTTCGCATTCGCCCTACGAGCGCTATCACACGGACGAATACCGGTTCTATCCCGAAGACAGGGCGGATCTCGACCAGTTCCGCATCAACAGCTACGACAATTCCATCCGTTTCTCCGACGAGGTGCATCACCGCATTCTCGAGTTGTTGCGCCAGCGCAGCACCCTGCCGACCTATGTGATCTTCACCGCTGATCATGGCGAGCTGCTGGGCGACGAGATCGAAGGCCAGCGTCTCTGGGGGCACTCGGTGCTGCATCCGAAGACAGCCACGGTGCCTTTTATCCTGTACGCCATCAATGGGGACTCCGGCGTGCTGGAGCGCGCCCGGGCGTTGCCCTGGCCCACGCATTTCGAACTGGGGCGTTTCGTGGCCGGCCTGTTCGGCTACCGGGTGGAAGACCCGAATGCCGAGGGGGGCGTCTATTACGCCAACGGCAAGGATATCGCCGGAACCAGCGGTTACATGCGCATGCAGTTCGACCGCCGGGGGCGGCTGGCCGACTGGCAGGTGGTGCTGCCATGAGCCTGCGCATCGCCCTGGTATCGGCCGACTTCGCGCCCAACGTGGGCGGCGTGGCGGCACACGTGGTGGAGCTGGGGCGTGCCCTGGTCGCCCTGGGCCACGAGGTGCACGTGGTGACGCGCCCGCTGGGTGGCATGCGCGACTTCCATGCCGAGTGGCGGGGCATGCAGGTGTGGCGGCCGCGCCTGCCGCGCGCCGAACCCTTCTACGGTTGGCTGTTGAACCGCTGGCTGCGGGGCTGGCTGAAGCGTTACCCGCAGGACCTGCTGCACGTGCACGGCATGCGTCCGCTGCGCGCCAGCCGGGGGCTGGGCCTGCCGGTGGTGTTCACCAACCATACCTCGGGCTACCTGCAACGCATCGAGCGCGGCGGACGCGAGCTGGCCAAGATCCGTCGTCGCCTGGCCCATGTCGGTCTGGTACTGGCGCCCAGCGAGGAGCTGTGCGAGGCGACCCGGGCCGCGGGCTACGAAGGCCCGGTGCGCTACATCCCCAACGGCGTGGATGTGCAGACCTTCACTCCCGGGTCCTCCGATCTGCGCGCCGGCTGGTCGGTAGGGGCAGACGAGACGGTGGTGTTGCTGGCGCGCCGCCTGGTGGAGAAGAACGGCGTGGTGGTGTTTGCCGAGGCGGCGACACGACTGCGTGGCGAGCCGGTGCGGTTCGTGTTCGCGGGCGATGGCCCCGAGCGCGAGCGTGTCGAGCAAATACTCGAACAGGGCGGTGTCAAGCGCCAGAGCATCCTGCTGGGCAGCGTGCCCAACCGGCTGATGGTCAATGTCTATCGTGCGGCCGATCTCTCGGTGCTGCCGTCGTTCAAGGAGGCGACCAGCATCACTGGCCTGGAGTCCATGGCCTGCGGCCTGCCGCTGGTGGGCACTCGGGTCGGTGGCATCCCCGACCTGGTCGAGGAGGGTGAGACCGGCCTGCTGGTGCCGCCTGGCGATCCGCAGGCGATGGCCGATGCGCTGCGCGAGCTGATCACTGATCCCGCGCGCCGCCGGGCGATGGGCGAACGTGCCCGTGCCCGTGCCGAGGCACACTTCGCTTGGGAACGCATCGCCGGGCGCACCGTCGAGGCCTATGCCGAGGTGCTGGGGGACAGGTCATGAAGCGGGTGATGCTGATCTTCGGCACCCGCCCCGAGGCGATCAAGCTGGCCCCGCTGGTGCAGGCGCTGCGTGCGCATCCGCGGCTGGAGCCGCTGGTCTGCGTCACCGCCCAGCATCGCGACATGCTCGATTCGGTGCTCGCCTTCTTCGGCATCGTCCCCGATATCGATCTTGACCTGATGCGCCCGGGGCAGTCGCTCAGCGAACTGGCCGGGCGCGCGCTCGCGGCGCTGGGTCCGGTGCTGACGCGGGAGCGGCCCGATGCGGTGCTGGTGCAGGGCGATACCACCACCACCTTCTGCGGTGCGCTGGCCGCCTTTCACGAGCGCATCCCGGTCGGACACGTGGAGGCCGGCCTGCGCACTGGCGACTTCGATGCGCCCTTCCCCGAGGAGATGAACCGGGTGCTCACTACCCGGCTGGCGCGCTGGCATTTCGCGCCCACCGAGCGCAACCGCCAGGCATTGCTCGACGAGGGCGTGGCGGACGCAGCGATCCACGTCACCGGCAATACCGTGATAGACGCCCTGCTGTGGGCGCGCAAACGGGTGAACGAGCCCGAGGGTTTCGACCGGCCCTTCGTGCTGATCACAGGCCACCGCCGCGAGTCCTTTGGCGCCGGCTTCGAGTCGATCTGTCGTGCCATCGGCGAACTGGCCGAGGCTCATCCCGAGCTGGATTTCGTCTACCCGGTGCACCTCAATCCGCAGGTACAGGAGCCGGTGCACCGCCTGCTCGGCGGGCGGTCGAACGTGCGCCTGATCGCGCCGCTGTCCTATCCCGAGTTCGTGGCGATGATGGACCGGGCGCTGTTCGTACTCACCGACTCGGGCGGGGTGCAGGAAGAGGCCCCCTCGCTGGGCAAGCCGGTGCTGGTGATGCGCGATACCACCGAGCGTACCGAGGCACTGGACGCGGGCGTGCGCCTGGTCGGCACCGACAGCGTGCGCATCGTCGAGGAGAGCGAGCGCCTGCTGAACGACGCGGCGCACTACCGGCGCATGGCCGAGGCGGTCAATCCCTATGGCGATGGGCAGGCGGCCGGGCGTATTCTCGAGGTGCTGGATCGCGACATGAATGGCGAGGGGGCGTCGTGAGAATCGTCCACGTCGGCAACTTCAGCCTGCGTCGCCACGGTGCCGTCTACTACGCGGTCGAGCGCAAGCTCTCCAACGGCTTCATCCGCGAGGGGCATTTCGTCTACGACTTCGCCGACCGCGACGTGGCGCGTCTGGAGAGCCTGCTGCGCTCCAAGAAACTCGGACGCAAGGCACTCAACCGCGCCCTGCTCGAGACAGTGGACAATGTGCGTCCGCACCTGCTGCTGCTGGGGCACACCGAGCTGTTCGACGAGGCGCGCCGGCTGGCGCCGGGGCTGCGCATCGCACAATGGAACGTGGACCCGATCTGGGGCGAGGCGGTGGATCGTCACCTGCGCGCGCGCCTGCCGCATGTCGATGCCTTCTTCTGCACCACCGCCGGAAGCTGGATGGACCCCTGGCGCAGGCTGGGGGCGAAAGTGCACTACCTGCCCAATCCCGTCGATTCGAGCATCGAGGTGCTGCGCAACGACGAGCAGGAGGACCTGCCGCTGGACCTGGTCTACTGCGGTCACGACTACAAGGACGGCCCGCGCCGCGCCTTTCTCGAGGGACTGAAGGCGAGAGCCGAAGGCGCGAGCATCGCCTTTCGGCACTGCGGTTGCCTGGGGGCACCTTCGGTGTTCGGCCAGCGTTATCTCGACACGCTCGCACAGGCGCGCATGGGGCTCAACTACAGCCGCAGCAACGAGATGCCCTGGTACTCTTCTGATCGCATCGGCCAGCTCACCGGCAACGGCCTGCTGACTTTCACCCACGAGACCCCGGGTCTGCGCGAACTGTTCAGCGACGAGGAGATGGTGCACTTCCGCGACCTCGACGATCTGCTCGACAAGCTGCGCTACTACAAGGCTCACGACGCCGAGGCCCGCGAGATCGCCCGGCGCGGACGCGAACGCGCCCACCGCAGCTACAACGTGCAGCGCATCGCACGGTTCATCACCGAGATCAGCTTCGAGCAGTCGTTGAGCGAGGACTACGAGTGGGCGGAGGCGTGAACCGATGGTGGAAAAGCAATGGCCAGTGAACCAGCCGTTTCCGAAGACTGTCATTGCCCGGACAGCCATGGGGCTGACCGGGAAGGGAAGGCGACTGGGGCAGTGGGCTGACTGCCGGGCATGGTCGGGGCGTCAGCTGTGGTCAGCCATGTCCTTGAAAAGGAAGTTGGCAAAGCGATAAGCACCGCCCGGATTGTCCAGCGGCCGGTAGCCGATCTCTTCCATGAAGGTGGCCAGAGCGCGGGCCGGTTCGCCAGCGAAGGCTTCCACTTGCAGAATCACCTGATTGTTGGCCCGCAGCCGCTGCATGCCGCGCAGCGCGGGCAGTTCGTGGCCTTCGACATCGATCTTGATGAACAGCCTCCGTCCCTGCCAGCTCGAGCAGGTCATCGAGCCGGGCCAGATGGATACGCTCACGCCGTGTGAACACTGAAGGGTCGCGGCCGCCGTCGTCGGTGGCGAGCCGTGAGACGCCGGTGGAGGTCGGGTCGATATGGAATTCGGCCTCGCCGGCCTGGTCGCTGAGCGCGAGCGGGTGGGCCAGCGTGCGTTCGCTCAGTTCGTTGATGAACAGGTTGCCGCACAGCTGGTGCTAGTTGCGGCTTACCGGTTCGAAGGCATGGATATCGACCGGCGTGGCGAGCCCTACAAATACGCTGTAGAGGCCGATGTTGGCGCCTACGTCGAGAAAGGCCTCGATGTCGTGCTCGCGGATCAGGGCGATGGTCGAGGCGATCTGCGCGTCTTCGTAGGGCTGGCCGATCAGCAGGCGAGTGTCGATCCAGTTGCGGTTGTCGAGCAGCAGGCGGGCGCCGTGGCGGCGCACCAGTCGGTAGCGTGGGTACAGCAACCGATACAGGCGTTTCTTGATGCTCCAGTAGATCTTCATGGCGGGGAATCCTTGCGACGGTCGGCAGATCGCCGTTGCAGGCGATGTTTCTCCAGCATCTTGGCGTTGCGCAGAAAGCGCGAGTAGGCGTGACTGAAGGCCAGTACAAAGCCGTACAGTCCGCCGGTGATGTGGCGCTTGAGCAGCCAGGCCTTGAGGAAGTCCAGCGGAAAGCCCAGCAGCAGGCGGGCCGCCAGCACGGGGTAGGGCTTGAGCTTCTGGGTGTTGGCCTGCAGGGTGGTGTAGCGGTTGAACTTGTCCACGTAGTGGTGCAGGCCGGGGGACGAGAAGTGATAGCACGGCGCCTTCAACAGCCCGACCCCCGCGCCTTTGGGGGGAGTGATGGCATCCCAGGTGGGGTGGTCGGGAAAGCGTCCCACCCGCCGGTCGTAGAGCCGGATCACGTCGTTGTGCTCGGCCAGCCAGCGCGGTTTCTCGTCGCCCGGATAGACCGTGGTTACCTTGATGCGATAGAAGGGCAGCGGCGGCTCGCCTTTGGCGAACAGGGTGCGGATCTCCTCGATCAGTTCGGGGGTGAGCACCTCGTCGGCATCCAGATTGAGCAGCCAGTCATGACGGCACTGCTCCTCGGCGAGGCGCTTTTGTGGCCCGTAGCCGGCCCAGTCGTGGTGGAACACCCGCGCGCCGGCCGTCTCGGCAATCTCGACGGTGCGGTCGGTGGATCCCGAGTCGATTACCACCAGGTCGTCGCTCAGCGCGCGCGCCGCCTCCAGCACCGCGCCGATGCAGCGTTCCTCGTTGCGAGCGATGACGAAGACCGAGAGGGGAAGCGGGGTTGTGGGTTGGGATACGGGCATGGATCCATTCTTTTCCGAGAAGAAAAGAATCGTAACAAATACGGCTGTCTGCGTATGTTGAAGATAGAGGCGCCGTTTCGGGGGCACGGTCCAAGGTCGCGCATGCTGGATCGGTTTCCTGTGTCGTCTTGTGCGAGGTGGGGAGAGCTGGTCTAATCGCGATTCCTCGTGTTGGTATGTCGCCGAGATGAACCTCAAGATTCGATTCAAGTTGTCCCCGCTTTTCAAGCCGGCCAATGCGCTGTTTCGTGTTATCAAGCGCGCACAATGGCATCTTTCAGGCAGTCCCCTGCCTCCCTTGCACGAGGTCAAGCAACATCGGTTGCTGCGGTTGCGGAGGCGTTTTGGTCTTTCGGTATTCGTCGAGACGGGCACTTACCGGGGAAAGATGGTCTTTGCCATGCGACCGTATTTTGGGCGCATCGTTTCGATCGAGCTAGCCGAAGAGCTCGCGCAGAGGGCGCAGACTCTGTTTTCGACTTGCCCCGAGGTGACCATCGTGCAGGGCGACAGTGCCGAGCGACTAGTGGAGGTGTTGGCCGACTTGGACGAGCCTGCCCTGTTCTGGCTGGACGGTCACTATTCCGGGGGAGAGACCGGGCATGGACGCAAATCGACCCCCATCCTTGAGGAACTTGAAGCGATCTATGGACACGATGTCGCTGATCATGTGATCGCTATCGACGATGCCTTGTGTTTTGGCAAGGAAAGAGATTATCCCTCGCTCGATGAACTCGAGCAGTTCGTGGTGGCCTCTGGCAAGGGGCGCCACCTGGAGGTCGTCGACAATATGATTCTGATTAATCCGGCGGAGGATGGATCAGGAAAAGGCTGAGCCTTTGTCGATACTCACGAAGCAATGGTCGTTGTCGTGCGAGGAGAACCAATGCAGGCTGGTCGCTTGCAACAGGGAGGCGATCTCGTCGAAGTGATCCTCGATGGCCTCGATCTGGATGACGACCCAGTTTTTCTCGAGAAAATCACGCATTCTCTTCAATACACCGATTTCACTGCCTTCCCCGTCGGTCTTGAGGTGGCGGCGTATGTGGCGGGGTTCGATCCGACATATTGTGTTCAGTATCGTTGGGAATTGATCCGGGTGTTGCGTTGTTCCAGGCTGGGTGCTTTTAACAGTGCTCATAAGAAATAGCGTCCCGTGTTCATCAATTGTTCGGCAAAAGATAATAGATCGAGAAATTTTAGTGTGTCTGTGATGGTGGGTTTTCTCGTTTTTTATCTATAGCTGAAAGGGATTGAATTATCGATTTCGCGTGTTTTTATCTGATTCCAGAGCTGTCGAGAATGCCTAGGCCGATGCCGAATGGTTCATTTCCACAGTATGAGGAGAGTTTTCAGTGAAATGGGTAAAAAAAATATTGCTCAGGATTTTTGAGCGGAAAATGCCTGCCATGACGCAACATGATGCCCAATTGGCGGAAGAGTTTCGGCAAGCGCTCCGGGTGGAAATGTCGAGCTGTTCAGAGCGAGTTGGTGCTGCACAGACGTGGGCGAATTTTTGCAGGGAGTTGAAGGAATGTGTTGATGTCGGTGATCCTCGGGAATTTCTGCAATGGCCCGTAGTGCGTAAGAGCATGTTTGTGTCAAATCCGCGCTGGGTTGCCGAAGAGATGCGATATCTTCGCTCATTGCCTGATTGGAAATAGAGGTGGAGAGCCGCCATAGTAGAATCTCCTATCGGTCGCCCGCGGCCCTATCCTAGATACCCTTGGTCCAGCGGAAATTTGATTCATCATGCATACTCGTTGGCTCGATACGAGTCCTATAGTCGAGTAAATGCGGACACTGTGGGCTTGGTCTTCGAGTTTGGTGGCGGTTATGGAAGTATGGCTCGGTTGTTCTGGCAGCTCGGGTTTCGCGGAAAATATCTCATTCAGGATTTGCCGGCTTTTTCGGCGCTGCAGAAATTCTATCTGGGATCGATAGGTGCATTGGGCTCCGAATCGGGAGACGGCGAATTTTCCTTTGTTACCGACAATCGATCTATGAAGCGGATTCTCGATCGGTGGGGTGCCGTTGAGTCAAAAATGTTCGTTGCCACTTGGTCGTTGAGTGAAACGCCACTTGAGGTGAGAGAGCCGGTACTTGATTCTTTGGTCTATTTTGATCATATCCTCATTGCGTTTCAGCACCAATTCGAGGATATTGATAATGTAAAGTATTTTCACGGATGGGCCAGCGCAATGGCGGACACGCATAGTTTTCAGGTGAGTCATATCGATCACCTTCCGGGAAATAGTTATCTGTTCATGTCTAGGGTGTGATCCGATCGAGTAGGGTGCTAGTGAGGCTTTTCGGAGAATAATTCAGTCTGGGGTTCTACGTAGCGGGAGTACGCTGGTCTATGATGTGATCAGGAGTGTACTCCCCTACGCGCGCGTTAAAAAGTTCATGATCTCAGGGGAGGGTTACAGGAAGATCCCTATTGTCTTTATATATCAGGAATCTCCTGGGTGTAATGGCCTCGCTATTTGATTCTCAGGCTATCACACCGGAGTTGTCCGGGATTGAGCATCAGATTATCACCCTAAGTTTGGCAGGAATATGGGGCGCTTTGCTGATCGCAGATGAGCCTAATGTTCTGGTGTTGAGATACGAGAATTTCTGTTCTGATGTGGATTCGTTGGTTGCCATGATCGCTGATTTTTTTGGGTGTGGCCGTTGATGATGGTGAGATGTCGGTGCTCGCTAGGCGATATAAGATTTACCGTGTAAAACAAAAGACGGGTGGTCTTAGGTTGTTTTTTATATAGATAAAAATACAAAATTTCATGGCAGGCGTGTGTCACGTTGCAAGGGTGGTCTGAGTTGCTTCTCTGAGGCATTTTCACCAAAGTAGATTGCGTTTATGAGGAGCTCGTTATCATTTTACATGCGTAGATTCGGCTGTCAGTGAATTTGTTTTGCGGCCTCATAATCGTATCATTGAGATGATTTGGTATTATTATGGATGATACGGTGGGGTGAGGAGCGTCATTCAATCTAGCAAGTGCGATAGAAATTTTAGCGTCGCCTGCCAACGCTGCGGCCATGTATGCATTTTCAATGTATGCTGTTGTCCTGCCTCGCCGATATGGGCGAGTGCCTGGGGGCGATCGCGCCATTGTCGCAGAATCCGCGCCAGATCGCTGCGATCCCGGTAGAACAGGATCTCCTCGCCCTCGCGGAAATGTTGCGCGAGTACCGGGTTCCAGGTGGTGAGGTAGGTGGTGCCGGTGAGGGGGATCTCGAAGTCCCTCCCCTTCACTGCCGTCTTGCGCCGGCTGCGGCCGGTGAAGCCGAAGCCCAATATGATGTGGGACGCGGCGTAGATCTCCAGCATTTCCTCGTGGCTGGCCGGTCCTTCTGGCCATCCTTCGCCACGGACGTAGACCTCGATGCCTTGTTCCCGCAGGTAGTCGATGTATTCCTTTCTCACGCCGTAGCATTGGCCGATGAAGCTGACGAAATAGCGTTTCTCGACCTTCGGTAACCCGGCGAAGGCCTGGGGGTTGCCGCCAGGGGGGAGATACAGGGCCCGCGCGCCGCTCAATCGATACTTGGCGACATCGGCCGGGTCCTGGGCGGTGATGTTCAGGTCGAAGGCATGCGCGATGCCGGCGTTGCCGGTCCATTGCCCGTGCCGGAACTTGTCCCAGAAGCGGTGGCTGTCGTCGAAGCCGAAGTTGAGGGTGACGATGCCCAGTTCGCCGATGCGGCGAATGGTCTCGGGATAGACCCAGCGGCCGGAGAGGTAGCCGAAGAAATGCGTCAGCGGGCGTTCAGCATGCGCTTGCGCGACGCGCCGGTAGAGTTCTTCGTTGAAGGCTGGCTTGCCCTTCGCGTACCAGTCGGGCGTGTGCTGGTCGTAGCGCTCGCCCCAGTCCCAGGGCACGGTTTCGGCGACCTCGGCCCAGCTGTCGATCAGGCCGGCCTGTTCCCAGTTGTGGTGCTTGACCGCGACGAACACCCGTGGCGGCTGTTCGCGCAGGCGCTGGCGTTGTTCGGGTGTGAAGCGTTGTGCGAAGTGTCGGCG
Source organism: endosymbiont of unidentified scaly snail isolate Monju (assembly GCF_000801295.1). Classification (NCBI taxonomy): domain Bacteria; kingdom Pseudomonadati; phylum Pseudomonadota; class Gammaproteobacteria; species endosymbiont of unidentified scaly snail isolate Monju. The sequence goes on along the minus strand of NZ_AP012978.1, from coordinate 2,104,408 downwards.
CAGGGTGGCCTGGAGATCCTGCTCAGGCAGCAGGCGGCCCAGCCAGCGGGCGCTGGTCTCCAGGCGAAGGAGCTGGATCAGGGCGCGGCGCATGTCGTCAGTAGAGGGATGGGGTGAAGGGGGTAGAGACGGGGGAATTGTTCACGGCGGTATCGGGGCCAGGTCGAGTCAGTCGGTCAAGCGTTCGACGGTGTACAGCAGCGTGGGCACGAAGGCATGGCCTGCTTGCAGCGCCGAGGCCAGCACTACCGGGTCTTCCACGTACTCATGGATCATCTGATTGCGTAGTCGACGCATGTCGATCCAGGCCTGGGCATCTTCGACCAGTCCCAACTGTTCTGCCCGATCCAGATTCTCGATGAAGGTGGCGGTTTTCTCGCCGTGCGCGGCCAACCAGGCTGGCAGGAGCTTGTCTCCCAGGGTGTCTTGCAGGCGTCCGAAACGGGCGACGAAGGCATCCACCCGCTCGCTCAGTTCGATATCGCTGTCGAGAGAGGCGGCCCGCTGTGCATCGAATGGGCTTGAGAATAGCCTGTCATCGGTGATGCGGAGATGTTGGAGTTCCTTGCGGGCCAGGGTGGTCAGCCGTTGCAGGCGCCGCCGCAGGTCGGGTGTCAGGTTCACAACGGGATGCCCTCGCGTCGTGCTACATCATGGATAGGCAGGTGTTCGAGGTTCGGTGCGGCGAGTACCACATCGACCTTGCGACCGGCCATCAGGCGGCTGACCCGGCCGGCGATGCGGGCCGCCAGGGGAGCCGGGTCGCTAACCGGCCCGGACAATTCCACCAGCAGGTCTACGTCGCCGCCCCGGGCGTGGTCGTCCACCCGGGAACCGAACAGGCGCACGCAGGCGTCGTTGCCGGCCTGTTCAGCGACGATGCGGCGGATCTGCGCGATCTGGTCAGGGGTGAGTCGCATGGCGGGATTATAGCCTGTGGGGCGTCCCACCCGTGGGCGGTGTCCTCGCTGTGCATGTTCGGCCCGAGGACGGATCTCCTACGGGTGGGAGCGGCGTCCTCGCCGCGAACGGTTCGTCCCGAGGACGAGCCTCCTGTTGGCAAGCGTACGGTAGAGCGCCAGGGTCCGCCCGGTCATGGCCTCCAGGGTGTAGTGCTGGTTCTCGGGGATCTCGGGTGGATCGTCCAGGATGGCGCCGACGGTGTAGCGCAGGGCGTCTGGATCGCCGAGCGGGGTGCGCCCGGCGGGGAACAGGTGGGCCAGGATCTCGCCGACGCCGCCATGGTCGTAGCCGACCACCGGGATGCCCAGGCTCAGCGCCTCGACCACGGTGCGGCCGAAGGATTCCGGTTTGGTGGAGAGCGACAGCACCAGGTCGCTGATGGCGTAGATCTCGCGGATGTCGCTGCGTGCTCCGGTGAAACTGATGTGTTGTCCTAGTCCCCGTTCGCGGACGGCTTGGCGCAATTCCTCGGCGTAGGCGCGGCGGCGCGGGTCTTCGCCGCCGACGATCAGGCCGTGCACCGGGCGGCCTTCGGCGATCAGGGCGCCGATCAGACCGATGAAGTCGTGATGCCCCTTCAGCCGGGTGAGCCGCCCGGGCAGCACGAGCAGGCGGCAGTCGCGCGCCGCCGGGAATTGCGCGAAGAAGTCCTGCCGCCAGGCCTCCGGTGGCTGGTATCCACGCGGGAACTCGGCGGGGTCCACCCCGCGCGGGATCAGGTGGATGCGTTCGGGCGGGCAATCGGGGTAGTGGCGTCGAATGTAGTCATGAATGGTCTCGGAGACCGCGATCACCGCCTCGCCTCGGGTCATGATGGCGCTGTAGCGCGAGACAGAGTACAGGCCGTGTACTGTGCTCACGCGGATCGGCCGCCGGTGCGATGGCAGGCCGCGCAGGGCCAGTTCCAGCAGCCAGGCCGGCACCCGTGAGCGTACATGCACGATGTCCACGCCCTCGTCGATCAGCAGGCGCCGCAGCGGGCGCACCTGCAACAGGCTGGCCGGGTGCTTGCGTCCGACCGGCAGGGGGATGTGCTCGCTGCCCTCCGTTTCGAGCTGTGCCACCAGGCACCCACCGGCGGAGATCACCAGCGAGCGGTGGTCGGCGGCGACCAGGGCGCGTGCTACCTCCAGGGTGCCGCGTTCCACGCCACCGCCCTCGAGCGCGGGCAGCAGTTGTAGTACGGTCAGGCGATCGGCCATCGTTGCAGTATCGCTTCGGCGCAGCGCGCCGCTTCGTCCAGGGGCGGATGTTTGGTTAGCTGGCGGTCGCGCGCCCAGTGCTCGAAGGGAGTGATCAGTCCGTCGGCAATCAGGTGATCCACGCCCCGACTGACCCGGGTGTCGCGGCGCCGGGGTACCGCCAGCAGGCCCACCGGCGCGCCGCTGCCCAGCGCCTCGTAGAGCATGGAGACGCTGTCCTCGCTGACCCAGATCTGCCCGGCCTCGCGCATGCGCTGCTGGATCTCGCCGGGTGTACAGCCGGCCCAGTGCAGCAGGCTGGAATTCTCCAGCCCGTCCAGTTGCTGCAGGGTGTCCGGCGGGGTGCGTGGCGAGTCGCCGATGATGAAACGCACCTCGGGCCGGGCCGTCACCACCTGCCGCACCTGCATGGCGATAGCATCTGCATCCCAGTCGTGGTGGCGCGAGGGGCCACCGAGCAGGATCAGCCCGGTGGCGGGATCGTGGCGCTCGCTCGGGCGCACCCCATGCAGTACGCCGCGGGTGGCGATTACATTATCGCGCCGTGGCGGCTCGTCGTGTTGCGGGATCAGGCACAGGTCGAACCAGCGCAGCGGCAGTGAGGGTTTCATCAGCACCACGATGCGTCCGCCGTGGGCGCGCCGCGCGGCCAGCGCCGGCAGGTGGGTGCGGTGGCCGGCGGCCAGGATCAGGTCGGGCGGCGGCAGTCGGTCCCCGGCGGGCAACTCGGCGCGCAGCCACTGGCGAATGGTGGCGCCCGTGCTTGCTACCTCCAGATCGTGTGTTTGTACGTTGGTGCGCTCGGCCAGGGCCTCGCACAAGCCATCGATCTGGGTGCGGTGGCCGCGCCGGCCATCGAGCAGGCGCCAGAGGACGAGGGGGGATGAGACAGGCATCAGGCAGGCTCCGTGATGCCCGAGGTGGCCGTGCCGACGGGGTATTGCATGGTGATACAGATCATGGCGACAGGTACCGAAAGACTGTGCAGAGCATTATGGGGATTCGCTGGGGTCATTGCAGCGCCAGGTCTTCGAATGTACGTGCCAGCAGGGGTTCCAGCAGCTGCGCGCCCCACAGCGAGAGATGGTCGTCGTCGCGGTACAGCGATCGTCCCTGCCGTGCTGTCAGACACCATTGTCCGTCGGAGCACAGGAAGTTGGTCGGATCGAGTACCTGTACCCTGGCAGAGGTCAGTTGGTCGAACAGTGAGTCGGCGTGGCGTTGGCGTTCGCGATGGGTGGCCAGTGGGATGCCCACGGTTTGCAGCGGTTTTCCCCGGAGCGCCGTGCGCACCAGCTCGTTGGGTACCCAGAAGGGGTATTCCGGCACCTGGCGCACGATCACCACCTTCCGGGGTCCCGCCTGGAGCAATCGTTTGACGGTTTCCCTGAAGGCGGGAACAAACAGTTCGCGGCTGGCCTTTGCCGTGGTGGCGATGGTGTCCCGGTTGGCATAGAAGGGCTGTCGGTTACGCGCATCCAGCGCCTTGGGGTCGTGTCCTTCGAGGTACACCGACCAGTGTGCAATCAGGAAGACCAGGGGGATCTCCCGCAATTGCGTCAATAGTTGCTCACTGCTGTCGAGGCAGGGGGCATGGGCGGCGTCCGGGTTGCGATCGGTGAGGTAGAGGCCGACGACCGGAGGGCAGGAATACACCAGGTAATTCCAGCCGTTGCGTTCGGCGATGCGGTCGAAGGCGGGCCACAACGCACCCATGTGGCTGTCACCCCAGAGCAGGAAGGTCGGGGGGCTGTCGGTCGGGCCGTGCAGGCAGAGCAGTCCGCGTTGTGTGTGGCGGACAGGTGTGCAGCCCGGGAATTTCCGTTGCGATTGTTCGTACATGTCGGCCACGGGAGCGGGGAAACGTGCGGCCACGCCCTTGGCGGCGTTGAGTGTCTTGCCGGTGATGGCGACTGTGAGCAGGCCGGCGAAGGCGGCTCGCGCCAGGTGCCGGTTGTCCTGCAATATCCGGCGGTGGCGGACCGGGTTCTCGATGAATCGCCAGGAGATAACCGCCAGCAGCAGGGTGGCCAGCAACACGCCGGCGAGCACGAAGGAAGGGATGGCATTTCCCAGGAGGTGGCGCGCCAGGGTCAACAAGGGCCAGTGCCACAGGTAGAGCGAGTAGGAGACGAGGCCGATGCCCACCAGTGGGCGACGGGCGAGCAGGCGGGTGGCCATCGGGGTGCCATGGTTGCCCGCCAGAATGACCAGGGCCGCGCCACCGGCAGGCAACAGGGCAGCAAGGCCGGGGAAACGGGTGTTGTCGTCGAACCACCAGCAGGCGACGAAGATCATCAGCAGGCCGGTGGTGCCCGCTACCCCGGCTAGTGGTGGGGCCTTTTCTCTCTCGGCCTGCCAGGCCAGCAGGGCACCCAGCAGCAGCTCCCATGCCCGGCTGTGCGGCAGGTAGAAGGCACCGACTGGATCGTTGTGGGTCAGCCAGATCGAGGTGGCAAACGAGGCGGCTGCCAGCAATGGCAATACCGGTAGCAGGCGGCGTCTGGGCAACAGCAGGAGCAACAGTAGCGGGTAGAGGATATAGAACTGTTCTTCCACCGAGAGCGACCGGGTATGCAGCAACAGGTTGGATTGTGCCGGTGCGTCGAAGTAGCCGCTGTTGTGATAGAAGTGAATGTTCGAGGCGAACAGGGCCTGGGAGGCCAGGGTATTGCCGAACTTGGCCAGTTCACGGGGCATGAGCACGAACCAGGCCGCCAGCGCGCTGAATAGCATCACCGGGAGCAATGGTGGCAGGATGCGGCGTGCACGGCGCAGCCAGAAGTCGCGCAGCGAGAACCGGCCTTGCGCATGGTCCCGCAGGATCACCGAGGTGATGACGAAGCCCGAGATCACGAAGAACACGTCCACGCCCACGAAACCACCGGGGACGTGCTCGGGCAGGGCGTGGTAGGCGATCACCGCCAGGACGGCGATGGCACGCAGGCCGTCGATGTCGGGTCGGTAGCGGTAAGGCGCGGTGGTGCTCATCGGTCGTCACCCAGCAGTCTGCCCAGGGCGTCGACGACATGTGCCGAGGCCTTGGGGGTCCAGTGCGAGTCATCGATGTAGAAGGTGTCCAGTTCGCCAGCCTTGATGGCCTGACGCAGGATGGCCTGGGTATCGACCAGCACGAAGCGGTGAGACAGCCTGCGCCAGCCGGGAAACAGCGGGTCGGGCGGGTAGTCGCCATCGGCGATGTCTGGCCGGTAGAGTTCGTATTTGGTCACCACCGGCATCACGATCAGGCCGATGCCCTGTCGGTCCAGCTCGTCGGCCAGCACCTCGAGCCGGCTGTTCATGCGTTGCACGGCATTGGCATTGTTGCGCGATATGGCGTGCAGGTCGCCGCGATAGAACAGCAGGTCCCTGCCGTCACCGATACTGAAGCGGTGGGTGCGCAGCCGGGTGCGGCAGGCCTTGGAAATGAAGGCGCAGTCATCCAGATGATACATGATGCGATTCCACCAGTACTTGATGTTGCCGTCGTTGATCCAGGCCACATCGGGCAAGGCCAGCGGGTCCTGTGTCGGGCGCGGTCTGCCAAAACGGTAGTGAGCAATCAGCGCCTCGCGCGACGGCAGTGCATGGGGCGGTGGCGTATTGGCATAGCGTGAGGCGATCTTGCGCTGGGTTGACTCCAGCAGCACGTAACGGACGCCCCATTCCTGCAACAGCCCAGCGCGCAGCAGGGCACGGACCAGATCCATGTCGTTGTGCAGGCCGGGAAAGCCACGCAGGTTGAGCACATTCCAGCCCCAGCCGCTGGCGATGAAATCCTGGTTCCAGGGATTGGGGCCGCCGGCGCCTCCGTTGGAAAACGAATCGCCGATGGTCAGCAGATCGACCCGTTGGTCCTGCAGGTCGCCGGCCTCGAGGTGCCGTCGTGGCAAGGTGGTGTGGGTGCGCCGGCGATGCACGAGGTCCGAGATATAGCCCAGGCGTGCCAGGTCGCCGGTAACCAAGCCGTTCTTGTGCTGCAGCAACTGTCGCACGGCAAACTGCCAGGTGAGTGCGTGCAACAGCACGAACAGGGAGATGGCCGTAATGAAACCAAGGACGAACTGGCGGGGCGAGATGGTGCGCATGGTTCAGAAATTGAAGTAAAGGAACTCGCTGACCTTCGACAGGTTCATCAGGATGGCCATGAACACCAGGGTGACCAGCACCAGGCTGGCCGGTGTGGTGCGGAAGTCGCGCATCCACTGCTGGGAGTTGCGCAGACGCAATGTCACCAGGAAGGCGCCGATCAGTGCCACGTAGGGGGTACGGCCCAGTGTCATGTGGCCGAACAGGGTGGGTGCCATGTCGGCGAGTGCCTGGAAGGGGGAAAATCGCAGCAGCTTGTCGGAGAGGGTGATGCCCTCCAGTCCGAGCATGCCGCGCAGGACGCGCAGGGCATCGTTCCAGCTGTTGGCACGGAAGAATACCCAACTGGCGTTGATGAAGTTGAAGGTGACAAACCAGGCCAGCCAGCTGGGCAGGTGCCCGCCGAGGTATCGCCAGACACGGTGTATCACCATGGCTGCCCCGTGCAGGAAGCCCCAGAACACGAAGGTCCAGCCCGCGCCATGCCAGAGGCCGCCGAGCAGGAAGGTGATCATCAGGTTTCTGGAGACACGTGCCAGGGAGCTGCGTCCGCCGCCCAGCGGGATGTAGACATAATCGCGCAGGAAGCGCGACAGGGTGATGTGCCAGCGCCGCCAGAATTCCTGGGTGTCGCGTGCCTTGTAGGGGCTGTCGAAGTTGAAGGGAAGGCGGATGTTGAACATCAGCGCGGCGCCGATCGCCATGTCGCTGTAGCCGCTGAAGTCGAAATAGAGCTGGAAGGTGTAGGACAACGAGGTGGCCCAGGCACTGAACAGGTCGAGTGCCTGTCCGCCATCGAAGCCCGGCGTGGCCACGGTGGCGAAGTAGTCGGCAATGATCACTTTCTTGAACAGGCCGAGGGTCAGGCATGAAGATGCCCAGGCTGATGTTGCGATAGTGGAGCAGGCGTCCCCGGCGGCGCTGGAACTGCGGGATCATCTCCTTGTGGTGGACGATGGGACCGGCGATCAGTTGCGGAAAGAAGGTGACGAACAGGGTGTAGCGCAGGAAGTCGTACTCGCGGGTCAGGCCGCGGTAGCTGTCCACCAGATAGGCGATCTGCTGGAAGGTGAAAAACGAGATGGCCAGTGGCAGGGCCAGCTCCGGGTGTGGCATCGGCAGGTCGGTGAGGCGCTCGATGTTGGTCAGGGTGAAATCGGCGTACTTGAAGAAGCCCAGCAGTCCCAGGTTGACCGCGATGCCGAAGATCAGGGCCGGGCGTCGGTATCGGGAGGTCCAGCCGACGATGTGTCCCAGCAGGTAGTTGAACAGGACCGAGAACAGCAGCAGGGGCAGGTAGTCCGGTTTCCACCAGGCATAGAAGACCAGCGAGGCGACGATCAGCCAGCCGGTGGCCGCCTCGGTCAGGCGCCAGCGGTTGAGTACGAAATAGCCGGTCAGGCTCAGGGGAAGGAACAGCAGCAGGTATTCGAGGCTGTTGAACAGCACGGGTCATTCCCCGAACAGCTGCGCCTGGTTGAGCCGATGGTAGACACCCCGGCGCGCCATCAGCTCCTCGTGGGTGCCGTCCTCGACGACGCGCCCGGCCTCGAAGACCAGGATGCGGTCGGCCTTCTGCACGGTGGACAGGCGGTGTGCGATGACCAGGATGGTGCGGCCGGTGCGCAGGCGCTCCAGGCCCTGCTGCACCAGGCGTTCCGACTCGGTGTCCAGCGCCGAGGTGGCCTCGTCGAGGATCAGGATACGGGCATCGGTGATCAGCGCGCGGGCGATGGCCAGGCGCTGGCGCTGGCCGCCGGAGAGCTTGATACCGTTCTCGCCGATCAGTGTGTCGAAACTTTCGGGCAGGGCCTCGATGAACTCCAGGGCACCGGCATCGCGTGCGGCCTGGCGGATGGCCTCGCGGTCGGCATCCATGCCGTAGGCGATGTTGGCGGCGATGCTGTCGTTGAACAGGATCACTTGCTGGTCGACGAAGGCGATGTGACGGCGCAGCTCGGCCAGTGCCAGCTCGCGGGTGTCGATGCCGTCGAGCAGGATGCGCCCGGCGCTCACCTCGTGCAGGCGCGGGATCAGGCTCACGAAGGTGCTCTTGCCGCTGCCTGAAGCACCGACCAGGGCGGTGAAGCTGTCCGGCGCGATCTCCAGGTCCAAGGGACCCAGTGCGTCGCATTCGGCTTCGGGGTAGCGGAAGCGTACCCCTTCGAAGCGCAACGCGCCGCGGGTGTCCGGCAGGCAGCGCGTGCCGGTGTCCTGTTCGAGCGGCTGGTCGAGCAGGGCGAACACGCTCTCGGCCGCGGCCAGACCACGTTGCAAGGGATCGTTGAGCTTGGTCAGGCGCTTGATCGGCGAGAAGAGCAGACCCAGTGCGGTGAAGAAGGCGACGAAACCGCCCACGGTGAGCTGGTCCTCGGCGGCGCGTCCGGTACCGATCCAGATCACCGCGGCCATGATCAGGGCGCCGACGAACTCGACGATGGGAACTCCGATGGTGGCGGCGACCGCCAGCTTGAACTGCTGGTGGCGGATGGCGCGGGCGATGCGTTCGAAACGGCTGCGCTCATAGTCCTGGCCACCGTGGATCTTGACCACCTTGTGTCCCCGGGTGGTCTCTTCCAGCACATGGGTCATGTTGCCGAAGCTGTCCTGCAGGGCGCGGCTGAGTCGGCGCTGGCGGCGACCGACGTACTTGGCGATCAGCGCCACCGTCGGCAGCAGGACGAAGGTGAACAGGCTGAGTTGCCAGTCCAGCCAGAAGACGTAGATCAGCAGCCCGACCACTGTCAGCGAGTCCTTGACCAGGGCGCTGAACAGCTGCACCCCCGCGTGCGAGATCTGGCTGACGTCGTAAGTGAAGCGCGAGATCAGGTTGCCGCTGATGGTGCGTTCGTAGAAGGCGGCGGGAAGATGCAGCAGACGCTCGAACATCTGCTCGCGCAGGGTGTGCATCAGGTGCATGGAGATGGCGGCAAAGGCGGCGTTGCTGACCACCTGGGCCAGGCCACGGAACAGAAACAGCACGATCAGCGCCACCGGCGCCCATTTCATGTAGACGGGGTCCTTCTCGACGAAGGTGCCGTCCAGCAGGGGTTTGAGCAGCCCCGGGATGCCGGCTTCAGAAGCGGCCAGCAGCACCATGCCGACGATGCCGGCGACAAAGAGCTTCCAGTGTGGCCGGAAATAGCCCAGCAGGCGCAGCAGGGTCTGACGGCTGGAGGGAGGAAGGGTCTGCATCAGGCGCCCGCCCTGGTCGCGTCAGCGGCTCCCCCATCCCGGTCCTCACCCCCGCGCGCGGGCCGGCAACCAATACTCCCTCCCCCGCGTGCGGGGGAGGGCCGGGGAGGGGGAAGGAAACCGCCGAGCAACATCCTCACAATGCCCCGCGCAACACGTCCACGATACGATCCTGGGTCTCGGGATCGAGATAGGGGTGCATGGGCAGGCTGACCACCCGCTCGGCCAGGGCGTGTGCCACCTCCAGGCTGCCTGCGCTGCGGCCGATCTCGCGCAGCGCCGGCTGCTGGTCGAGGGTCACCGGGTAGTAGACCGCGCTGGGGATGCCGGCCTCGCGCAGCGTCTGCTGCACGCGCTCGCGGTCTTTCACTTGCAGGGTGTACTGGGCGTAGACGCTGTCGTAATCGGCGGGGATATAGGGAGTGATGCAATCGGCATCGGCGAGCAGGGCGCTGTAGCGGGCGCCGATCCGCGCGCGCGCCTCGACCTCCTCGTCGAAGATCGCTATCTTCGACAGGATCACCGCCGCCTGCATGCCGTCCATGCGGCCGTTGATGCCCAGTCGTGGATGGTGATAGGGGCGATCCTGTCCGTGGTTGCGCAGCTCGCGCAGGCGGGAGGCCAGTGCCTCGTCGTTGGTGAAGCAGGCGCCGCCGTCGCCGTAGCATCCCAGCGGCTTGGCCGGGAAGAAGCTGGTGCAGCCGATGGTGGACAGGCCGCAGGAGCGCCGTCCCTTGTATCGCGCGCCGAAGCTCTGTGCCGCGTCCTCGATCACCGGCAGGCCGTGGTCTGCGGCGATCTCGCCGATGGTATCCATGTCCGCGCACAGACCGAACAGGCCCACCGGCAGGATGGCGCGGGTGCGCTCGGTGATGGCGGCCACGATAGCGGCCGGGTCGATGTTGTAGGTGACAGGATCGATGTCCACGAACACCGGGGTTGCACCGACCAGGCCGATCACCTCAGCAGTGGCGATGAAGCTGAACGGCGTGGTGATGACCTCGTCGCCCGGGCCGATTTCCAGCGCCATCAGTGCCAGTAGCAGGGCGTCGGTGCCGCTGGCCGCCGAGACGCAGTGTTTCACGCCGACGTAGGCGGCCAGCGTTTCCTCCATTTCGGTCACTTCCGGGCCGAGGATGTACTGGCCGTGATCGAGCAGGGTACTCAGGCGCTGCTCGAGATCGTCGCGGATGCGGAGCTGTTGGGTCTTGAGGTCGATGAACTGCATGGTCGGGTCACGTCGGGAAAAGCCGCATTCTATCAGGGAGAGGTGGGGCCTTATCGGCGCCTTTTGGCGGGATAGGGCGGGGGACCACCATCCGGGCGGGTCTTGAAGCGGCGGTGGATCCAGTTGTACTGCGCAGGCAGGCGTCGGGCCCAGTCTTCGAACAGGGTGTTGATGCGCGCAGCATCCTGTTGATCATCGCCCGACGGGAAGTTGTCGAGTTCGGGTTCGATGCGCAGTCGGTAACCATGGCGCTCGCGAAACAGCACGAAGGGAATCACCCGTGCGCCGCTGGCGCGGGCAAAGCGGCTGGTGGCGGTATGGGTCGCTGCCGGCACGCCGAAGAAGTCGGCGAACACCTTGCCCTTGTGGCCGTAATTCTGGTCGGGAGCGAACCAGACGCCTTCGCCCGCCTTCAGTGCGCGCAGCATGCCGCGCACGTCGTCGCGCGGGATGATGCCCAGGGTGTGAGCCTGGCGGTACCGTTCAAACATGGCCTGGATCACCGGGTTCTCGTTGGGACGGTACATGGCGCGGCAGGGGCGGCGTGCCCCCAGGTAGCGTCCGGACAGTTCCAGTGAGCTGAAGTGCGCGGTGAGGAAGATGGTGCCGCGGCCATCATCCTGCGGTGGCAGATGCTCCGCGCCTTCGATGGCGACCAGCAGCGATTCCAGCCTTGCCTGAGGCCACCACCAGGCCATGGCCACTTCCATCAGTCCGCGGCCCATGGCAACGAAGTTGGCGCGGATCAGGCGTCGACGTGCCTCTGGCGCCATGCCCGGGAAGCAACGTTGCAGGTTGATCTCGGCGATATGGCGACGGCGCAACGCAAAGAAGTGGATGAGATGGCCGACGCCGGCGCCGACCGCCATGATCACCGGCCAGGGCAGGAGCACGATCAGGCGCAGCAGGCCGAGCGCCGCCCAGCTGGGCCAGTGGCAGGGATGCAGCAGGGGATCCGAGGGTCTCATGGGCGCGCAGTTTAGCGCAGCTGGTGCCCACGGCGCTGCTCGGGTAGTCTGGTGCGCTCCCGGTACGGACGCGCGCCCGACCCGCAATGTATGCCTTGTACACCCTTCTGCTGACCCTGACGTTGCCGTTCGCACTGTTGCGCTTGCTCTGGCGCAGCCGCCGCGCGCCGGCCTATCGTCGTCGGCTGCGCGAGCGTTTCGGTCGCACCGAGATCTCGCCCGCCGCCGGAGGGATCTGGATCCATGCCGTGTCGGTGGGCGAGGTACAGGCCGTCGCTCCGCTGGTCCGGCTGCTGCTGGAAGCGCACCCGGAACAGGCGATCATCCTCACCACCACCACACCCACCGGCTCGGACCAGGTACGCAGATTGTTCGGCGATCAGGTGCTGCATGCCTACATGCCCTGGGACTTGCCGCCCTTTCTGACGCGCTTTCTCGATCGGGTCCGACCCGCGCGCCTGCTGATGGTCGAGACCGAGATCTGGCCCAACCTGCTGCGCCTGTGCCGTGCACGGGGCATCGAGACGATACTGGCCAACGGCCGGTTGTCGGAGCGTTCGCTGCGTGGTTATCAGCGGCTCGGCGGTTTTGCGCGCCGGGTGTTCGCTGATGTCGACCGGGTGGCTGCGCAGACCGAGGACGACGCCCGGCGTTTTCGCAAGGCCGGGGTGCCTGGGGAGCGGGTCGTGGTGACCGGCAGCATCAAGTTCGACATGACCATTGCCGCCAGCGTGGTGGAACAGGTGGAGGTGATGCGCCGTCACTGGGCGGGGCGGCCGGTGTGGATTGCGGCCAGCACCCATGAGGGCGAGGAGGAGATTGCGCTGGCCGCGCATGCACGGCTGCTGCGCCGCCTGCCGCAGGCCCTGCTGATCCTGGTGCCGCGTCACCCGGAACGCTTCGACCGCGTGGTTCCCCAGATCATTCGTGCCGGGTACCAGCCGGTGCGGCGTTCGGCCGGGCAGCTGCCGGGCGCGGACGATCCTGTCTACCTGGCCGACACCATGGGCGAGCTGCCAGTGTTGATCGGGGCAGCGGACGCCGCCTTCATCGGCGGCAGCCTGGCGCGGGTTGGTGGTCACAACATGCTCGAGGCCGCAGCACAGGGCGTGCCTGTCTGTTTCGGGCCTCACACCTTCAACTTTGCCCTGATCAGCCGCATGCTGCTCGAGGCCGGCGCCGCGCGCGAGGTCGGTGATGCCGTGGCTCTGGCGGAGGTGGTCGGTGACTGGCTATCCGATGCCAGCTCGCGTGCGGCGGCCGGCGAGGCGGGGCGTGCCCTGGTCGAGCGTAACCGGGGGGCCTTGCAAAGGCTGTATGCCTTGCTGGAGCAGGAGGCCCGTCCCCGGGCCGAACGACCTGGCCGACCTCAATAGGTCGCCATCTGCGGATCGATCTCGCGCGCCCAGGCCTCGACGCCGCCGACGAGGTTGATGACATTGCGAAAGCCCCGGCTCTCCAGGTAGATCGCCACCTGGCGGCTGCGGATGCCGTGGTGACAGATCACCACGATCTCCTGCTCGGGATCGGCGGTCTCGGCCCAGATCGGGATCTCGCGCATGGGCACCAGTTCCGACCCCTCAAGGTGACAGAGGGTGTATTCCCAGGGCTCGCGCACGTCGAGCAGCCGTGGCCGGTGTTCACGCAGCCACGCGTCCAGCTCGCGAGGAGAGAGGTTCTTCAAAAGGTGAAATGCTCCGGCTGCGGGGCGTTCTTCAACGGTGGCAGCAGGGTCTCGCACAGGCCCTTGCGCAGCAGGGTGCCGTCTTCGGTGCGGGTCACCAGGATGGCGCACATCACCGGTGGCTCACCCTTGATCTGGAACATCCGGCCGCCGGGCGCGAGCAGGCGCTCCAGTTGCTCGTTGGGTTGTGGCAGCGAGCCGGTAACCGCGATCACGTCGAAGCTGCCCTCGGGCAGCTCGGCGGCGAAGATGTCGCCTGTCACCAGCTCGGCCTCGATGCCCAGCGCGGCCAGGCGCTCGGCAGCACGCGCGCTCAGTTCCGGGGCGATCTCGTAGCTGGTTACCTTGCCGCCGAGATGGGCAAGGCAGGCGGTGACGAAGCCGCTGCCGGTGCCGATTTCGAGCACCCGGTCGCCTGGCTGCACATCCAGCGCCTGCAACATGATGCCTTCCTGCAGGGGTTTCATCATGACCTCGCCATTGGGCAGCGGCAGCTGAGTGTCGGCGAAGGCCAGGGGGCGCTGCTCCTCGTCCACGAAGTGCTCGCGGGGAATGGTCTTGAAGGTCTCGAGCACCCGCTCGTCAATGACCTCGCACGGGCGGATTTGTTGTTCCACCATGTTGAAGCGGGCCTTGTCGGTGTTCGGTGCCAGCATGCCAATCTCCGGTGCGGTCGAATGAGACGGCGTAAGCCTAAGGGGAATTCCGGCGGTGGGCAAGCAACGGGGGAGAGGGTCCGTCCTCGGGCCGCACATTCGCGGCGGGGACGCTGCTCCTGCAGCAGGAGGCCCGTTCGGGGGCCGAAAGGGCAGTAAGGACGGACTATGTCGCGCGGGCAATTCCGAGTAGACTTCTCGGGAAAGCAGCCAGGGGCGCCCAGCGGACCGGCCGGTCCACGGGCTGAGAGGCACCCTCGGAACCTGATCCAGTCAATACTGGCGTAGGGAGGCTGAATCGGCGGGCATCGTGCTCCCGGTCTCCCCGCCAACGGAGACCCGTCATGAGCGCCATCCCGGAAGATTTTCTCAAGAAGACCGCTGAACTCTCCGAAGAGGTCACCCAGCCGTTCCCCAGTTCGCGCAAGGTCTATGTGCAGGGCTCGCGTCCGGACATTCGCGTGCCCATGCGCGAGGTATCCCAGTCGCCCACCCCGGCCAGCTTCGGTGCCGAGGAGAACCCGCCGATCTATATCTACGATACCTCCGGCCCCTATACCGACCCCGAGGTGGAGATCGACCTGTTGCGCGGCCTGCCCGAGCTGCGTCGTGCCTGGATCGAGGAGCGCGGAGATACCGAGCCGCTGCCCGGCCCGACATCGGAGTACGGTCGCGCTCGCCAGGCCGACCCGGACACCGCGCACCTGCGTTTCGAACATGTGCGCGCGCCGCGCCGGGCAAAACCGGGGTGTAACGTCACCCAGATGCACTATGCCCGCCAGGGCATCGTCACCCCCGAGATGGAATACGTGGCGATCCGCGAGAACATGAAGCTCGACGAGTTACGCCGTGACCCGCGCTACGCGAAGCTGTTGAAGCAGCACCCGGGTCAGTCCTGGGGGGCGAACCTGCCCGAGGAGATCACCCCCGAGTTCGTGCGTGACGAGATTGCTGCCGGACGCGCCATCATCCCGGCCAACATCAACCACCTGGAGCTGGAGCCGATGATCATCGGCCGCAACTTCCGGGTGAAGATCAACACCAACATCGGCAACTCGGCGGTGACCTCCGGTATCGCCGAAGAGGTGGAGAAGATGGTCTGGTCGGCGCGTTGGGGCGGCGATACCCTGATGGACCTGTCCACCGGCAAGCACATCCACGAGACTCGCGAGTGGATTCTGCGCAATGCGCCCATGCCGATAGGGACCGTGCCCATCTACCAGGCTCTGGAAAAGGTCGGTGGAAAGGCCGAGGAACTCACCTGGGAGATTTTCCGCGACACCCTGATCGAGCAGGCCGAGCAAGGCGTGGACTACTTCACCATCCATGCCGGGGTGCGGTTGGCGTACGTGCCGCTGACTGCCGAGCGGGTCACCGGCATCGTCTCGCGCGGCGGCTCCATCATGGCCAAGTGGTGCCTTGCGCATCACAAGGAGAACTTCCTCTACACCCATTTCGAGGAGATCTGCGAGATCATGAAGGCCTACGACGTGTCCTTCAGTCTCGGTGATGGCCTGCGCCCCGGGTGTATCGCGGATGCCAATGACGCCGCCCAGTTTGGTGAGCTCGAGACGCTCGGTGAGCTGACGCAGATCGCCTGGAAGCACGACGTGCAGGTGATGATCGAGGGGCCGGGGCACGTGCCCATGCAGATGATCAAGGAGAACATGGACAAGGAGCTGCGCGACTGCTTCGAGGCGCCCTTCTATACCCTGGGGCCGCTGACCACCGACATCGCGCCGGGCTACGACCACATTACCTCGGGGATAGGCGCGGCCAACATCGGCTGGTACGGCACCGCCATGCTCTGCTACGTGACGCCCAAGGAGCACCTGGGCCTGCCCGACAAGGACGACGTGCGCGAAGGCATCATCACCTACAAGCTGGCGGCGCATGCCGCCGACCTGGCCAAGGGCCTGCCCGGGGCGCAGATCCGCGACAATGCCTTGTCCAAGGCGCGCTTCGAGTTCCGCTGGGAGGATCAGTTCAACCTGGGACTGGATCCGGAGCGCGCGCGCGAATACCACGACGAGACCCTGCCAAAGGACTCGGCCAAGGTGGCACACTTCTGTTCGATGTGCGGCCCGCACTTCTGCTCCATGAAGATTACCCAGGACGTGCGCGAGTACGCCGAGGCCAACCGCTTCAAGGACGTTGCTGTCGCGGTCGAGGAGGGCATGAAGGAAAAGGCCGAGGAGTTCCGCCGTCAGGGTGCGGAGATCTACAAGCCGGTGTGATGGCGGTTCGCGGTCGCGGCGGGGCTCAGCCGTCCTCGCCCGACTTGCGCAGGAAATAGAGCAGGTAGAACACGCCCATGCCCAGCATGAAGGCGAGTACCGCCAGGGTCAGAATTCCGGTCCAGTCGTTGAAGAGTTCGCCGAATACGTCCATCGTCACTGCCTCCTGATACAACAGTCGGAACGATGTCAGGGTAGCCCGTGGCGGGGCAGTATGTTTTGATGATGGTCAATTGCAGCCCGGAGACAGTGTCATGACAGAACCCGTGATCGCACAGAAGAAGCCCATTATTGTCGAGCTCGAGGCTGGCAAGGAATACTGGTGGTGCGCCTGCGGGCGCTCGAAGACCCAGCCCTTCTGCGACGGTTCGCACCAGGGTACCGGCATCGAGCCGCTTTGCTTCCGGGAGGAGAAGGGCGGCAAGCGCGGCATGTGCTGCTGCAAGCATACCGCCACACCGCCGTATTGCGACGGCACCCACAAGACCCTGGGTGATTGAATGGGCCTGCTCGATCGGGTGGCGGGCTGGTTGCAGGCCGCCGAAGACGAAGCGCCGGACGACGAGCGTGACCTGCACCTTGCCTGCGCGGTGCTGCTGTTCGAGGTGGCGCGTGCCGATCACGATTTCGACGAGGCGGAGTTTTCTCGCCTGCGCGAGTTGTTGCGCACGCGCTGGGAGCTGGAGCCTGCCGCGCTCGAGGAACTCCTGGAACAGGCGCGTCGCGAATCGGCCGAAGGCATCTCTCTGCACGCCTGGCTGGACACCCTCAACCGCCGGCTCTCGCGCGAACAGAAATACCGCCTGTTGTACGACCTCTGGTCGGTGGCCTGGGCCGACGGCCGGATCCACCACTACGAGGAACACCTCATCCGTCGCCTCGCCGACCTGCTGTACGTGCCACACAGCCAGTTCATCCGCGCGCGCCACGAAGCAGGCGAGACCTGAGGGTCGGAAAACCGCGAAGGATGCAAAGGACGCGAAGGTTTTGTGGCAGGGACGTGGGATGTTTCCAGGCCGTGCACGGGAATTCACCACAAAGATCACAAAGATCACGAAGCGTCCATGTTCATGGACTGTAGTCGTCGCGCTCTGACCTGACAGCCGGCAGCTTTTCCGGAGGTGCCTGTCGGATCAGGTTTGAGACTACTCAGGAATCTTTGTGCTCTTTGTGTGCTTCGTGGTTTTCCTGCCACTCCCGCTAACCAAGGATCAACACGACCAGCTCGCGCGGGCCGTGGATGCCCCAGGTCAGGGTCTGTTCGATGTCGGCGGTCTTGGACGGGCCGGTGATCAGCAGGGCGTTGGTGGGCAGGCCTTGTGCCCAGCCCTGGGAGCGGATCGCGGTCGCCAGGTCGGCATGCAGGTTTGCGGCATCCAGCAGCACGATATGCAATGGCGGCACCAGCGACAGCAGTCGGGGCTCCTCCGGGCCGGGCCAGAGGATCAGGCTGCCGGTTGCGGCGATCGCCCCCCGGCAGCCGGTGATGCCGGCATCGATGTGGTCGAACAACGCGTCTTTCCAGTCCTCCACCGGGCGGTCGTAGCGATGCAGGGTCACGCCCGGGATGGGATGCGCCTGCAAGGTGTGGCCGATCTCCCCGGTGCCGGCGAGCAGGTTACCGACCCCGCGCGCCGGCAGCTCGCGCGCCAGCCAACCCACCCAGTCGCCGTCGCGCAGGCGATGCACCTCGCCGCGCACGGCCTCGAGGGCGGCACGAAAACGGGCGATCAGCGTTTCGCCGTCGGCTCCCGTTGCCGGTGAGGGCGCGCCGGTATCCGGCGCCTCGCGCCGCACGGTGCGCAAGCGTTTCAGGATGTGGTCGCGTGCTTCATTCATCGGAGAACCCCGCTTCGCGCGCCAGGTCGGTGCAGATCGCGTGCCGCCGGTCGCGGTGCCTCGCGCCAGCGTGTCCAGGCCCCGAGCCGCCGCGGCGCGAGTCTGCGCAGCGCCGTGAGCAGCCGGGCCAGCCAGCGGTAGCGGTGAGGGTGGGCGTAGATCGTCGCCCACAGTCGCCACAGCAATGCCTCGCCGCGGTGGCGCAGGCGACCCGCATCGGGGAGCGGTGAGTCGGGTCGAGGCTCGACGCCCTCGGCGCGCAGCTGGTTGATCAGACCGGGCAAGGGGATGGCCACCGGACAGACGTCGCCGCAGGCGCCACACAGGGTGCAGGCGGAAGTCAGGCTGCCGCCGGCCTCGAGTCCCAGGCGTTGTGGTTCGAGCAGGGCACCGATGGGGCCGGGATAGACACTGCCATAGGCGTGTCCGCCGACCTGCACATAGACCGGGCAGTGATTGATGCAGGAGCCGCAGCGGATGCAGCGCAGGGTGTCGGCGAACAGTGGATCAGCATGGATGCGTGCGCGCCCATTGTCGAGCAGCACCAGGTGTACCTCGCGCGGGCCGTCGAGTTCATCGGCACGCCGCGGGCCGCTGATGAAATTGACATAGGTGGTGATCGGCTGGCCGGTGGCAGAGCGGGTGAGCAGGTCGAGCAGGGGTGGCAACTCGTCCAGGCGCTCGATCACCTTCTCGATGCCGGTGATCGCGATGTGCAGCGGTGGGGCACTGGTACTCAAACGGCCGTTGCCCTCGTTCTCCACCAGCACCAGGGTGCCGGTCTCGGCCACCAGAAAGTTCACCCCGGAGATGCCGGCGTCGGCCTGGGCGAAGCGCCGCCGCAACACCTGCCGCGCCTCGGCGGTGAGGCCTTCAATGTCTTCGGTGGCCTCGCGCTGCGGGTGGTGGGCCTGGAACAGGGCCGCCACCTCGTGCCGGTTTTTGTGGATGGCGGGCGCGACGATGTGCGAGGGCGGCTCGCCGGCCAGTTGCACAATGTATTCGCCGAGGTCCGATTCCACCACCGCGACGCCGGCCTCGCCCAGGGCGTCATTGAGGCCGGTCTCCTCGCTGACCATGGACTTGCCCTTGATCACCGAGCGCGCGCCCGCCCGGTGCAGCAGGTCGAGCACGATGGCGTTGGCCTGTGTGGCGTCCTCGGCCCAGTGCACCTGGATACCGTTGGCCTCGAGACGCTGCTCGAGGCGTTCAAGCAACTCTGGCAGGCGGGCCAGTGCGCGGGCACGGATCGCGGCGGCGCGTGCCCGGCGCTGCGCGAAGTCGGTGGCGTCGGGGAGGGCCGCGGCGCGCTTGGCGCGGATGCCGTCCATCGCGGCACGGAAGTTGCGCCGCACCGGGGCCTTGCCCAGTGCCTCGCGCACACGGGCGCGCAGGGTTGTCATCGAGCCGGGCACGTTCATGCGATGCGCTCCCACAGGAACTCGGCGATGTGCTGCACCGGCAGGGTGTCACCGCGCTGCGCCAGCCGGCCCTGCAGGTGCAGCAGGCAGCCGGCGTCCTGCGAGAGCAGGCGTTCGGCACTGGTGGCGAGCACGGCGTCGCACTTGCTGTCGGCCATCGCCGCCGAGAGGGCGTCCTGTTTGATGGCGAAGGTGCCGCCGAAGCCGCAGCATTCCTCGGCGTGTGCAGGCGCCAGGCACTCGACGCCACTCAGCTGCTCGAGCAGGCGCTCGGCGGAGGCGGTAGTGCGGGTCTCGCGGCGCGCGCTGCACGAATGGTGCAGGGCGACACGCACCGACTCGCCGCGATCCTGCAGCACCAGCCCGGCGCGATCGAGAAACTCGCACAGCTCGAAGGTGCGCGCGGCCAGTGCCCGGGCCTGCGCCTCCTCGGGTTCGCCGGCGAACAGCGCGGGCCAGTGGTTGCGGATCATGCCGGCGCAGGAGGCTGAGGGCACCACGACCGGCAGCTCGCGCGCGAAGGCCGCGAGCTGGGCGCGTGCCACCGCCCGAGCCTCGTGCCGGTAGCCGCTGTTGAAGGCCGGCTGGCCGCAACAGCTTTGCGCCTGCGGAAAGAGGGGGCGGAAACCGGCGCGCTCGAGCAGGCGCAGCGCGGCCATCCCGGCCTCCGGGCGCAGCAGATCGATCAGGCAGGTGCCGAAGACATAGATTTCGTGCGTCTCTTTAGTCATCTGTCGAGATCCAGGCGATGGCGCAGCCGGGCGAAGGCTTTCTGCAACTGGCGCAGGGCCTGGGCGCTCGCCTCGGCGTCCAGTCCGCTGCCGATGTCGCTCAGTTCGCGACCGAAGGCATCCATCGCCTGTTCCAGGCGCTCGAGCGGAATCTGTGATGGACATGCCGGCAGGGTGTCGGCTGCGGACTCGGCCTCCAGCGGTTCGACCGTAGCCGAGCGCGGCACCAGCCGCCGTTTCCCGCCCTCGACGGGGTCGGCCTGCAGGGGGGTGGATTTCACCCAGGTCTGCCCTTGCCAGGCAAAGTGCTGTCCGATGGCCAGTTGCGAGAATTTCATGGCGATATTGTAGTCGGCAGGGCTGAGCGAACGCTATGCTTGCGCGCCATGAACAGATCTACGTCCAGCGAGTTCATCCGTCTCGACCGCCTGCTGGCGCAGGCCACCGGCCTGTCGCGCAAGCAGGCCGGGATCGAGATCCGCAAGCAGCGCGTCACCCTCGACGGTGAGGTGGTGCGCGACCCCGGGCTGCGCGTGCCGCCTGACGCGGCGGTGCGCTGGCGTGACGAGCCGGTGGCACTGGCGGGTCCCGTCTATCTGATGCTGAACAAGCCGACCGGACTGGTGTGTGCGCGGCGCGACCCCATTCATGCCACGGTGCTCGATTTGCTGCCCCCCGATTTGGCCGCGCGGGTGCATATCGTCGGTCGACTCGATCGCGACACCACAGGCCTGCTTCTGCTCACTGACGATGGCGACTGGTCGCACGCGGTCACCTCGCCGCGACGCGGCTGCGCCAAGGCCTATGTCGCCGAGCTGGCCGAGCCACTGGTGGCAGAGGCCGAGGCGTGCTTTGCCGAGGGTATCGTGCTGCGTGGCGAGAAGCGGCCGACCCGGCCGGCCCGGCTCGAGCGCCTGGACGACCGCCGCGCACGGGTGATCCTGCACGAAGGGCGCTATCACCAGGTGCGGCGCATGTTTGCAGCGCTGGGCAACCGGGTGTTGCGCCTGCACCGGGAGTCGGTCGGCGGGGTGGTGCTGGATCCTGAACTGGCGCCGGGGCGCTGGCGCGCACTGAGCAACGAGGAGATTGCGCGGCTGGCGGATTGCCGCGCACGGGCCGAGGGCGAGGTTTGACGCGGCGTGCCCGGGCTGCAACCATCGGCAGACGGATGGGGGAGATAGGTAGTTGTGAGAAGATCCCTGTTGTCCCTGGGGGGCGTGCTGTTACTGGGTCTGGCCGGGTTTTTTGGCGCACGGTATCTGTCGGTACCGGAAGAGGTGCCGCGCATCGGGCCGGCGCTGGCCTGCCATCTTTCGGATGGGCCCTGCCGGCATGCGCTGCCCGATGGTGCGGTGCTGACGCTGACCTTGACGCCCCGCCCCGTGCCGCTGATGCAACCGGTGCGCGTGGTGGTGACCATCGACCGCGGTGACTGGAGACCACTGGCTGGCGATATCACCGGACTGAACATGACGATGGCCCCCAATCGCGTGCGCCTGAAACCTGCGGCCCCGGGGCGCTGGGAAGGCGAAACTATCCTGCCGGTATGCAGTCAAAGGCAGATGCACTGGCAGTTTGCCCTGCGCCTCGAAGGTGGTGGGCGAAGCTGGCGCATTCTCGACGATTTCCATACCCGACGCTGATCAGCAGGGAGCGAGAGTCTTGGCAAGCTGGCGGAGAGAGAGCGGAATGAACAAACCACTCGTCATGATGATCTGTGCTGCCCTGTTCGCTCACGCGGGATATGCTGGCGCGGCGGACCTGGCCGCGGGCAAGGCACGCTTCGTCGTCTGCGCGGGCTGTCACGGGCCGGATGGGACGGGCAATGCTGCCCTGGGGTATCCGCCGCTCGCCGGCAAGGATGCGGCCTATGTCGCTGCGCAACTGCGGGCCTTCAAGTCAGGCAAGCGTGACAATGCCACCATGCGTGCCATGGCCAAGGGCCTGAGCGATACCGACATCGACAACGTGGCGGCCTATGTCGCAACCCTCCAGTAGGAGGCCCGTCCCCGGGCCGAACAGACCGGATGGCGTGCGCGAAGTCGCGTGTGGATTGGCAGTTACATCAGAATTTCCTTATAATTGCGCTCTGATTTGCCAATTCGGTTTTTTGATTTTGTGGGGAAAGCCATGAAAAAAGTATTGTTCGCCGTATCCATGATCTCTTGTGTGGTCGCCGCGCCGGCCATGTCCGCAGGTGATGCCGCTGCCGGTCAGGCCAAGTCCGGTACCTGTGCCGGCTGTCACGGTGCAGATGGCAACAGCGTGGCTGCCAATTTCTCCAAGCTGGCCGGTCAGCACGAGAACTACCTGCTCAAGCAGTTGCAGGACTTCAAGAGCGGCAAGCGCAAGGATCCCACCATGACCGCCATGGTGGCGCCGTTGAGCGAACAGGACATGGCCAACCTGGCTGCCTATTTCTCCAGCCAGAAGGTCAAGCCGGGCAAGACGGCCGAAGACAAGCTGGAGCTGGGCCAGACGATCTATCGCGCCGGCAACGCCACCTCCGGCGTGGCGGCCTGCGCGGCCTGTCACTCGCCCACCGGGGCCGGCAACCCGCAGGCGAAGTTCCCCGCGCTGAAGGGTCAGCATGCCGGTTATGTCGTCAAGCAGCTCAAGGCCTTCCGCAGTGGTGCGCGTAGCAACGATGCGGGTTCCATGATGCGTGGGGTCGCCAGCAAGCTGACCGATGCAGAGATCGAGGCGGTTGCCCAGTACGTCCAGGGCCTGCAGTGATCCGGCGATCCGCATACATCGCGTGAGTAAAGAGGCGGCCGCTGGGCCGCCTTTTTCGTATAAACGGCAGGAGTTGACAGGAACTCCAGGCGGGACCGGGGTTCCAAGGCAGTGATCCGCCCCGGCGAGCTGGCTAAACTGATAGCAGGGGCCTGGTCCCGGAACGGGCAACGAGAACCTATAGGGAGTCGAAAACGTGAAACATCTGGCAAAGCTTCTGTTCGCATCCGCGCTACTGTCTCTGGCATCGCTTGCCGTGGCAGTCGAGTTCGAGGAGAACACCCACTACGAGGTGCTGCTGCCCGAACCGCCAGTGGGCAAGCCCGGCGACAAGATCGAGGTCATCGAGTTCTTCATGTGGACCTGCCCCCATTGCTATCACTTCGAGCCCTTCGTCAAGAACTGGCTGGCCAACAAGCCGGACGATGTGGAATTCGTGCGCGTGCCCGCCATGTTCGGCGGTGTCGCCAATCTGCATGCCAAGGTCTACTATGCCCTGCAGGCCATGGGTGAACTGGACCGGGTGCATGCGGCCTTCTTCAACGAGATCCACGAGAAGCGCAATCGTCTCAAGGACCAGGATGCCATCGAGGCCTTCCTGCGCGGACAGGGGGTGGACATCGACAAGTTCCGCCAGGCCATGAACTCCTTCGCGGTGGCCACGCGCACCAACCGGGCGGCCGCGCTGATGCGTCGTTACGGGGTGCGTGCCGTGCCTTCGCTGGTGATCGACGGCCGTTATCGCAGCGGGCGCGGACTGGACTTTAAAGGAATGATTGAACTGGCCGATTTCCTGGCGGAGCGCGTTCGCAGGGAACGCCAGGAAGAAAGTGAATGAGATAGATGGACAGATCGGAAACCGCCAGTATCGATACTCCTTCCAGCCTGAGCGCCGGCCAGCGCCTGCGTTTGCTGAGTTACAACATCCAGGCCGGGATCGATACCAGCCAGTTCCGGGACTATCTCACCAAGGGCTGGCGGCACGTGCTGCCCAGCCGGCATCGCATCCACAATCTGGACCGGATCGCGCAGATGCTGCGTGGTTACGACCTGATGGGGCTGCAGGAGGTCGATGCCGGCAGCCTGCGCAGCGGGTTTCTCGACATGACCGAGTACCTGGCGCACCGTGCCGGCTATCCCTACTGGTACCGGCAGGTCAACCGCGACATCGGCATGATCGCGCAGAACAGCAACGGCTTTCTGAGTCGCCTTGCGCCGACCCGGGTCAGCAAATATCGCCTGCCTCCCGGTAACGGCCGTGGCGCCATGGTGCTGGAGTTTGGTGAGGGTGACGACGCCTTGCATGTCTGCACTCTGCACCTGGCACTGTCGCGGCGGCACCGGCGTCGCCAGCTCGACTTTATCGCCGAACGCCTGCGCCATGCCGAACACGTGGTGGTGATGGGTGATCTCAATACCAGTTGCGACACCACCGAATTTCGGCATTTCGTCGAACACAATGGCCTGCGTGAACCGGGTTGCAGCAAGCCGACCTTCCCCAGCTGGCGTCCGGTGCGGCGTATCGACCACATCCTGGTCTCCGATTCCCTGCAGGTGCTCAATGCCCGGGTACTCGACTACCCGCTGAGCGACCACCTCCCCGTGTGTGTGGAGCTGCTGATCCCCGAGCGTATCCATCTGGCCGCCTGAGGTCGCCATGAGTGATCAGGAAAAGTGGCGTGATCGCTATCTGCAGCTGGCCGAGCAGCTCGATGGCGAGGAGAAGCGCCGTCAGGAGGCCGAGCGCGAACTGCTGCGCCTGATCTCGCGCCTGTGCGTGGCCACCACCGGCCTCGACCCGCTGCTCGACCCGCATCTGTCACGCCTGCGCAAGGCAGTCAAGAAAGGCACCCCGGAACGCCTGATCGAACAGGCCCAGGAGCTGGGCGATGCCCTGCTCAAGGCGCAGGACGACCGGGTCCAGGGCGACCTGTTCGAGCGCCAGCTCGACGAACTGGCGGCCCTGCTGTTTGGTGAACAGCAGGCCGAGGCTCGGCAGGACACCACGAGGGAGGCTGGCAGCGGCCTGCTCGGGCGTCTGTTGCACCGAGGCGGGCAGAGTGATCCGAACGCCTTGCTGCGTGAGGTCATCGATGCCATCGACTGGCCGGACGACATGCGCCAGCGGGTCGATGCCCTGCGCGAGCAACTGGCCGAGGGGGCGCCACGCGACGCTTGGGTGGAAGTCGTGCGCGAGATCGGCAACATGGCGGCCACCGCGCTGGATCGCGCGCATCGCGACGCCGAGGCCTCCAGCGTGTTCCTGGCCCAGCTCAGCGAGCGCCTCGAGGCGCTGGACGACTACATGCTCGGCGACAGCGAGCGCCGCCGAGCCTCGCGCGAGAGCGGGATGCGTCTGGGGCGTGCGGTGAGCAGCGAGGTCGGGGGGCTGTCCGCCCGCATGGAGGAGAACCAGGGGCTGGCGCAGTTGCGTGAACAGGTCATTCAGACCCTCGACCGCATCCAGCAGCATGTGGCCACCCATATCAAGGACGAGGCACAGCGTGACGTGCAGGCCGAGCAGCAGGCGGCACTGATGAAGCGCCAGCTGGAGGCCCTGGAACGCGAGGCCTTCGACCTGCGCCGTCAGGTCGAGGAGACCCGCCAGCAGGCGATGCGCGATCCGCTCACCGGCCTGCCCAACCGGCGCGCCTTCGAGGCACGCATCGACGAGGAACTGGCGCGCTGGCGACGCTTTGGTACCCCGCTTGCGCTGGTGGTCTTCGATGTGGACGACTTCAAGCAGATCAACGACGTGTTCGGGCACAAGGCCGGTGACCGCGCGCTGGCGCTGATCGGGAAGATCCTCGCCGAGAGCCTGCGCGAGACCGATTTCCTCGCCCGTTACGGCGGCGAGGAGATCGTCGGCCTGCTGCCGGGCGCCGATGGTGAGGCCGCGCTCAAGGTGGCCGACATGATGCGCCGTCAGGTCGAGCAGGCCGGCATGCATTCGCACAACAAGCCGGTGAAGATCACGCTTTCCGGCGGGGTGGCGGTGGCCGGGCCGGGAGAGACGGCCGAGCAGTTGTTCGAACGCGCGGATCAGGCCATGTACCAGGCCAAGCGTGCCGGCAAGAACCGTTGCGTGCTGGCCGATCCGCCGGCCGGTGCCGAGGTGCGCAGCGCCTGAATCAGGGCGCTTCGCTCATTGCTGCCCAGCCGTAACGCCAGTCGATCCCTGTGGCCTTGTGCAGTGCCGCGAGCAGCCGATCGCTGGGCGTGGCCTCGCCGGGAAACACGTTGCGCAGTTCCACCAGCAGCCGCCCGATCGCGGCCTGTTGCCGCCAGTCGAGATCGATGGCCCGGCAGGCCGCCTCGCAGGCCGGGCAGGGCAGTGTCGAGAGTGGCGCGACGGCGCGCTCGCGCCAGTCGTCGAGGCGGGCGCGACAACTCGGGCAGCGCGGCCTGCCGGTGCGGGGGCCGGTGAACAGCCGGGGGGTTGGTAGTGGGCCGTGCAGGGCGAGGTGGCAGAAGTCACGGTCGTTGGCGTGTGCGGCTTCGAAGCGCAAGTGCGGCGAGCAGCCGGCGAAGATCACCTCGCGTGCAAAGCCCTCACCGGCGTGAAATACCCGCTTGCCGACCGTCTCGGCCAGTGGTGTGCCGGCCACTTGCAGGGCCTCGAGGGCGGCAAGCACCGGGGCCGGGTCGGGCGCGGCCTCGGGACAGGTGGGAAACAGGTACAGGCTGCCGTTCATCAGCGCATTCTACTGCGGGTAGAATGCGTGCATGAAACGCTTTCTCATCGCGCTGGTGCGCGCCTACCAACTGTTGATCAGCCCGGTGCTGGGCAACAACTGCCGTTACTACCCAAGCTGCTCGGCCTACACCATCGAGGCGATGGAAAAATGGGGGCCGTTGCGTGGCCTGTGGCTGGGCATCCGTCGCGTCTCGCGTTGCCATCCCTGGCACGAAGGTGGAGTGGACCCGGTGCCCGAACCGCCGGAGCATGCGCATCGTCATGACTGAGCTACCGGTGTTCTGGCGGGATCGCACCGTCTTCACAGAGGCCTTCGGCGACGGGCTGGAGCGCATGCTGACGGACCACGACGGGCTGGGGGTATTCATCCTGGTGTTGGCCAATACCACCCACGAGCCGGCCCTGCGTGAGCGCCTGTGGCGAGCGCTGGTGGCGCGTTTCGTGCGGCATCGCCACGCGCTGCGTGAGACCCTGGCGCGTGGCGCCCGGCCGGTGGATGCCGAGGACGACGTGGCGGTGTTCCTGCGCCTGGCCCTGCTGGGACTGGAGGCCTTGCCCTCGACCGAATGGCGCGCGACCGGCCCCTGGCAGCTGCAATACAATCTGCTGCGCGCCCTGCGTCCGCCACGCATGGCTGACGCGGTGATCGACAGCCTGCAACGGCCCTTCGATCCGGCGGGTTTTCATTTTGACCGGCCCTTCCTGCGCAAGGAGATCCTCTGGGAAGGCGAACTGGAAGGGCAATCCTGCCGCCTGCTCTACAACAAGTTTCCCTTCGCGCCGCTGCACGGGCTGTTGCTGATCGAACCGAAGGCCTGTCGTCCACAGGTGCTCGATCGTGTGGCCCACGGGCTGGTCTGGCGGCTATGCGAGAGGGCGGGCGAGCAGCTGCCGGGGCTGGGCTTCGGCTTCAACGCCTACGGCGCCTTCGCCTCGGTCAACCACCAGCATTTCCAGAGTTTCGTGCTGGAAGAAGGCGGGATCTATCCGGTGGAAGACGCGCGCTGGTCGCACAACGGCGGCACCGAGGACTATCCCGTGCCCTGTCTTCGGCTGGATGACGAGGCTGCCGCCTGGGAGGCGGTCGAGACCTGTTACCGGGACAATCACGCCTTCAACCTGCTCTATCGCCCCGGGCGGCTGTACCTGCTGCGCCGCCGTTTCCAGGGGCAGCATCCCTTGCCGGAATGGAGCGGCGGCTTCGCCTGGTCGGAGCTGGCCGGCAGCTTCACCCTGTTCGAGCGTGCGGCCTTCGAGGGCCTGGAGGCCTCGGACATCATGGCCGCATTGACCGCCCTGGCCCCCTGATCATTGGAGCCGCCAGGGACGCGACGGGTAATTCACCACAAAGGACACAAAGCACACGAAGTGTGGGAATGTGGGTCCCTTGCGTATTCTCCCACGCAGGTCTGCCTGAAGGCCTTTGTGCCCCTTGTACCCTTCGTGGTTCCCACCTGTCAGGGCAGGCGCTCGAGCGCGGCGATGCGCTCCTCGATGGGCGGATGGCTGGCGAACAGCGCGCTGACCTTGCCGCCGGCGATGCCGAAGGCGGCCATCTCGTCGGGCAGGGGCGCGGTGTGCGCCTGTTGCAGGCGGCGCAGTGCCGAGATCATCTTGAACTTGCCGGCCAGTTGCGCAGCGCCGGCATCGGCGCGGTATTCGCGCCAGCGCGAGAACCACATCACGATCATCGAGGCGAGGATGCCGAGTACCACCTGGGCCACCATGGAGGCGATGAAGAAGCCGATACCGTGGCCACGCTCGTTCTTGAGGATCACTCGGTCCACGATATGGCCCACCACCCGCGAGAGGAACACCACGAAGGTGTTGACCACGCCCTGGAGCAGGGTGAGGGTCACCATGTCGCCGTTGGCCACGTGGCTGATCTCGTGCGCCAGCACCGCCTCGATCTCGTCACGGTTCATGGTCGAGAGCAGACCGGTGGAGACGGCTACCAGGGCGTCGTCCTTGTTCCAGCCGGTGGCAAAGGCATTGGGCGGTCCCTCGAAGATGCCGACCTCGGGCATGCCGATGCCCACCGCCTGGGCCTGACGGGCCACGGTGTCCACCAGCCACAGTTCGACCCCGTTGGTGGGCTGCTCGATGACCTGCACGCCCATGCCCTGCTTGGCCATGAACTTGGACATGAACAGCGAGATCAGCGAGCCCGAGAAGCCGATGATGGCCGAGTAGATCAACAGGGCGTTGAGGTCGAGATCGACCCGGTTGGCGGCCAGCAGGTCGTCGATGCCGAGCAGGCGGAACATCAGGCTGATGACCACCAGCACGGCCACGTTGGTCGCAAGGAACAGCAGCAGACGCACGTCGTTTTCTCCGAGTGTTGAGTCGCGCCTAATGTGCGGATTCAGAGGGCGAAGTTCAAGTCTGCCGCGAGGCCTCCATCACCGGCAGGCGGGCGATGTAGCAGGCGACCCCGAGCAGGCACAGGCCACAGGCCAGTGCAGCCACCGATGCCGGGCCGAACAGGGCGGCAGTGAGGACCCAGGACAGGGCCATGGCGGTCCAGGCGATGCGCTTGGCGCGCGCGGGCATGGCGTGGTGTTCTTCCCATCCGCGCACCAGGTGTCCGAAGCGCGGGTGTTCGCGCAACCAGCGGTGCCAGCGCGGCGAGCTGCGCGAGAAGGCCCAGGCGGCGATCAGCAGGAACACGGTGGTGGGCATCAGCGGCAGCAGGGCCCCGAGGGGGCCGAGGCCGACGCACAGCCAGCCGAGCAGCAGGTAGGCATGTCGGGATTGCATGATGGCTCCTGGTCGATTGCTTCGAGGCTGTTATCGGCCGGTGCCGGCGAAATTTCAGGCCGGGTTGTCGTAGCGAATGTCGATGATTTCGAATTCGGCCTCGCCGTCGGGCAGGCGCACGCGCACCGGCTCGTCGAGGGCGCGGCCGAGCAGGGCGCGCGCCATCGGCGAGTCGATGCTGATCCAGCGACGCTTGGGATCGAACTCGTCGGCGCCCACGATGCGGTAGGCATGGGTCTCTCCCTGACGGTCGGCCAGTTCCACCCAGGCGCCGAAGTACACCCGTTCGGGGTCATCGGGGGCGCGCTCGACCACCTTCAGCTCGGGAATGCGCTTCTGCAGGTAGCGGATGCGCCGGTCCAGGTCGCGCAGCTGCTTCTTGCGATAGATGTACTCGGCGTTCTCCGAGCGATCGCCCTCGGCCGCGGCGGCGGCCAGGTGTTTCACCACCTTGCGGCGCTTGTCCCAGAGCGCGCGCTGCTCCGCCTTCAGTGCCTCGAAACCTTCTCGGGTGATATGGGGTGAGCGTGCCATGGGTCTGGAGGAGTCAGAATTGCCTGGTCTTGAGCAGTACCAGGGTGCAGGCCTCGAACCAGGGAATGCCGGCGGCATCCAGCGCCTGCTGGAAGACGCGCGATTCGGTGCCGGGATTGAAGATCACCCGGCCGGGCGCGAGCGCGACCAGTGCCGGGATCTGCGGTTCCAGGCGTTCGGGGCCGACGTAGAGGGTGAGGGTATCCACTGGGCGTGGCACCTGGTCCAGCGTGTTGGCGACTGTCAGCCCCTCGATCTCGCGAAAGCGTGGGTGGATGGGCGTCACCCGGTAGCCGTGCTCGAGCAGCAGGCGGATGGCCTGGTTGGCATAGCGTGCTGGCTTGGGGCTGGCGCCCAGTACGGCGACGTGGTGATCGGAGGCCTGCATGGTAGCGGGTATTGCTTCGGTGGCGTGGTGCGCGGTGTAGAATGCCGACAATTTTAACCGTTTTGTCTCGAGGGGGGGCCATGAGTGCAATGGTCACGTTGCATGTCTTGTCTGTCGTCATCTGGGTGGGCGGCATGTTCTTCGCCTACATGGTGCTGCGGCCGGTCGCCGCTGCGCAGCTCGAGCCGCCGGTGCGCCTGACCCTGTGGGTCGGGGTGTTCGGGCGCTTCTTCCCCTGGGTGTGGCTGAGCGTGCTGATCATCCTCGGTACCGGGCTGTGGATGATGTTCGGGGTCTTCGGGGGCTTTGCCGGTAGCCCGCTCTACATCCATGCCATGTTCGGCATCGGTATTGTCATGATGCTGATCTTCATGCACGTCTTCTTCGCACCCTACGGACGCCTGAAACGGGCGGTGGCCGCGCAGGATTGGCCGGCGGGCGGGCAGGCGCTGGCGCAGATCCGTGTGCTGGTGGGTACCAACACCATGATCGGCCTGTGCAACATCGCCATTGCGGCGGCTGGGCGTTATCTGGCGTAAAAAAAACGCCTCATCGAGGCGGGCAAGGTCAGTCATAAGAGTGAGATAAGCATCGAAGTTTCGGCGGAGAGAGATATGCCGGATTCGACTTCGAGCCTTTAGTGTGTGCCGGTTGCGCACCGACGTCTTTGCGCCAGATCAATTGGAGGTCACTTGGGTGGGTTCTCGTGCGTCGCGCCGGTAGACCACGCGCCCGTTGAACAGGGTATGGGTGACCTGGCCTTCGAATTCCCAGCCGTCGAAGGGGGTGTTGCGGCCCTCGCTGCACAGTGCCGAGCGGTGCAGTGTCCAGGGGGTGTCGGGCTCGAAGATGCAGACGTCCGCGGGGCTGCCCGCGCCCAGCCGCCCATGGGGCAGGCCGAGCAGATCGGCCGGGCCGCAGGTGACCCGGGCGATGGCCTCGGTGAGTGACAGCACGCCTTCGTCTACCAGGCGCAGGGTCAACGCCAGCAGGGTCTCGAGGCCCGAGATGCCGGGGGCGGTCTCGGGGAAGGGAGCCTCCTTGGCGTCCAGCTCGTGGGGCTGGTGATCAGAGCAGATGGCCGCGATGGTGCCGTCGGCCACCGCCTGGCGCAGGGCCTCGCGGTCGGCCAGGGTGCGCAGCGGTGGCGAGACGTGGCAGTCGGCGTCGAAACCTTCGATGTCCATCTCGGTCAGGTGCAGCTGGTGAGCGGCGACATCGGCGCTGACCGGCAGCTTCGCGGCCTGGGCCTCGCGCAGCTGGTTGGCGGCGCCGGACGTGGACAGGGCATGGAAATGCACCCGGGCACCGGTGTGTTCGGCCAGCGCCAGGTCGCGCGCCACGGCCACCGTCTCGGCGCAACTGGGGATGCCGGGCAGGCCCAGTCGGGTAGCCACCGCGCCCTCGTGCGCGCAGCCGCCGGCACGCAGGTGCGGGTCCTCGGGGCGCAGCATCACGGTCAGGCCGAAGGTGGCGGCATACTCCAGGGCACGGCGCTCGACCAGGGTGTTGGCCAGCGGATGTCGCGCATTGCTCAGGGCGACCGCACCGGCGCGGGCCAGCGCGGCCATGTTGGCCAGTTGCTGGCCGTCCAGTCCCTGGGTGAGGGCGGCGGCGATCAGTACCCGGGTGCGTCGCAGCTTGCGCGCGGTACGGTGGATCAGCTCGATCACCGCAGGGGTGTCGATCACCGGTTGGGTGTCCGGGGTGCACACCAGAGTGGTGATGCCACCACGCGCGGCAGCGGCAGTCTCGCTGGCCAGGTCGATACGGCCGGGGCCGGGGTCGCGTAGCGAGGCGGCGATGTCCACCAGCCCCGGGCAGACGATGCAGCCGCTGGCATCGATGGTCTCCTGTGCCTCGAAGCCTTCGGGCGCCGCGCCGATGGCGAGGATCTGCTGGCCCTGGATGTGCAGGTCCAGGGTGTCGTCGATGCCGTTGGCCGGGTCGATCAGGCGGCCGTTGAGGATGCTGATGTTCATGCCTCTCCCCGCTCCTCGGCATGGGTCTGCATGCACAGGCTCATGACCGCCATGCGCACTGCAATGCCGTAGCTAACCTGTTGCAGGATCACCGAGCGCGGTCCGTCGGCCACCTCGGAGTCCATCTCGACGCCGCGGTTCATGGGGCCGGGGTGCATGACGATGGCATCCGGCTTGGCCGCCTCCAGGCGCTTGTTGGTCAGGCCGTAGAGGCGGAAGTATTCGGATTCGCTGGGCAGCAGGGCGCCATCCATGCGTTCCTTCTGCAGGCGCAGCATGATGACCACGTCCACGTCGCGCAGGCCCTCGTCGAGGTCGTGATAGACGTGCACACCCAGCGCCCGCGCCTCGGTGGGGATCAGGGTGCGTGGGCCGACCACGCGCACCTCGGTCACGCCCAGGGTGTTGAGGGCGAGGATCTGCGAGCGTGCCACCCGCGAGTGCAGGATGTCACCGACGATGGCCACCCGCAGCGGGGTGAAATCGCCCTTGTGACGGCGGATGGTGAACATGTCCAGCATGGCCTGGGTCGGGTGGGCGTGGCGGCCGTCGCCGGCGTTGATCACGCTCACGCCGGGGGCGGCATGGCGGGCAATGAAATGCGCCGCGCCCGACTGGCTGTGGCGCACCACGAACATCTCGCTGTGCATCGCCTCGATGTTGCGCAGGGTGTCCAGCAGGGTCTCGCCCTTGGCGGTGGCCGAAGTGCTGGCATTGAAGTTGAGTACGTCGGCGGACAGCCGCTTGGCGGCCAGTTCGAAGGTCGTGCGGGTGCGGGTGCTGTTCTCGAAGAACAGGTTGGTGATGATGCGCCCACGCAGCGCAGGAACCTTCTTGACCGGCCGGCCCGGCAGGGTGGCGAAGGACTCGGCGATGTCGAGGATGTGGGTGAGCAGTTCGCGGCTCAGTCCCTCGATGGTCAGGAAATGGCGAAGGCGGCCATCCGGCGTCAGTTGGATGTTCTGTCGTCTGTCGCTCGCCATTGCGCGCATTGTACTGAGACAACCCTGAGTAAAGCAACGCTCAGAGCGCTCCCCGTGGGCGGGCATCAGGGGGGCCATCCACGGTGTTGCGCTGGCTTGACATGGAATGGCCATGCCTGCTGCCTGTGCGCCTTGTGGCTGAACGCCCTGAGACCCGCTGAGTGTCGCTTTACTCAGGGTTGTCTCAGTAACAGTCCGCGGGGCGGGTCGCATGCTTTGCAGGGAGTGTTCGCGACGAGGACGCCACTCCCACCGTAGGAGGCCCGTCCCCGGGCCGAACCTTCGTATTCATGCATCGGTGCGGCGGCTGATCTCCAGGCTGTAGGTCTCGGGCCCGGTGAGGCGGATGTGTTCGTGCGTGGGCAGTGGCAGGCTCAGGCCGACCACGTCGGGCTGGATGGGCAGCTGGCGGCCGTTGCGCTCGATCAGGGTGACCAGGGTGATACTGGCCGGTCGGCCGAAGTCGAAGATCTCGTTCATGGCCGCACGGATGGTGCGCCCGCTCTGGATCACGTCGTCCACCAGTACGATGTTGCGCTCGTCCACATCGAACTCGATGCGCGAGGGGCGGACCTGCGGGTTGACACCGATGCGCGTGAAGTCGTCGCGGTAGAAGCTGATGTCGAGCAGACCGAGCGGGCCGGGGCAGTCCAGCCGCTGGTGCAGCTCGTGGGCGATCCAAGCCCCGCCGGTGTGGATGCCGATGATTGCGGGGTCGTCGATTTCGCGGTCGCGCAGGTAGTGGCGCAGGATGCCGGTCATGCCATCGATCAGGTCGATGATGCCGTCATGCTGCATGAAGATGTGTCGTGGTGCCTCGGTCATTGTCTCAGCCAGGTCTCGAGTATCAGTTTGGCAGCCCAGGCATCGACGCGGGTCGGATCGCGGGCTGCTTCCGCACCCAGGTCGAGCCAGGCCGCACGCGTGGTCAGGCGCTCGTCGATCAGGTGCACGGGCAGATGGTAGCGTCCGTGCAGCTGGCGCGCGAATCGCTTGGCGGGTTCGGCGTTGTTTGCTTCGCGGTCGGTCATCTCGAAGGGATGGCCGACCACCAGGGCGTCGGGTTGCCATTCTTCGATCAGGGTGCCGATGCGCTCCCAGTCGGGCTTTCCGCGTCGGTTGCCCAAGGTGGTGAGGGGATTGGCGCTTTGTGTCAGGGTCTGGCCGACGGCCACGCCGATCTTGTGGCTCCCGTAGTCGAAGCCGAGCAGGGTAGCCATCAGGCGTGGCCGCTGTCGGTGCTCAGGCGGTTGAGATCCACCCCGATCAGCCGCGCCGCGGCCTCCCAGCGGTGTGGCGGCGGCAGTTCGAAGAGGATGGCGCGATCGGCCGGGGCACTCAGCCAGCTGTTGTCGAGGATCTCCTGTTCCAGTTGCCCCGGTCCCCAGCCGGCGTAGCCCAGCGCCACCAGGGCATGCGCGGGCCCTTCGCCGCGGGCCATGGCCTCGAGGATGTCGCGCGAGGTGGTGACGCTGATCTGGTCGTTGATGCGCAGGGTGGATTCCCATTCCTGGTCCGAATCGTGCAGCACGAAGCCGCGCTGTTCCTCGACCGGTCCGCCCAGGTAGACCGGTGCCTCCTTCACGCCCGGGTCGTCGCTCGGGATCTCCATCTGTTCGAGCACCTCGCTGACGCGAATGTCGATCGGGCGGTTGATGACGATGCCCATGGCGCCGTTGGGGCTGTGCTCGCAGATATAGGTCACCGTGTGCGAGAAATTGGGATCCCGCAGGCTGGGCATGGCGATCAGCAGATGGTTGGTCAGGTTGCTGGTATCCATGGCATGAGTATCCGGCGGTTGAGCGTTTCCCGCAATACAGATGCGGGCTCAGGGCTCGGAAAACAAGCGGTTGCCGCTGCGGAACTGCCAGGTGCGGGTGATGTCGAGCACATCCACCTCCTTGCGGATCTCGGGAGGGAAGGGCGCGAAGGGGGCGGCCAGGCGGACGATGCGGATGGCCGCGTCGTCGAGGACCTTGTGACCGGAGGAACGCAGCAGGCGGATCTGCTCGATGCTGCCGTCGGCGCGCACGGCCACGTGCAGGATCAGCGCGCCGTACAGGCGCTTGCGCTTGGCCTCGTCGGGGTAGTTGAGATTGCCGATGCGCTCGACCTTGCGCCGCCAGGCCTCGAGATAGCTGGCGTACTTGTATTCCTGGGTGCTGGCGTTGAGTACCTTGCGGCGCTTGTGTTTGGACGCGGCCTGGGCGTGGCGGTCGAGTTCCGCGGTCAGGCGGTCGATCTCCTTCTGGGTGCTGGCCAGCAACTGGGCAACGCGTGGGCGCGGTGTGGCCTTGATGGTGGGTCTGGGCTTGCGCACGGTTTCCTTGCGGTCGGCGTGCCGGGTGGTGATCACTTGCTTCTGCTGGCGCGGTTCGGGGCGGACCGCGCCGGCGCGAACCAGCTCGGGCGCCGGCTTCTGCTGCTTGCGGATCGCCCGGGGATTGCCCAGCGGGTTGCTGGGGCGATTCTTCTGTACCTGCTCGCCCCCGCCGAGCTGCGAGGCCTGGGCCAGGAAGTCCGGCTTCTCGACCTTTTCGGGTTTCTTCTCGGGGACTACGAGGGTGATGTCCAGCGTGCGCTCCGGCGCTGGCGGGTTGTTGCGCTGGATATCGAAGCCGATGGCGAGGATCACGAAGGCATGCACCACCGTGGCCCCGAGCAGGGCCAGGCCCAGGGGTTCACGGGTGATCTGTCCTGTCGGCCGTTCCTTCATGGTTCGGGATTCAGAGCGGCTCGCTGATATGGATGTCTTGCACGGGCTTTTGCAACTCGATCCGTTTCTGCATCGCAGGATTCATGTACACCATTCCCTCGGTGTCGATCAGCAACACGTACTTGATGCCCATCTGTCGCGCCACCCGATACCAGTCGTCAGGACCGGCGATGAACAGCGCGGTCGCTGCGGCATCGGCGGTGGTGGCGTCGGGGTGCAGTACGGTCACCGAGGCGGTGCCGACTGCCGGCCGTCCTGTGCGCGGGTCGATGATGTGATGATAGAACTTTCCCTTCCAGGTGAAGTTCCGTTCGTAGTTTCCGGAGGTGAACACCGCCTCGTCACCGCTGACCGAGAGCAGCGCGAAGATACTTCCGCCGTCGGGGTCGCGGATGGCGATGCGCCAGGGGTTGCCGGCGCGCGAGCCGATGGCGCGCAGGTCGCCGCCGGCGTTGACGATGGCGTCGGTGATGCCCATCTCGCGCAGGCGCTCGATGGCGCGATCGATGCCGTAGCCCTTGCCGACGGCACCGAAGTCGAGTTTGCCTGCGGGATTGTCGCAGGAGAGGTGGAAGCCTTCGAGCTTCATGTCGCGGATGCTGGGGTGTCGAGCGACCAGCGCCTCGATGTCTTCGTCGCGGGGCGGGGCGTGCGGCTCGAGGTCGCTGTTGTGGAAACCCCAGAGCTCGACCAGGCGGCCGATGCCGGGGTCGAACAGGTAGTCGCTCTTGCGCGCCAGTTCCTGCGAGATTCTCAGCAGGGGCAGGACCGACGGCGGAGCGGCGATGGTGCGGCCGTCCGCGATCGCCTGATTGATGCGGCCCAGCGGCCCCGGGTCCCAGGCGTGCCAGGCCTTGTGCATGAACTGGAAGTCCTGTTGCAGGGTCTGGTAGGCAGCCTGCGCCTTCTGCCGGTCCACGCCGATGACTTCCAGTTCCATGATGGTGCCGAAGGCGAGCAGGCGGAAATACTGTGATGGCAGTTGCCGCGAACAGCCGCCGCCCAGCAGAATCGCCGACAGCATGCCCAGGACTATGACGAAGCGGAAGCGGTAAGGTCTCGGGTGATTCATACGGCGATCGTCTGCTCGATGTGGTCCATCAGGGTGCCGGCGATATTGAGTGAATAGAGGGCATCCAGTTCGCGGATGCAGGTGGGGCTGGTGATGTTGATCTCGGTGAGGTAGTCGCCGATCACGTCCAGCCCGGCAAACAGGATACCCGCTTCGCGCAGGAAGGGGGCGACGGCGGCGACGATGTCGCGATCGCGATCATTCAATGCCACACCGACGCCCTGGCCTCCGGCAGCGAGGTTGCCGCGGGTCTCGCCTTCGGCGGGGACGCGTGCCAGGGCCCAGGGAACGGCTTCGCCGTCGATCACCAGGATGCGCTTGTCGCCGTCGCGAATCTCGGGAATGAAGCGTTGCGCCATGACCTGGCGGCGGCCGTGGTGGGTCAGGGTCTCGAGGATCACCCGACGGTTGGGATCATCGGGGCGCACGCGGAAGATCGAGGCGCCCCCCATGCCGTCGAGCGGCTTGAGGATCACGTCACCCTGTTCGTCCACGAAACGCTCCAGTGCGGCCATGTCACTGGCCACCAGTACCGGTGGGCAGAGTTGCGGGAAGCGGGTGGCTGCCAGCTTCTCGTTGTGATTGCGCAGGGCCTTCGGGTGATTGACCACCAGGGTGCCGCTTGCTGCTGGCTGGTCGAGTAGCCAGGTGGTGGTGATGTAGTCCAGGTCGAAGGGTGGGTCCTTGCGCATCAGCACCACGGGAAAACGATCGACAGGTCCCTCTTCGGTGGTGTCGAGTTCGAACCAGCCGGCGGCATCATCCTTCACCCGTAATGGCCTGGAACACACCAGGGTGCGGCCGTCGCGTTGCGACAGGTCACGCTGTTCGGCATAGTGCAGCGCCCAGCCACGCGCCTGCGCCTCGAGGAGCATGGCAAAGGTGCTGTCCTTGTGGATCTTGATCTGTGCGATGGGGTCCATGATGACCAGCAGTGCCGGTGCCATGTTGCGGATTCCTTTGGGTCTGGCAAGCTGTCAAGGGGCACAAGATACTCGGCCGTCACCGGTTTGCAAGGCAATGTGTGCCGGGTGCCGGATTTTCTGGGAAATGTGCTCTGGGTTTGCCTGTTTGGGGCAGCGAGTCACAGTGGGAGTCGTTTCTGCCTTGCGGCTCAGGGTTTTGGCTGCTACTTTGAGACCGGATTCCGCGATGTCGAGAGGGGGGAGGGGCGCGCAAGACGTGGAACAATGTCAGCCGGCACCACATTGGGAGGTCACCATTGAGATCACTTTCTTGCAATGCCATGGAAGGGGGGGGTACTCCATGGCTGGAGAGGGAAGAGACAGTTTCTTTTGTCGGTTCTGGGGTTCCTGCCGGTCGTTGGAATCCTGGGATTCAGTACGGTCGCCTGGTCTGCCGATGACTATCTCTCCGAACTGGAGGCCGGAGCCGGCAAAGTCGATGCCGAATTGACCGAAGAACCGGATCGCGCGACGGGTCCGGGGGCGGTCGAGCAATCTGTCGAGCCAGGCGGGCAGGCGCCGCGATCGCAAGAGAAGGGGGACCTGGCCTCGCAGCGGGCCAATTTCGAATCCCTGCTCAAGAAGCATTACTTCGGCACCTATGGTTTCTACCGCAAGCTTCCCGAGCGCAGTCGCCAGGAGGTGTTCGAGGAGTATCGTCGGGGCGTGGGCATGGACAAGATCCGCAAGAAGATCGTGAGTCGCCTGCTTCAGCATTGATGACCCGACAATCTTGAATGGCTGGCAGGATGCTGGTTGTTGCGCGCCAGGGACGTGGTCGGAAATATCGAACTTTGGGGGAGATATGTCGAAGAACGTTCGCCTGGTACAGCAAACGCTGGTGGTGTTCACCATGCTGGCCGGGTTCCTTTCTGCCGGGTTGGCTCTGTCCGATGAGGTGAAACTGGGCAGTGATTTCATCCCGCTGACCAAGGACAAACCTTATATCCATGTCGTTCACGAGGGGCGTTCGATCCGGGTGCAACGTGTACAGGACCCGGACTACGAACTCAAGGGCTACTTTGCCAAGACGGGGCGCAAGTGTCCTCCCTTCTGTATCCAGTCGATCAGTCCGGCGCCGGGTGTCCAGGTCATCGGCGAGGTCGAGCTGTTCGATTTCATGGAGACCGAGCTGCGAGATGGCAAGGGCCTGCTCATCGATGCTCGCACCCCGGCCTGGCACCAGAAGGGGACCATCCCCGGTTCGATCAATATTCCCTTCACGCATCTGACCAAGGCATCCGATGACCCCGAGGTGCTGGATGCCTTTGAACTGTTCGGCGTCAAGGAGCGGGAAGAGCCGACGTTCTTCGAGAAATTGCTGGAGGAATGGGGGTGGTCCGAGAACCCTTACCTGACGGACAAGTGGGACTTTACGGATGCCAAGACGCTGGTGTTGTATTGCAACGGGCCTGCCTGCGGGCAGTCGCCGCGGGCGATTCGCGGGTTGCTCAAGCTGGGTTATCCGGCAGACAAGATTCGTTATTACCGGGGCGGCATGCAGCTGTGGCAGCTGTGGCAGCTGTGGGGTCTGACCACGGTGGTACCCAACGAGTGAAAGTTGTACATGGTGGGTTGAAGACAGTGAGCGACAGTGGTGATACAGATCTCCAGGGCCTGAAGGTGCTGGTGATCGACGACAGCAAGACCATCCGACGGACTGCCGAGACCCTGCTGAAGAAGGTTGGGTGCGAAGTATTGACGGCGAATGACGGCTTTGAGGCGTTGTCCGTGATTGCGGACAACAGGCCCGATCTCATCTTCGTCGACATCATGATGCCGCGCCTCGATGGGTATCAGACCTGTGCGCTTATCAAGCACAACGAGCTGTACCGGGATGTGCCGGTCATCATGTTGTCGAGCAAGGATGGTCTGTTCGATCGTGCCCGAGGGCGCATCGTCGGTTCCGACCAGTATCTGACCAAACCCTTTTCCCGGGATGAACTGCTCGATGCAGTTCGTCAGTTTGCCAAGAAGGTAGCGTAAGCAATGGCGAAGGTACTCGTAGTAGATGATTCTCCGACCGAACTGCATGTGCTCACCCAGTACCTGCACAGTGCCGGCCATCAGACCCTGACGGCTTCCGATGGCCAGGAAGGCCTGGAGACGGCAAAGAGCGAAAAGCCGGATCTGATCCTGATGGATGTGGTCATGCCGGGGCTCAATGGCTTTCAGGCGACTCGCAAGATCAGTCGCGACCCGGAAACAAGGCACATTCCGGTTGTCATGATTACCACCAAGGACCAGGAAACCGATCGCGAGTGGGGCTTGCGACAGGGCGCCCGCGCCTACCTGGTCAAGCCGGTCACCGAGGACCAGCTTCTCGGGGTGGTCGCCGAGGTGCTCGGCTGACGCGCATGGAACGGATGGCTATCCAGGCACTGGCTCCGGGTGAGTTGATGGCCGTGCTGGCGGAAATCGAACGCCAGAGCCGTATCAGTGCGCTCAGCATGCCGCAGGTCACGGTGGCCGAGGATACATGGGAGGGGCTGGCCTACAGCATCGCGGGGGTACGCTTGGTTTCGGCGATGAGCGAAATACGCGAGATGCTGCCCTATCCGGTCCAGCTCACCCATGTGCCAGGCGCGCAACCCTGGATGAATGGCCTGGCCAATGTCCGGGGCAACCTGCTGCCGGTGATCGATCTTCAGGTCTATCTGGGTGGAAAACCAGTGATGTCGGGAAAGAGCGCGCGCATGTTGATCGTGCGCATGCGGGGCCTGGAGTGTGGTCTGCTGGTGTCGGCGGTGTTGGGTATGCGGCATTTCCCGGAAGAGCGGCGCCTGTCCAATGCGCGCATGACAGGGCCCTTGGGGCGTTACGTGTTTGATGCCTTTTCCGTGGAAGACGAGGTGTGGCCGGTGTTCAGCTTGTCGGCGCTGACTGCCGATCCGGCATTTCGTTCTGCAGCTCAATGAGGTACGAGATGAAATCTGACGGTGTGTCCCACCAGTTGGGACGCGGGTTCGACGAGGAGATCCGATGAGAGCAAAAAGCATAAAGGATAAGGGGGGGAGCAGGTCCATACCGTTGCTGACGGTCGCCCTGTTGGTGGCAATCGTGGCGACACTGGTCCTTTTCGTCATCATGGAGAGACAGAAGGAATTCCAGCAGCAGTACCTGCTGAGGGGAGCCGAACAACAGGTTCTGGGACAGAAGATCGCCAAGTTCTCGCTGGAGGCCCTGCGGGGCAACGAGCCTTCTTTCCAGCAGTTGCAGGTTGCTCGAGATCAGTTCTCGCGATTGATCAACGAGCTCAAGAACGGGGCTCCCGGGCAGGGTCTTCCGCCGTCTCCCGAGCAGGTGATGGGCGCCCTGCGCAAGGTCGAGAACAGCTGGCTGGAGTTGCGCTCCTATGCGGACGAGATCTTGCGCAATCGCGAGACCATCCTGTCCATCGGAGAGTTCATTGGCGTGATCAGCGAATTGATCCCGCAACTTCAGGAAACCTCTGACGAGGTGGTCCGGCTGCTGGTGCGCGCCAACGCGCCTTCACGGCAGATCTATGTCGCCACCCGCCAACTGATGCTGGCGCAGCGCATCGACGACAATGTGGCCAAGGTGCTGCTTGGTGGTGCCGATACCGCGGCGGCCATCGACCAGTTTGCCCAGGACGCCGACCTGTTCGGGCGAGTACTCGAAGGCATGCTCAAGGGAGACAATCAGCTCAACATTCGCAAGGTGACCGACCCTGCGGGACGCAAGGCCCTCGAAGAAGTGGCCCTGTTGTTCGCCACGGTCAACGATCACGCGGGGGAGATCATCGAGGCGACGCCTGCCCTGCTGCCGGCACTCGAGGCGATCGACGAGATCACACCGTCGTCGGAAAGGCTCGACCGTGATACGGCAGCGCTGATTGCGGCCTATCGCGAACAGGCGGGGACGATCCGTGTTGGCCCGGTTGTGCTGGGTCCGACCATCGTTACGGTGCTGGGTGCAGTCGCCCTCGGCCTGCTGATCCTGCTGGGGGTGGCCATGCTGCGTGATGCCCGACGCCGCGAGGCTGGGGCCGCGGAGCAGAACCGACGCAACCAGGAGGCCATTCGTCGCCTGCTCGACGAGATGGTGGACCTGGCCGATGGCGACCTGACCATCCAGGCCACGGTGACCGAGGACATCAGCGGCGCCATTGCCGACTCGGTCAACCAGGCGGTGGAAGAGATGCGCAGTCTGGTGGCAACCATCAACGAGACCTCGGTACAGGTGTCGAGTGCTGCCCAGGAGACCAAGGCGACGGCCATGCACCTGTCCGAAGCGTCGGAACACCAGCGCGAACAGATCGTCAACGCCTCGGACATCGTGCGCAAGATGTCCAGCACCATGGACGAGATGGCCACCAAGGCCAGCCACTCGGTGAGCGTTGCGCGGGAATCGCTCGAGATTGCCCACGAAGGTGGGGAGACGGTGCGCCGTACCATCGAGGGCATGGATCGCATCCGCGATCAGATTCAGGAGACCTCCAAGCGGATCAAGCGCCTCGGCGAGTCTTCGCAGGAGATCGGCAACATCGTGGAACTGATCGAGGACATTGCCGACCAGACCAACATCCTGGCACTCAATGCCGCCATGCAGGCCGCCATGGCCGGCGAGCAGGGCCGGGGTTTCGCCGTCGTGGCCGACGAGGTGCAGCGGCTGGCCGAGCGTGCCACCGATGCCACCAAGCAGATCGAGACCCTGGTCAAGACCATCCAGGCCGACACCAATGAGGCGGTTATCTCCATGGAGGCCAGTACCAGCGAGGTGATCTCCGGAGCCGAACGGGCCGAGGAGGCCGGCGAGGCACTGAAACGGATCGAGGAGGTATCGCGCCAGATTGCCGAAGAGATCGAAAAGATCGCTGCCGATGCCATCGGACAGTCCGATGATGCCAAGTCCATCAACGACACCATGAGCGTCATCCAGGAGATTACCCACCAGACATCCGAGGGAACCGAGCAGACCGCACGTTCCATCGAGGCGCTGGCCGACATGGCGCAGCAGCTGCGGGAGACGGTGGCGCGCTTCAAGCTGCCGGACGAGCCCAACGAGGAACTGCGCGGCTGATCGCCGCAAGGATGCCAGCACGAGCCAGCACGATGACCACAGAACTGTCCCTGGATCATAGCGGCCTGCACTGGATACGCCGGGAGGTGGAGGAAAACCTGCGCCAGGCCCGCCTGGTGCTGGAAGACTTTGTCGCCGGCGATGCCGAGGACCTGGCGCCTGCTATCCGCTCGTTGCATCAGGTCCGGGGCGCGTTGACGCTGACCCAGATCCATGGCGCGGCCATGCTGGCAGACGAACTGGAATGGCTCGCCCGGGGCATGAACGAGGATCGTGTCGGCAGTCGCGAAGCCGCCGCCGAGGTCCTCATGCTCGGTATCGCGCAGTTGCCGGCCTACCTCGACCGTATTGAATCGGGAGAGCCCGACATCCCGCTGATCCTGCTGCCCCTGATGAACGACCTGCGGGCCGCGCGCGAAGCGCCGTTGGTGTCCGAGGCCTCGTTGTTCGCACCGCGCCTGGATGCCCAGTTGGCAGCCGAGCCCGTGGAACAAGGCAGCGGCAATCCGCAACTCCCGGAGCTGGTGGCGGGACTGCGCATGGATTACCACCGCGCCTTGCTCAAGTGGTTCCGCGATCTCGACACGCCGGGTGGCCTCAAGGTGCTGCGAGGCCTGATTGACCGGGTCTCGTCTGCCGCGGGAACCGCGCGGCTGCGACGCCTGCTGGATGCCGCCGAGGCCTTGCTGGTTGCGATCGCCGAAGGCAGCGTGCAGACAACGCCCGCCGTCAAGCTGCTCTACGGGCAACTCGATCGGGTGTTCAAGCGGATGATCGATCAAGGGGAAGAGGCGGTCGCCCAGGATTTCCCCGTCGAGCTGCTGAAGAACTTCCTCTATTACATCGCCCGTTCCGATTCTTCCGATCCCGTGGTGCTGGCGGTGCGCCGTGCAGCCGATCTGGCGAACAGTTTCCCCGACCTCTCGGAAGAGGATCTGCGCGAGGGGCGGTTCATCGGCGCAGGGCGCGAGTTGTTCGAGAGTGTCGCACAGGCGCTGGAAGAGGACCTGCAGCGCATCAAGGACCAGCTCGACCTCTACATGCGGGGCGACCGACACGATCTTGAACGTTTCGCCTCGCTCGCCGAGCCAATCCGCCGCATGGCCGATA
Source organism: endosymbiont of unidentified scaly snail isolate Monju (assembly GCF_000801295.1). Taxonomy (NCBI): domain Bacteria; kingdom Pseudomonadati; phylum Pseudomonadota; class Gammaproteobacteria; species endosymbiont of unidentified scaly snail isolate Monju. Next base: position 2,060,206 of record NZ_AP012978.1, on the reverse strand, counting down.
CGCTGGGGATGATCGGTCAGGGAGGGTTGCGGAGCCGGCTGGTACCGCATGCCGACATGATCCGTGATGCGGTGGAAAAAGGCGAACCGCCCGATGAAGCCCGGCTCGACCACCTGGCCTGGGATCTGCTGTCGGTGCAGTCGGCCTTGCCGACGCTCTCGGAGCCGGCCCTCTCGCAGGATGAAGCGGCCGCCGACGAGGCCATCGTGCCGGAAGGCGAATACCGGCAGTATCTGAAAGTGGCGCTCGACCAGGCTTTCGTCGAACTGGCCCGGATCAAGGAAGCGCTGAGCACCTATTTCGACACCGGCACGGTCGGCATCCTGGACCCGGTGCCGGCGATCCTGCATCGTCTGTCTGGTGTATTCAGCGTGCTCGATCAACAGGTGGTAGGCGACCTGTTCGTGCGTCTGCAGGGTTATGTCGAGGCGCTGCTGTCCGGGCAGAGGGAAGCGCCCGATGCAGGCGAGCGTGATCGCCTGGGAGACATGATCAGTGGTATCGAGGTGCATCGCGAATCGCTGCTCGAGCCTTCGCCTGATCGCCGACGTGCGCTGGTGGTGGCCGGTGAGGCGGCCGATCATCTGGGGCTGGCCGAATCGTCCTGCGCCGGAGAGCGGACAGTGGCCGAGGATCCGGTTGTTGCGGGCGCGCTGGAGGACGAGGCGCCAGGTGCTGAACCGTCGGCACCGGTGACGGAGGCAACGGAAGTCACCGGGGACGACTCGGTCTCGGTGAATGCGGTCGAGCAACCCGACCAGGGGCGCGCCGAAGAGGGCGGGCAGGCAGACGCCGGCGTCTATTCCAGCGAGCCGGTCTCGGCACTGGCCGACGACGGCTCCTCGGTGCTGGATTCCGAAATCCTGTCGATCTTCGTCGAGGAGGCACGCGAGGAGCTGCAGACCCTGCAGGCCCATTTCCCCGTGTGGCGGGAGGACCCCGCCGATCGTGAAGCGCTGACGCGCATCCGGCGGTCCTTCCATACCCTCAAGGGCAGTGGACGCCTGGTGGGTGCCCTGGAGATAGGGGAGTTTGCCTGGGCGCTGGAAAATCTGCTCAATCGTGTCATCGACGGTACCCGCAGGGCGGATACCGAGGTTTTCACGATTGTCGAGGAAGCGCTCGAACTGCTGCCAATGCTGATCGAGGCTCGCGAGAGTGGTAGTGCTGCGGTCGACGGCGTGCTGGAACTGCAGGCCAGGGCGGAGTCCTTGGCCGCAGGTACCCCGTCCGAGGAGGCCGCGGCCGCAGACGAACCCCTTGAGGAAGCGCTCGAGCAGGCCTCAGGGTTCGAAGAAGAGTTCGACGTGGTGTTGGAAGGCGAGGTGGCCGAAACGGAGATCGAGGTCGATACCGAACCGCTGATTCTCGCGCTCGACGAGGACGACGATGAGGAGGAGATTTCTTCGCTGTTGTCTGCAGAAGCCGAAGATCAGGAAGACGAGTCCATCCTTACCCCCACCACGGAAGAACGCCCTCCCATCGAGCTGGACGAGACGCTGCACCAGATCTTCGTCCGGGAGGCAGAGAACCACCTGGCGACGATGGAGTCCTTTATTGCCCGTTGCCGCGGCATCGCCAATGGCTGTGTCTTCAACGATGAGCTGCGTCGTGCACTGCACACCTTGCGCGGTAGTGCCCACATGGCGCAGATCGCCTCGGTGGCCGGGTTGGCCGGTGCCCTGGAGCGCTGGGCCAATCTGCGCCACGAGCTGGCGCATCGGACCGATCAGGCGGCTATCGATCTGCTCGAACGCGGGCATTTCGTGATCAGCGCGTTGCTGGCGGTAATCCATGTGCCCGGAGCCCAGATGCCTTCCTGGCAGGCCCTGGTGCAAGAGATCGAGCTCGAGATCGAGGTCCTGGAGGGCGCCGAAGATACCGGAACAGGAGCTGAAACGGCCCAGTCGGGAGACGAAACGTCGCCCTATGACGAGGAGCTGGTCGCCATCTTCGTCGACGAGGCGCGGGAACTGCTCGACCGTCTGGAGTCCGGCATGGCGGACTGGCAGGCGAGGCCGGACGATCTGCTGCCCGTGGTCCACATGCAACGTGGTTTGCACACCATCAAGGGCGGGGCGCGGCTCTCGGGGGTGACGGCCATCGGTGATTTGAGTCACGCGATGGAGTCCTTGCTCGAGAGCGTGGTCGATCAACGGGTACATTCCACTCCTGATATCGTCCGCCTTACCCGGCAGGCACTGGATGTCCTGACGGCGCAGATCGAGGCGCTCGAACAAGACGAAGCGGTCGAAGTGCAGGAAGCCCTGGTCGAGCACCTCCAGGCGGCGGCACGAGGTGAATCCTTTGCCCTGTCGACGCAGGAACCCGGTGAGGCAGGCGACGACCGGGCGGCCCGGCTAAATATCGAGGAAGATGCCAGTGAGCTGGAGTTGCTGGACGATACGGAGCTGGATTCGCTGGAACAGGCGGCCTCTGGCCTGTCCCAGTCCACCTTGCTGACCGATTCCCAGTTGCTCACCGATTCCGAGTTGCTGATCGAGTCGGACCTCGTTTCCTCATCGTCCATGGTCGCCGCCGGCGACAGCGAACTGTTGGCGGGGGTGTCGGCAGATTCCCGGATCATCCAGTTTCCCGCGCGCGGTCGCCTTGCCGAGGAGAACGAGCCGCCACGTCGCCCGCCGCCGCCCGAAGAGGAAAAGAGCACCACCTCGAAGGAACGGGTGCGGGTGCGCGCCGACCTGCTCGACCAGATGGTCAACAATGCGGGTGAGGTCAGTATCTACGGCGCCCGCCTCGAGCAGCAGAACAAGACGCTTGGCTACAACCTGGACGAACTGGCGCAGACCATCGGTCGCCTGCGCGAACAGCTGCGCAAGCTGGAGAACGAGACCGAGGCGCAGATCCTGTCGCGTCACGAGCGCGAGCACGAAGGCGAGTTGCCGGATGGTTTCGATCCGCTGGAGATGGACCGCTATTCCACCATCCAGCAATTGTCGCGCGCCCTGGCCGAGACCACCGAGGACCTGAACAGCCTCAGCGTGACCCTGCAGGAGCAGAGCCGGGACACCGATACCCTGTTGCAGCAGCAGTCGCGGGTCATCAATGACCTGCAGGATGGCTTGCTGAGGACGCGCATGATCCCGGTCGGCTCGCGTGCCTCGCGTCTGCAGCGCGTGGTACGGCAGACTGCCGAGACGGTCGGCAAGCGGGCCGAACTCACCCTGACCGGCGCCGCGGGCGAGATGGATCGCGCTATCCTGGAGCGCATGATGGCGCCGCTCGAACACCTGCTGCGCAATGCGGTGGTACACGGCATCGAGGCGCCGGCCGATCGCGAGGCTGCCGGAAAGCCGCCGGTCGGCAAGGTGTCGCTGGTTGTGAGCCGGGATGGCTCGGACGTGGTGCTCGAGGTCAGCGACGATGGCCGCGGCCTGGATCGCGAGGCCATCCGCCGCAAGGCGATCGAGCGTGGTCTGCTCGATCCCGAGGCCCATATCGACGACGATGATCTGGATGCCTTCATTCTGGAGGCGGGGCTGTCCACTGCCCATGAGGTGACCCAGGTGGCTGGCCGCGGCGTCGGCATGGACGTGGTGGTCAACGAGGTCAAGCAGCTCGGCGGCACGCTGGATATCGATTCGCAGCCGGGCAGCGGCACCCGTTTCACCATACGCCTGCCTTTTACCCTGGCGATCAGCGATGCCCTGCTGGTCGGGATCGACGACGAGGTGTTTGCCGTGCCCCATGGCAGTCTGGCCGGTATCGCGCGCATTCCGCGCAGCGAGCTGGAGGCCTGCTACCGGGGTGAGCGTGCGACCTTCTCCTATGGTGGACACGAATACACGGTGCGTTATCTCGGCCGCCTGTTGGGCACCGGGTCTCCCCACCTGCCTGAAGGCGAGCGCTGGATGCCCCTGTTGCTCGTGCACTCCGGTGAACATCGCATGGCCATCCAGGTCGATCGCCTGCTTGACAACCGCCAGATCGTGGTCAAGTCGTTGGGCACCCAGCTGGCCAGTATCCGCTGGTTCACAGGTGGCACCATTCTGGCTGACGGGGGTATCGCGCTGATTCTCGATATCGGTGCCCTGGTGCGCATGGAGTCGGCGCGCCAGGCGATGCCCGAGCCCCTGGCGGAACGTGACGACGAAGCGGCCGGAGTCAAGGTCATGGTCGTGGACGATTCGATCACGGTGCGCAAGGTGACCAGTCGCCTGCTCGAGCGTCACAATATGCAAGTCATCACTGCGCGTGATGGTGTGGACGCGGTGACCCTGTTGCAGACCGAGCGGCCGGACGTGATGTTGCTGGACATCGAGATGCCGCGCATGGACGGCTTCGAGCTGGCGCGGCACATGCGTAGTACCGAGGCGCTCAAGGACATTCCCATCATCATGATCACCTCGCGTACCGGCAGCAAGCACCGGGAGCATGCACAGGAGCTGGGCGTGCGCCACTACCTGGGCAAGCCCTACCAGGAGTCGGAATTGCTGGAGAACATCTATACCGTGCTCGCCGAGGTGACGTCGTGAGTGATACGCCGGCCTATCCACGGGAGATCCGCGGGCTGGTGATCCCCTTGCAAACGGATGTCTCGCTGCTGCTGCCCAATGCAGCGGTGGCTGAGATCATAGATTTTCACGGTGTCTCCGCCCTGCCGGACAGGCCCGACTGGGTCGCGGGTGAGACGGACTGGCGCCAGCGGCGGCTATCGGTGGTGCGTTTCGAGATGCTGCTGGGCGAATCCATGGTGGCGGAAAGTCCGCGGCAGCGCATCGTGGTCTGTCATGTGCTCGACCCGCAGGCGCGGCGTCCTTTCGTGGGTATCGTGGCAGCGAACATTCCCCGTCTTGTCCGTATCCAGGAGTCGATGCTGGAAGGTACGCCGATGCCCGAGAACTGGCGTGAGCGACCGCTGCGTGCTGCGTTGCGTTTCGATGGGCAGGCGACTGTCATCCCCGACCTGCCCGCACTGGAGCGTGAACTGGAGGCCGTTGCGCCGGCCTGAGTTCTGCGCTGCTCAACGAAAATCCCCCCACAACACCTGGATCGCTGACAGTGCAGCCAGTGGTGCGGTCTCGGTGCGCAGGATATGTGAGCCCAGACGCACTCCGGTGAGTCCCGCAGTGCACGCCGCCTTGCGCTCGGCCTCGCTCAGCCCACCTTCTGGTCCGACCAGCAGCGACAGGCGGTCACCCGGTGCGGGCAGCTCGGGCAGGGAACGCGTTGCGCGGTGGTCGAGCAGCAGACCGGGCAACGGCGGTGCGCACAACCAGTCGCTCAGACGCTGCGGCGGGTGCAGCAGCGGCAGTCGCGCGCGGCCCGACTGTTCGCAGGCATGCCGGATGACCCCCAGCCAGTGTTGTCGGCGTTTCTCCTGCTTGTCGCCCGATAACTTTACCTGGGTGCGCTCGGTGAACAGCGGACTGATCTCCGCCACGCCCAGCTCCACCGCCTTCTGCATCGCATAATCCATGCGCTCGCCGCGGGAGATGCCGATGGCCAGGTGCAGGTGCAACGGCGGCGGGGGCTCCTCGCGCAGCACGGTACCCACCTCGGCAACAGCCTGGTGCCTGCCCGTGATACGCAGCACGGCGGCGAAGTCGCGTCCGCTGCCGTCGAAGAGCAGGATGCGGGCGCCATCGTTCAGACGCAGGGTGGCCAGGAGGTGGCGCGCGGCATTTGCGTCCAGCGCCACGGTCTGGCCGGTCTCCAGGGGCGTCGGGCTGAAGATCCGGTGCTCGCGCATGAGGGACTCAGAGGCCCAGCCGGTCCCAGATTGCCAGCGTGGGATCGGCCTGGTTCATGGTGTAGAAATGCAGTCCCGGTGCGCCGGCAGCCAGCAGCTGCTCGCATAGCCCGGTGACGACCTCCAGGCCGAAGGCGCGGATGCTCTCCACGTCGTCGCCATAGGCCTCGAGGCGCTTGCGGATCCAGCGCGGGATCTCGGCGCCGCAGGCATCGGAGAAGCGCGCCAGGCTGCTGTAGTTGGTGATCGGCATGATCCCCGGCACGATGGGGATGTCCACGCCGCGCGCGCGTATCTGCTCCACGAAATGCACATAGGCATCCGCGTTGTAGAAGTACTGGGTCATGGCCGAGTCGGCGCCGGCCTCGACCTTGGTCCGGAAGTTGTCCAGGTCGACCAGAAAGTTCGGCGCCTGCGGGTGCATCTCGGGATAGGCAGCGACCTCGATGTGGAAGTGATCGCCGAAATGCTCGCGAATCAGGGCTACCAGCTCGCTGGCATGCGTCAGCTCGCCACCGCCCAGACCGGTGCCCGAGGGCGGGTCACCGCGCAGTGCAACGATACGACGGATGCCTTGTTCACGATAGCGGTTCAGGATCTCTAGCGTCTCGGCGATGCTGTTGCCGATGCAGGTGAGATGCGGCGCGGTGTCGATACCCTGCGAGACCAGCCAGTCCACGGTGGCGAAGGTGCGGTCCCGTGTCGAACCGCCCGCCCCGTAGGTGCAGGAGAAGAAGGCCGGGCGGCGCTCGGCCAGCCGAGCCACCGTGGACTGCAGTTTGACCATGCCCTTCTCGGTCTTGGGCGGGAACAGCTCGAAACTGAAGGTTTTGTCTGGGTTCATGCTTTGTTCACCACTAAGAACACAAAGAACACGAAGAGCATATGGGCAGAGGCGGCCGGGTCAGGTCCAGATTCCGAGGGATGAGTGGCCGTCTGAGGCTGCGCCTATTACCACAAACCGCCCCGTTGCCTGCTGTACTCAAAGAGGCGAGCCTTTTCAGCTATATCGCTTTGTGCGCTTCGTGTCCTTTGTGGTTTCCCCCGGTCAGTAGCGATAGTGATCGGGCTTGTAGGGGCCTTCGACCGGCACGCCCAGGTAGTCGGCCTGTTCCTGGGTGAGGGTGGTCAGGTGCGCGCCGATCTTCTCCAGGTGCAGGCGGGCGACCTCTTCGTCCAGCTTCTTGGGCAGGATGTAGACGCCCACCGGGTACTGGTCGGTCTTGGTGAACAGCTCGATCTGCGCCAGCACCTGGTTGGTGAAGGAGTTGGACATCACGAAGCTGGGGTGGCCGGTGGCGCAGCCCAGGTTCACCAGCCGGCCCTCGGCCAGCAGGGTGATGCGGTGGCCATCGGGGAACACGATCTGATCCACCTGCGGCTTGATGTTGATCCACTCGTATTGGCGCAGCGATTCGACCTGGATCTCGTTGTCGAAGTGGCCGATGTTGCAGACGATGGCCTGGTCCTTCATCGCCGCCATGTGGTCATGGGTGATGATGTCCTTGTTGCCGGTGGTGGTGACGAAGATGTCGGCCAGCGGCGCGGCCTCTTCCATGATCACTACCCGGTAGCCCTCCATTGCTGCCTGCAGGGCACAGATGGGGTCGATCTCGGTGACCCAGACGGTGGCGCCGAGGCCGCGCAGCGATTGCGCCGAGCCCTTGCCCACGTCGCCGTAGCCACAGACCACGGCGATCTTGCCGGCAATCATCACGTCGGTGGCGCGCTTGATACCGTCCACCAGCGATTCGCGGCAACCGTAGAGGTTGTCGAACTTGGACTTGGTGACCGAGTCGTTGACGTTCATTGCCGGGAACAGCAGCTTGCCTTCCTCCATCATCTGGTAGAGGCGGTGTACCCCGGTGGTGGTCTCTTCGGTGACGCCGCGGATGCCCTCGGCCATGCGCTTGTAGCGCTGCGGGTCCTCGGCCAGGCTGCGGCGCAGGGTGTCGAGGATGACGCGCCATTCCTCGGCGTCGCCTTCCTTCGGTTCGGGCACGCCGGTCTCGGCGAACTCGGCCCCCTTGTGCACCAGCAGGGTGGCATCACCCCCGTCGTCGAGGATCATGTTGGGGCCTTTGCCGTCCGGCCAGTTGAGCACCTGCTCGGTGCACCACCAGTATTCCTCGAGGGTTTCGCCCTTCCAGGCATACACCGGGATGCCGGTTGCGGCGATGGCGGCGGCGGCATGGTCCTGGGTGGAGAAGATGTTGCACGAGCACCAGCGTACCTCGGCGCCGAGTTCCACCAGGGTCTCGATCAGCACCGCGGTCTGGATGGTCATGTGCAGGGAGCCGGTGATGCGCGCGCCGGTCAGCGGCTTGTCGCGGCCGTACTTCTCGCGCAGGGCCATCAGGCCCGGCATCTCGGTCTCGGCAATGGCGATTTCCTTGCGGCCCCAGTCGGCCAGGGACAGGTCGGCGACCTTGTAGTCGGTGAACTCACTCATGGTTCCACTCCTGAAGTCAAAACATCGAGTGAGCGCCGTTGGAAACATCGTCTGTGGCGGATCCGAGCCTGGCCCTGGCGGGTTGCAGCGCTCCTCGGATCGGCGTTGTGTGCCTGCCGCCCCTCCGTGTCGGCCGGTGGTGGCGCGTCTTGAGCGGCGGATGGCGGATTCTACCCGGATTCCGGGGTGGCCCGCCAGCCGCCCGGATCCGATGGTCTATAGTTGACAACAGCCTCCGTCAGAGAGGCGTTCAGTCAAGAGTGAGGAGAGAGAGATGTCCGAGACGCACGTCGTCAAGCGTGACGATGAACAGCGGCCGCTCGAGCCGCTGTTCCATACCATCCGGACCCTGGACATGGGCGCGCCCCTGCGCTGGTTGCGCCTGGGTTGGCAGGACATGAAACGGGCCCCCGGTCCCAGCCTGGTGTACGGCTTTTCGCTGGTGATCTTCTTCGACCTGCTGAGCTGGCTGGCCTGGGACGGTGGGAACACCGTGGCCCTGTTCTCGCTGGTGCTGGCCTTCATCCTGGCCGGCCCCGTGCTGGCCTTCGGCCTGTATTCCATCAGTCGCCAGCTCGAGCAGGGGCGGGTGCCGCGCCTGGGTGTGTGTCTGCGCGAGAGCCGCTATCAGCTGCGCAATGAGCTGCTGTTCGCCATCGTGCTGCTGGTGGTATTGCTGATCTGGGCGCGCGCTGCGGCCATGGTCAACATCTTTGCGCCTGTCGACGAGGAAGCTGGCTGGCTGGGCGTGGTGCAGTTCCTGGCCATCGGCAGCGCCGTGGGCTCGATCTTCGCGGGGCTGGTGTTCTCGATCAGTGTGGTCTCGCTGCCGATGATGCTCGACCGCGATACCGATGCCATCACCGCCGCGCTCACCAGCATCAACGCGGTGCTCAAGAACAAGGGGCCGATGCTGCTGTGGGCCGTCCTGATCGGGCTGCTGATGCTGCTGGGATTCGCCACCGCCCTGCTGGGCATGGCACTGGTGCTGCCCTTGCTGGGGCACGCGAGCTGGCATGCCTACCGCGAGACGGTGTTGCCGCCGGAGGCAGAGGGGCTGAGAGAGCCCTGAGGGATGCCGCAGTGGTCGTGTGGTATCGGGCCGAAGCCTGACCTGCGGTTCGCCCTGATGGCGGGTGCTGCAGGTCGGGTTTCGGCCGACATTTCCGGTGCCGCAGGTTTCCCCTGGCGCCTTTCGCCCCCCGCCGTCTTCCGGTCCGGTCAGCCCCCGGCGGCGCGCAGGGCCTCGGCCTTGTCGGTCTCTTCCCAGGTGAAGCCCTCGTCCTCGCGGCCGAAGTGGCCGTAGGCGGCAGTCCTGCGGTACTTGATGCGATTAGTGTTGAGCAGGTCGAGCATGCGCAGGATGCCGTAGGGGCGCAGGTCGAAATGCTCGCGTACCAGTTCCACGATCCGCTCGTCCGGGATCTGCCCCGTGCCGAAGGTGTCGACCATGATGGAGGTCGGCTCGGCCACGCCGATGGCGTAGGAGACCTGGATCTCGCAGCGGTCGGCCAGCCCGGCGGCGACGATGTTCTTGGCCACGTAGCGAGCGGCATAGGCGGCGGAGCGGTCCACCTTGGAGGGGTCCTTGCCGGAGAAGGCTCCGCCGCCATGGCGCGCCGAGCCGCCATAGGTGTCGACGATGATCTTGCGCCCGGTCAGTCCGGCATCGCCCATGGGACCACCGATCACGAAGTTGCCGGTGGGGTTGATGTGGATCTTGGTGTCCGCGGTGAGCAGGCCGGTAGGTTCGAGCACCGGCTTGATGATCACGTCCATCACCGCGTCACGCAGGGCGGCCTGACCGATGGTGTCCGCATGCTGGGTGGAGAGCACCACGGCATCGATGGATAGCGGCTTGCCGTCCTTGTAGTGGAAGCTGACCTGGCTCTTGGCATCGGGGCGCAGCCAGTCGAGCTCGCCACTCTTGCGCACCTCGGTCTGGCGCTGCACCAGGCGGTGCGCGTAGAGAATGGGGGCGGGCATCAGCTCCGCGGTCTCGTTGGTGGCATAGCCAAACATGAGGCCCTGGTCACCGGCGCCCTGGTCCTCGGGGCGTTCGCGGTCCACGCCCTGGTTGATGTCGGGCGACTGCACGCCGAGCGCGGTCATGATCGCGCAGGTCTCCCAGTCGAAGCCCATTTCCGAACTGGTGTAGCCGATGTCACGGATGGTCTCGCGGATGACGCGCTCGTAATCGGGTTTGGCGGTGGTGGTGATCTCGCCGGCGATCAGACACATGTCCGTCTTGAACAGGGTTTCGCAGGCCACGCGCGCATGCGGGTCCTCGGCGAGGATGGCATCGAGTATCGCATCCGATACCTGGTCGGCCATCTTGTCGGGGTGCCCCTCGGAGACCGATTCGGAGGTGAAGATGAATTCGTTGGCCATGGTTCGAGTCCCTGTAGCTGTGTCACGCAAATCGCCAAGCGCGCGATTCTAGCATTTGTTGTGGGGCGGGGGGCATCTGGAAGAATGCGGCTGATTCATGACCAACCTGAACGAGACGAGAGCGAGGTGGTAGATGGTTTCCCTGCAGACCCCGGTATGTGAATTTGGCAAGCCCGCGGTGGATTTCCGCCTGCCCGGCGTGGATGGGCGAGAGTGGACGCTCGATGACTGCATGGGCGAGAAAGGCGTGCTGGTGATGTTCATCTGCAATCATTGCCCTTATGTAAAGGCTGTGCTGGATCGCATCGTGCGCGATGCGCGTGAACTGAAGGAATACGGCATCGGCAGCGTGGCCATCATGTCCAACGACCCTTCGCTCTACGAGGAGGATTCCTTCGAGAACATGAAGGCCATCGCCGAGCGCATGGACTTCCCCTTCCCTTATCTGCTCGATGAAACCCAGGAAGTCGCCAAGGCCTATGGCGCGGTGTGTACCCCGGACTTCTTCGGCTACAACGCGAACCGCGAGCTGCAATACCGGGGGCGGCTGGATGCCAGTCGCAAGGATGCCGCGCCGCCAGACGTGCGCCGCGACCTGTTCGAGGCCATGAAGCAGGTGGCGCTCACGGGGAAGGGGCCGGCCGAGCAGATCCCCAGCATGGGCTGCTCGATCAAGTGGCGAGACGAGTGACTCACCGTTTTCCGGTTCAAGTCTCGAAAAATCAAATGCTTGGTGGTTTCCTGTTAGGGGGTGTGTCCGGCTCTTTATGGGCACATTGGAATATTCGCGGAATCCTTACCTTGCCCCGCCAGCCCCACCTGGGCGAGAATACCGCACCATTTTGCGTTCGCAGGCCTGCTGCCGTTTCCACGGCGCTTCGAGACCAACGCGGAAGGCCGTTGCGCGACGACAATTGAATTTTCCAATTCTCGGCGCTCTCCGCGCCGGGACAGATTTTTTCGTCTTTGACAGGAGAGACCCATGTCCTCACGCAGAGAACTCGCCAACGCCATCCGCGCGTTGAGTATGGACGCCGTTCAAAAGGCCAATTCCGGACACCCCGGCGCACCCATGGGCATGGCCGATATCGCCGAGGTGCTGTGGAACGACCACATGAAGCACAACCCCAACGATCCGCAATGGCCGGATCGTGACCGCTTCGTGCTGTCCAATGGTCACGGTTCCATGCTGATCTACTCGCTGCTGCACCTGACCGGCTACGACCTGAGTATCGAGGATCTGAAGAACTTCCGTCAGCTGCACTCCAGGACCCCGGGTCACCCCGAATACGGCTATGCACCGGGCGTGGAGACCACTACCGGGCCGCTGGGGCAGGGCATCACCAATGCCGTGGGTATGGCCATCGCCGAGCGTGCCCTGGCCGCCGAGTTCAACCGTGACGGTCACGAGATCGTCGATCACCATACCTATGTCTTCCTGGGCGATGGCTGCCTGATGGAAGGCATCTCCCACGAGGCCTGCTCGCTGGCCGGCACCCTGGGTCTGGGCAAGCTGATCTGCTTCTGGGACGACAACGGTATCTCCATCGACGGTCACGTCGAGGGCTGGTTCGCCGATGACACCCCGGGTCGCTTCGAGGCCTATGGCTGGCACGTGGTGCGTGACGTGGACGGTCACGACGCCGAGGCGGTCAACAGGGCCATCGAGGAGGCCAAGGCGGTGACCGACAAGCCCTCGATGATCTGCTGCAAGACCACCATCGGCTACGGCTCGCCCAACAAGGCCGGTTCGCACGCCTGTCACGGCGCGCCGCTGGGCGAGGACGAGGTGGCGCTGACCAAGGAAGCCCTGGGCTGGAAATACGGTCCCTTCGAGATCCCCGAGGAGATCTACAAGGGTTGGGATGCGCGCGAGAAGGGCAAGGCTGCGCAGTCCGCCTGGGAAGAGAAGTTCAAGGCCTACGAGGCCGCCTATCCCGAGCTGGCCGCCGAGTTCAAGCGCCGCATGGCCGGCGAACTGCCCGCCGACTGGGAACAGAAGGCCGATGCTTTCGTCGCCGAGTGCAACGAGAAGCAGGAAAACAAGGCCACCCGCCAGGCTTCGCTGGCCTCCATCGAAGCCTATGCCGCGGCCCTGCCGGAGCTGTTCGGCGGTTCGGCCGACCTGGGCTGCTCCAACCTCACCGAGTGGTCTGGCCATCGCCCGATGCGCAAGGACAATCCGCATGCCAACTACGTCAACTATGGCGTGCGCGAATTCGGCATGTCGGCCATCATGAACGGCATCGCCCTGCACGGCGGCTGGATCCCCTTCGGCGCCACCTTCCTGATGTTCTCGGAATACGCGCGCAACGCCATTCGCATGGCCGCGCTGATGAAAATCCGCTCCATCTTCGTGTTCACCCACGATTCGATCGGCCTGGGCGAGGACGGTCCCACTCACCAGCCGGTGGAGCAGATCCCGACCCTGCGCATGGTGCCACGCATGAACACCTGGCGTCCCTGCGACACGGTCGAGAGTGCTGTCGCCTGGCGTGCCGCCATCGAATACAAGGACGGCCCGACCAGCCTGGTGTTCTCGCGCCAGGGTCTGCCTTTCCAGCAGCGCACCCCCGAGCAGATCGCCAACATCGCGCGCGGTGGCTATGTGCTGCGCGACTGCGACGGCACCCCGGACTGCATCGTGATCGCCACCGGTTCCGAGGTGGATCTGGCGATCAAGGCCGCCGAGGCCTCCGACAAGAAGGTCCGCGTGGTGTCCATGCCCTCGACCAATGTGTTCGACCAGCAGGATGCCGACTACCGCGAGTCGGTGCTGCCCTCCTCGGTACAGAACCGCGTGGTGGTCGAGGCCGCTGCGACCGACGGCTGGTGGAAGTACGCCGGCTGCAACGGTCGCATCCTGGGCATCGGCACCTTCGGCGAGTCCGCGCCGGCCGGTGAGCTGTTCAAGGAGTTCGGCTTCACCGTGGAGAACGTTCTCAAGGCCATCGACGAAGTCTGCGGCTGACCGGCTGCCCCGGTTTTCAACCAGAAATCGAAATCCCAAGTTGAGGAGTTGACGACATGACGATCAAAGTAGGTATCAACGGCTTCGGCCGCATCGGCCGCATGGCCTTCCGCGCAATCGTCCAGGATTTCGCCGACGACCTGGAAGTGGTCGGCATCAACGACCTGCTGGACGCCGACTACCTGGCGTACATGCTCAAGTACGACTCGGTGCACGGCAACTTCAAGGGTGACGTGAAGGCCGAGGGGGGCAACCTGGTGGTCAATGGCAAGACCATCCGTCTGACCGCCGAGCGCGATCCGGCCAACCTGGCCTGGAGCGACATCGGTGTCGATCTGGTGCTCGAGTGCACCGGCTTCTTCCTCACCGAGGAGACCTGCCAGAAGCACATCGACGCCGGCGCGCCCAAGGTCATCATGTCCGCGCCCTCCAAGGACGGCACCCCGATGTTCGTCTATGGCGTCAACCACGAGACCTATGCCGGCCAGAAGATCGTCTCGGCCGCTTCCTGCACCACCAACTGCCTGGCCCCTGTTGCCAAGGTGCTGCACGACAAGTGGGGCATCAAGCGTGGCCTGATGTCCACCGTGCACGCCGCCACCGCCACTCAGAAGACCGTGGACGGCCCCTCCATGAAGGACTGGCGCGGCGGTCGTGGCATCCTGGAGAACATCATCCCGTCCTCCACTGGTGCCGCCAAGGCCGTGGGCGTGGTGCTGCCCGAGCTGAACGGCAAGCTGACCGGCATGGCCTTCCGCGTGCCCACCTCCGATGTCTCGGTGGTGGATCTGACCGTGGAACTCGAGAAACCCGCCAGCTATGACGATATCTGCGCCGCCATGAAAGAGGCTTCGCAGACCCCGGGTATCGGCGACACCCTGAGCTACACCGACGAGAAGGTGGTCTCCACCGACTTCCGTGGCTGCGGTTATTCGTCGATCTTCGATGCCGGCGCCGGCATTGCCCTGGACGACACCTTCGTGAAGGTCGTCTCCTGGTACGACAACGAGTACGGCTACACCTGCAACATGCTGCGTTTCGCGCGGCACGTCGCCAACAACTGATGCCGTGAAGGTCCGGCCGCCGGGGCAACCCGGCGGCCGGCCGTTTCCGGAGAGTCTTCCGGACAGGGTGACCTGTCCCGAAGGTTTTTCGGGAACCGCCGCGCCGGCTGCTGCCCCGCTCCAGGGGAAGGGCGCCGGCTTCGGGGTTCCGCTACAGACATCTCAAACATATCAGGGAGTTCAACATGGCTTTCATCAAGCTGACCGATCTCGATCTCGCCGGCAAGCGCGTGCTCATCCGCGCCGACCTCAACGTGCCTGTCAAGGATGGCAAGGTGACCTCCGACGCGCGCATCGCGGCGTCCCTGCCCACCATCAAGCACTGCATGGACGCCGGCGCCCGCGTCATGGTCATGTCGCACCGCGGCCGTCCCGAGGAGGGCAAGTGGGACGAGGACAACTCCCTGGCACCCATTGCCGCCGACCTGGGCGAGAAGCTCGGCCGCGAGGTGCCGCTGATCAAGGACTACCTCGGCGGCGGCTTCGAGGTCGGCGAGGGCGAGCTGGTCCTGCTCGAGAACGTGCGCTTCAACGTCGGCGAGAAGAAGGACGACGAAGTGCTGGCCCGCAAGTACGCCGCCCTCTGTGACATCTTCGTGATGGACGCCTTCGGTACCGCGCACCGCGCCCAGGCCTCCACCCACGGCGTTGGCAAGTTCGCGCCGGTGGCCTGCGCCGGGCTGCTGCTGGCCGAGGAGCTCGATGCCCTGGCCAAGGCCCTGGCCGAGCCGGCGCGTCCCATGGTGGCCATCGTCGGCGGTTCCAAGGTCTCCACCAAGCTGACGGTGCTCGAGGCCCTGTCCGAGAAGGTCGACCAGCTGGTGGTCGGCGGCGGCATCGCCAACACCTTCATCAAGGCAGCCGGCTACAACGTGGGCAAGTCGTTGTGCGAGGCCGACCTGGTGGACACCGCCAAGGCGCTGATGGAGAAGATGAAGGTGCGTGGCGCCAACATCCCGATCCCCACCGATGTGGTGTGCGGCAAGGAATTCTCCGAAGACGCCGAGGCCACCCTCAAGCCGGTGGATCAGGTCGAGGACGACGACATGATCTTCGACATCGGTCCCGACTCGGCCAAGGTCCTGGCCGAGATCATCGCCGAGGCCGGCACCATCGTGTGGAACGGTCCGGTGGGCGTGTTCGAGTTCGACCAGTTCGGCGAGGGCACCAAGGCCATCTCGCTGGCGATCGCCGAGGCCAAGGGCTTCAGCCTGGCCGGCGGCGGTGACACCATTGCCGCCATTCAGAAGTACGGGATCTACGACAAGATCTCGTATATTTCGACTGCCGGCGGGGCCTTCCTGGAATACCTGGAAGGCAAGACCTTGCCGGCCGTGGCCATGCTGGAAGAGGCCGCGCAGAAGCTCGGCAAGTGATCGCACAGGGGCAGCCTGCGGGCTGCCCCGGCCGTATCGAGACGCCGCCGGGCATTCCGGTCAGGGCATCGCCAGGACGCTACCGACAGACTGAGAGAGCATGCAGAGAAGAACCAAGATTGTGGCCACGATGGGGCCGGCGACCGACGACCCCAAGGTGCTGGACGAGCTGATTGCCGCCGGTGTGGACGTGGTGCGGCTGAACATGTCGCACGGCAGCTACGAGGAACACGAGCGACGTTCCGAGCTGGTACGCAACCGGGCGCGCGCCAGCGGTCGCCAGGTCGGCGTGCTGGTGGACCTGCAAGGGCCCAAGATCCGCATCGGCCGTTTCACCGATGGCAAGATCCAGCTCCAGCCGGGAGAGCGCTTCATCCTGGACACCGCCTGGGACGAGAACGCCGGCAACCAGGAGCGGGTCGGCGTCACCTATCCCCCCCTGCACGAGGAATGCACGCGCGGCGATACCCTGCTGCTCAACGACGGCATGATCGTGCTCTGGGTCGAGGAAGTGGTCGGCACCGAGATCCGCTGCAAGGTGGTGATCGGCGGCACCCTTTCGAACAACAAGGGCATCAACAAGCAGGGCGGTGGCCTGTCCGCGCCTGCGCTCACCGAAAAGGACAAGAAAGACATCCTCTTCGCGGCGCGCATCGAGGCCGATTACATCGCGATCTCCTTCGTGCGCTCGGCCGACGATGTGCAGGTCGCGCGCAATCTGCTGCGTGACGCCGGAGGGCACGGCGGCGTGGTGGCCAAGATCGAGCGCGCAGAGGCCCTGAACAACATCGACGAGATCATCGACGCCTCCGATGTCATCATGGTGGCGCGAGGCGACCTGGGGGTAGAGATCGGCGACGCCGAGCTGCCCGCGGTGCAGAAGGAACTCATCCACAAGGCCCGGTCCATGAACTGCGTGGTCATCACCGCCACGCAGATGATGGAATCCATGATCCAGAATCCCATCCCGACCCGTGCCGAGGTGTTCGACGTGGCCAACGCCGTACTCGACGGCACCGATGCGGTCATGCTCTCGGCCGAGACCGCCGCCGGCAAGTACCCGGTGAAGGCCGTCGAGGCCATGGACCGGGTGTGCAAGGAGGCCGAAAAGCAGTCCAAGGCGCGCAAGTCCGATCACCGCCTGCACTCGGTGTTCGGACGTATCGACGAGGCCATCGCCATGGCCACCATGTACACCGCAAACCACCTGGGCGTGGCGGCCATTGCCTGCCTGACCGAATCGGGTTCCACGCCCAAGTGGATGTCGCGTATCTCTTCGGGTATCCCGATCTACGCGCTGACCAACCGGGTTTCAACCCGACGCCGAGTCACGATATTCCGCGGCGTCTACCCGGTAAGCTTCGAACTGGCCGCCGGGATCGACTCGCAGCAGGCCAACACCGAGGTCATCGAGGAGCTGCAACGCCGGGGCGCGGTACGCGACGACGATCTGGTCATCATTACCAAGGGCGACCTCAACGGCGTGGCCGGCGGTACCAACGTGATGAAGATCATCCGCGTGGGCGAACACATCATCACCAAGTGATGCGGACAACGACTTACAAACGTGAATCAAGAGAGAGGAGCTAACAGATGGCACTGATTTCCCTTCGTCAGCTGCTGGACCATGCCGCCGAGCACGGCTATGGCATTCCGGCGTTCAACGTCAACAACCTCGAGCAGATGCGCGCCATCATGGAAGCAGCGGCCGAGACCGATTCCCCGGTGATCGTGCAGGCCTCGGCCGGTGCCCGCAGCTACGCCGGCGCCCCCTTCCTGCGTCACCTCATGCAGGCCGCCATCGAAGAGTGGCCGGACATCCCGGTGTGCGTGCACCAGGACCACGGCACCTCTCCCGCGGTCTGCCTGCGTTCCATTCAGCTGGGCTTCTCCTCGGTGATGATGGACGGCTCCCTGGGCGAGGACGGCAAGACCCCGACCACCTACGAGTACAACGTCGATGTCACCCGTACCGTGGTCGACATGGCGCACGCCGGCGGTGTGTCGGTGGAAGGTGAGCTGGGCTGCCTGGGTTCGCTGGAGACCGGCATGGCCGGTGAGGAAGACGGCATCGGCGCCGAAGGCAAGCTGGACCACAGCCAGCTGCTGACCGATCCCGAAGAGGCCGCCGACTTCGTCAAGAAGA
Source organism: endosymbiont of unidentified scaly snail isolate Monju (assembly GCF_000801295.1). NCBI lineage: Bacteria > Pseudomonadati > Pseudomonadota > Gammaproteobacteria > endosymbiont of unidentified scaly snail isolate Monju. The sequence goes on along the minus strand of NZ_AP012978.1, from coordinate 2,042,093 downwards.
CCGGCGTGGACGCCCTGGCCATCGCCATCGGCACCTCGCACGGCGCCTACAAGTTCACCCGTCCGCCGACGGGCGACATCCTCGCCATCGACCGCATCAAGGAAATCCACGCGCGCATCCCCGACACCCACCTGGTGATGCACGGTTCTTCCTCGGTGCCGCAGGAATGGCTGAAGATCATCAACGAATACGGTGGCGACATGGGCGAGACCTATGGCGTGCCGGTCGAGGAGATCGCGGAAGGCATCAAGCACGGCGTGCGCAAGGTGAACATCGACACCGACCTGCGCATGGCCTCCACCGGTGCCATCCGCAAGCACCTCAAGGAGAACCCCTCCAACTTCGACCCGCGGAAGTTCATGGCTGCGGCCACCGCCGCCATGAAGGACATCTGCAAGGCCCGCTACGAGGCCTTTGGTACCGCCGGCAATGCCTCCAAGATCAAGCCGATCTCGCTGGAGGACATGGTCAAGCGCTACCAGAGCGGCGAGCTGGACCCGAAGATCAACTGAGTTCGATCTTCCCGGCAACGAAAGGGGCGCCTCGGCGCCCCTTTCTTTTTCCTGCTCCCCCGCCCGTGGACGGCCCACCCGCAGATACCCTCAGGGCCCCAGACCCTGTCAGGGTTAGCCCAGATCTGCCAACACCTGACTGGATTTGGGTGTCCCATCATTCCAAGCTATCGACTTTCCCCTCCCGGGCCAGAAACCACCATTCGCGGCGAGGATGCTGCTCCTATCCGTAGGAGGCCCGTCCTCGGGCCGAATAACCGTGGAGATCAGTACAGCTGCAATGGCGGTTCGGCCATGCGCAGGCCCTGCTGTTCCAGGTCGTTGAGATGGCCCTCCCACCAGTTGGCCTCGGCCAGCCACGGGAAGGCGCGGGGGAAGGCGGGATCGTCCCAGCGGCGGCACAGCCAGCCAGTGTAGTGGATCAGGCGCAGGCTGCGCAGGGGCTCGATCAGGGCCAGTTCGCGCAGGTCGAAGTCGCGGAACACGCGGTAGCCTTCGAGCAGAGCATCGAGTTGTCCTGTCATCTCGTGGCGGTCGCCATGCAGCAGCATCCACAGGTCCTGCATGGCCGGGCCCTGGCAACAGTCGTCCAGGTCCACGAAATGCGGGCCGCTGTCGGTCCACAGGATGTTGCCGTGATGGCAGTCGCCGTGCAGGCGCAATGCCGCCGGTTCGATCTCCCGGAAGGCCTCGTCTATCGTGTCCAGCAGTGCCTGACTCAGCCCGGCGTAGCGCTCGCGGAAGGCGTTCGGCAGCAGGGGGCTTTCGAGCACCGCCGCGCGCGCGGCATGACCGTAGCGGTGTACTTCGAGTGCCGGGCGATGCCGGAAGGGCCGGGCGCTGCCAGCCTGGTGGATGCGGCCGAGGAAGCGACCGATCCACTCGAGCTGGTCGAGGTCGCCTGGCTCGGGTGCGCGGCCGCCCTGGCGCGGGAACAGCGCGAAGCGGAAGCCGGCGTGTTCGAACAGAGTGTGGCCCGCCCGCGCCAGCGGGGCGACCACCGGGATCTCGGCGGCGGCCAGTTCGCTGCTGAAGGCGTGTTCTTCCAGGATGGTCGCCTCGTCCCAGCGTTCGGGGCGGTAAAACTTGGCGATCACTGGCGGGCTGTCCTCGATGCCGACCTGGTAGACGCGGTTCTCGTAGCTGCCCAGCGCCGGTACGTGCCCGCTGGGCAGAAAGCCTGCGCTTTCGATGGCGTCGAGCACCCGATCGGGCGAGAGGCGGTCGTAGGGATGGCTCATCCGAGCAGCCGTTGCAGGCGCTGGCGGTCGAAGCCGTCGATACGCTGTTCGCCGACCAGCAGCACCGGCACGCCACGCGCGCCCAGGCGCTGGAACGCCTTGAAGGCGCGGCGATTGGTCTCGATGTCAAATTCCTGGAAGCGCAGCCCGCGCTGTTGCAGCCAGGCCTTGAGTTGCCGGCAGTGCGGACAGCGGCGGGTACTGTAGAGCGTGATGCGCGGCGTCCGGGCCATGACTCAGGCGCCGGTGAGCAGGCGCTCGGCCTCGTGGTATTTCTCGGCGGTCTTGTCGATGATTTGGGCAGGCAGTTCGGGGCCGGGCGGGGTCTTGTCCCAGTCGAGCGTCTCGAGGTAGTCGCGCACGAACTGTTTGTCGAAGCTGGGCGGACTGATGCCCGGACGGTACTGGTCGGCGGGCCAGAAGCGTGAGGAATCGGGAGTCAGTACCTCGTCAATCAGGTGCAGGTGGCCGTCCTCGTCCAGGCCGAATTCGAACTTGGTGTCTGCGATGATGATGCCGCGTTCGCGGGCATAGGCCGCCGCCTCGTTGTAGATGCGCAGGCTGGTCTCGCGCACCTGCTCGGCCAGTTCGCGCCCCAGCAGATCCACCGTGGCGGCGAAGTCGATGTTCTCGTCGTGCTCGCCCACTGCCGCCTTGGTGGACGGGGTGTAGATGGCCTCGGGCAGGCGGTCGGCCAGTTGCAGGCCGGGTGGCAGTTCGATGCCACAGACCTTTCCTGTCGCCTGGTAGTCCTTCCAGCCCGAGCCGATCAGATAGCCGCGCACGATGGCCTCGACCGGCAGCGGGCGCAGCCTGCGCACGATCATGGTGCGGTCGCCCAGACGCTCGCGGGTGGCCGCTTCGGGGAGCACCTCGCTCAGATCGTCATCCAGCAGGTGGTTGGGGATCAGCGGCTGCATGCGCCGGAACCAGAATTTCGCCACCCGGGTCAGTACCTCGCCCTTGCCGGGGATGGGCTGGGGCAGCACCACGTCGAAGGCCGACAGGCGGTCGGTGGTGACGATCAGCATGCGCTGCTCGTCGATGGCGTAGATGTCGCGCACCTTGCCGCGGTGCAGCAGTTCCAGCTCGGGCAGGTCGGTTTCGAAAAGGGCGTTCATGGTGTTCCCCGCGGATCGGACAGGCGCTGATTATAGGGGACCGGGCGGCAGCCGGGTGAGCTGTGAGCGATTCCGATGGATTTTTCCATGAATCCAAGTAAAATAGTCAACTATTCAGACCTACGATCAGCAATAGTGTCCGGTCGGCCGCCGGCACGAGGACAGCAAAGATGAGTGAAGACAAGCAAGCCGCAGAGGACAAGCGCGAGGCCCTGGTGCAGATCACCCAGGCGGTAATGCGCCTGATGGACGCCTGGGAACTGAACATCCAGCAGATGCAGGCCTTGCTGCTGCTGCCCTCGAATGTGCGCGCGCGAGCCTTCCAGAAATACCGCGACGGCAAGGACGTGCTGCCCGACGATGCGGACGTGCTGCGCCGCGCCAGCTATCTGTTGCGCATCGCCGATGCCCTGCGTACGACCTATCCGCGCAATCCGCGCATGTCCGGCCGCTGGATCAAGCAGGCCCACCGTCGCTTTGGTCGGCGCTCACCGCTGTCGATCATCCTCGAAGGCGGCGAGGGCGGCATGATTGCCGTACTCTCCGAACTCGACTGCACTTTCTCCTGGGATCTCACCGGTTCGAAAGGCACGTCTTGCCGCCCCGCTGGCAACTCCTAAAGCCGCCGTCCTTCCTGCCGTTAACCTCGCTACAGTCATCGGTCGTCCCGCCCGATATCCAGGGGTGGGCAGGAGTGAGGTATGGACAGGTTGTTTTTCCGGCTGTCGATAAGCCACAGCTTGCACATTGCCTTCGGGTTCATGCTGGCCCTGGTGGTCGGTGTGTCGCTGGTTGGGCTCAATGGATTGCAGGCTACCGAGCGGCGGGTGAATGAGGTGGTCAACCATATCCAGCCGGCTGCAACGGCTGCCCAGGACCTGGTGCGCCAGGTGTATCAGGCCAATGCCGCCCTGGGCCTGTATCTGAAAGTCCGCGAGCCGACCTATCTCGAGCGTTATCGCCAGGCCAACCAGGCACTCGACGCGCGTCTCGCGGCGCTGGAGACGGCCTTGCAGGCGGTTGGCAGCAGCGAACCTGAGCAGCAGCAGGAGATTGCCGACCTCATTCGCCGCTTCCAGGCCTTCGAGCCCCGGATCGTGGCACTGTCCGCCTCGGACGCGGCCAACATGCCGGCACTGGCGATGGCCAGCGAGCGTCTCAATCCGCAGAACATGATTATCTTGCAGACCCTGTCCGAGATGCTGGCCTTGGAGCAGGAAGTGGACAGCGAACTGGCCGAAGAGCTGGCGAACTGGCGTCCGTCCTTCGTCGAACAGTCGCCCGGCCAGTGGGTGCCAGCGGCGCGCGACGTCCCGGCGGCCGACATCCAGGGACGCCTGGGGGTGCTCAACGCCTTGCGTGGCTATCTGGCCAACCGTACTCCGGCCTTCCTGGAAAACCTGAAGATGTATCTCGAGCAGAACCAGACCGCGCTCGACAAGCTGCGGGCCGCCGAGGATCTGCTCACCTTCGAGCAGGCTGACGCCTTCGAACGCCTGCTGGCAGCACGCGAAGCCTATGTGAGTGCGCTCGACGAGGTGCTGGCCCTGCATTCCGGCGATCAGGCCTATCGGGACGTGCACCTGGTGCGTACCGAGCTGGGGCCGCTGGCGGCCAGGTTGTCCGCCCGCCTGCAGGATCTGCTCGATACCCTGGTCGAACGTACCCGTTCGGAGAGCGAGCGTCTGGCCACCGATGTGGGCTCGGCGCGCGACATGATGCTGGTGATCTCGGTCTTCGGTGTGTTGCTCGCCGGTGCCCTGGGCTGGTTGCTGACCCGCTCGATTCGCAGCAAGCTGGAACGTGCGGTCGCTGCCATGCAGGACATCGCCGAAGGCGAGGGGGATCTCACGCGTGAGCTGGACCTGCGCGGCCATGACGAGATGGCGCGCCTGGCCGATGCCTTCAACCGTTTTCTGGGCAAGATCCGCGGCACCGTGATGGCGGTGGCCGAGGCAGTCGATCAACTCTCCGAGGCGGCCCGGCACATGGCCCGGGTGAGCGAGGCGGCGCGTGAGGGCACGGTGGAACAGCAGCGCCAGACCGACGGCGTGGCCGCCTCCACCACCGAGCTGTCGGATGCCGCGCGCAACGTGCTGGAGATGGTCGATCAGGGCAAGCAGGCCTCGTGCGCGGCACGGGCCGCCGCCGGCGAGAGTGATGCCACCTTGCAGGCCACCCAGGCCGCAATGGATCGCCTGGCCGCCGACGTGGAACGGGCCGCCGGGGTGATGAAGGGTCTGGAGCAGGACAGCGAGAGCATCGGCGGGGTGCTGGACGTGATCCGCGGCATTGCCGAACAGACCAACCTGCTGGCGTTGAATGCCGCCATCGAGGCGGCACGCGCGGGTGAACAGGGACGCGGTTTCGCGGTGGTGGCCGACGAGGTGCGTACCCTGGCCAGCCGTACCCAGGAGTCCACTCAGGACATCCAGTCGATGATCGAGCGCCTGCAAGAGGCGGCACGCAATGCCGCCGAGGTGATGCGCGCCAGTACCGGGCATGCCCAGGAGACGGTGGGCCAGGCACGTGCCACGAGCGAGGCGCTGCGCCAGATCAACGAGCAGGTCGAACAGATCGACCAGCTCATCAACCGCATCGCGGGGGCTGCTGGCCAACAGGTGGAATCGGTCGAGCGCATCCGCGAAAACGTGGTCACCATCAGCGGTGTAGCCCAGCGCACCAGCGACGGAGCGGCCGAGCTCGACGAAGGCATCGGCGCCCTGCACGACATCGCTGCACGCCTGCACGGCCTGGTCGGCTCGTTCCGGGTGTAGTCTCCCGACGCGACACTCCGGCATCGCAGGATGGGCAAGGCGCAGCCTGCCCATCCTGTCCCTGAAGGTTCGCGGCGGGGACACCGCGCCTGCTGCAGGAGGCCCGTCCCCGGGCCGGACCTTTCACAGCAAGGACGCCGTTCCCACTTATACACAACACATCGAGGCACCCGTCAGCGCCGGTTAGCCCCAATTGTGCAAGTCTCGCCTCCTGAAAGACCAATAAAACACGGTGTTAAAAGGAATTTTTTCTTTTGCGTGTCGGTCTTGCTCGATCCTGCTTGTGTTGTTCAACAAGTCCCCGTAGATTCCTCCACAGAGTTATCCACAGGTTTGGGGGTATGAGCGTCAAGCATCCGACCTTGACATGGATCGCGATTCTGGTCTTCGGCGCCGGCTTGATCACCGGCGCGCAGGCGGCTGGCCTGCCCACCGCCGAGGAACTGCGTTCCGCTGCCGAGGCCGGTGCTCCCTGGGCACAGCTCAACCTGGGCGCCGCCTACGACCATGGCCTGGCCGGCATGCCACGCGACCCGCGGCAGGCCGTGATCTGGTATCGCCGCGCCGCCGAACAGGGGTTGGCCAAGGCCCAGTTCAACCTGGCCCACTGCCTGGTCACCGGCTGCGATGGCACCACCGACCCTGCCGAGGCCCGTCGGTGGATGCGACGGGCTGCTGAACAGGACATGGCCGACGCCCAGTTTCTCTACGGTGTCATGCTCGCCGAAGGGCTCGGCGGCCCGGTCGACCGCACCGCAGCGCTGCGCTGGCTTCGGCGCGCAGCCCGCTCGGGGCAGGTCGATGCGGCGGACTATCTGGCAAGATTCGAGGACTGAGGGCACTGGGCGGGAGGCATCGCAAGGGACGCTGCCAACCACAAAGTACGCGAAGCGCACAAAGGGCAAGGAGCCGACTGTCAGTCGGCACGCCATCGTGCCGGTCGTGGTCCTGCATCAGCAGTCCAGTCTTGGTGTGCTTTGTGCCCTTGGTGGTTTTATTTTCTGCGCACGTCCGCGCAACTCCCCCGTAAGTCGCAATGGTTCCTGTTCCCGTCGCCCGCTATAATCGCGCCCCCTTTCCCCTGCCCCCGGTATTCCCCGTGATCCAGAATCTGCGCAACATCGCCATCATCGCCCACGTCGACCATGGCAAGACCACCCTGGTGGATGAGCTGCTCAAGCAGTCCGGCACGCTCGGCGAGCGTTTCGGTGAGGTGGAGCGGGTGATGGATTCCAACGACCAGGAGCGGGAGCGGGGGATCACCATCCTCTCCAAGAACACCGCGATCGACTGGAACGATTACCGAATCAACATCGTCGACACGCCGGGACACGCCGATTTCGGCGGCGAGGTGGAGCGGGTGCTGTCGATGGTCGATTCGGTGCTGTTGCTGGTGGACGCGCAGGAAGGCCCCATGCCGCAGACCCGCTTCGTCACCCAGAAGGCCTTTCAGCACGGGCTGCGGCCCATCGTGGTGGTGAACAAGATCGACAAGCCCGGCGCACGCCCGGACTGGGTGATCGACCAGGTGTTCGAGCTGTTCGACAACCTGGGCGCCTCGGACGAACAACTGGATTTCCCCATCGTCTATGCTTCGGCGATCAACGGATACGCCTCGCTGGACGACAGCGTGCGCGAGGGTGACATGACGCCGCTGTTCGAGGCCATCGTCGAGCACTGCCCGGCGCCGCAGGTGGACCCGGATGCCCCGTTCCAGATGCAGGTTTCCAACCTCGATTACAGCAGTTACGTGGGGGCGATCGCGGTCGGCCGTATCCGTCACGGCACGGTGCGGCCCAACCAGGTGGTCACGGTGGTCAAGCCCGATGGTTCCACGTACAAGGCCAAGATCGGGCTGGTCTACGGCTACCTGGGGTTGGAGCGGAACGAGGTGGCCGAGGCCAGTGCCGGGGACATCATCGCCATCACCGGCATCGAGGCACCGAATGTCTCCGACACCCTGTGCGACCCGGAACACGTCGAGGCGCTGCCGCCGTTGAGCGTGGACGAGCCGACGGTGTCCATGACCTTCCAGGTCAACAGCTCGCCCTTCGCCGGGCGTGAAGGCAAGTACCTGACCTCGCGCCAGCTCAAGGAGCGGCTCGAGCGCGAGTTGATCCACAACGTGGCGTTGCGCGTCGAGGAGGGCACCGACCCGGAGAAGTTCAAGGTCTCCGGGCGCGGCGAGCTGCACCTGTCGGTGCTGATCGAGACCATGCGCCGCGAGGGGTTCGAGCTGGCCGTCTCGCGTCCCGAGGTGATCTTCCGCGAGATCGACGGCGAGGTCTGCGAGCCCTACGAGCAGGTCACCTTGGACGTCGAGGAGCAACACCAGGGGGCGGTGATGGAGGCGCTGGGCGAGCGCAAGGGAGAGTTGCGCGACATGGTCCCCGACGGCAAGGGCCGGGTGCGTCTGGACTACATCGTGCCTTCGCGCGGCCTGATCGGCTTCCAGACCGACTTCATGACCATGACCTCGGGTACCGGCCTGATCTACCACGTGTTCGATCATTACGGTCCGGCGCAGTCCGGCGGCATTGCCAAGCGCAAGAACGGGGTGCTGATCTCCAACGGCCAGGGCAAGGCGCTGGGCTATGCCCTGTTCAATCTGCAGGAGCGCGGGCGCCTGTTCGCCTCTCCGGGCGACGAGGTCTACGAGGGTCAGATCATCGGCATCCATTCGCGGGAGAACGACCTGGTGGTCAATCCGCTCAAGGGCAAGCAGCTGACCAATGTCCGCGCCGCCGGCAAGGACGACGCCATCACGCTCACCCCGCCCATCCCGTTCACCCTGGAGATGGCGCTGGAATTCATCGAGGATGACGAACTGGTGGAGGTCACCCCGAGTGCCATCCGCCTGCGCAAGAAGCTGCTCAAGGAGCACGAGCGCAAACGCGCCAATCGCGGCTGAGGGGCTTCAGGAGCCTCTGATTACTCAGCCCACGCACCATTCGCACTGCTGCGGCAGATCGTCTTCGTTGCCGATCGGCGACAGCACGCTGCCACGCAGGAGATTGGGCCGGAACACGGTGCAGCCTTTCAGTTGCAGACGATCGGCCTCGCGGTAGAGGGCGGCGAAGTCTGCAAAGGGCGTGTCGGGCGCTGCGTTGATGGTCTTGGCGATGGACTGGTCCACCAGCGGTTGCAAGGCCGCCTGCATGCGCAGGTGATCCAGCGGGCCGATATCGGCGGCGGCAACGAAGGCCGGTGGCAGGCCTTCGTTGCCAGCGTCGTGCCAGGCGCGCACTGCCGCGTCCTCGATCTCGAAGGTCTCGACCTGCCCGGCGTTCAGCCGCACCTCGCGGCGCATGCGCGCGGCGAACACCGGCTCAAGCCCGCTGGAGACGTTGCCCGCCAGCAGGCTGATGCTGCCGGCCGGGGCGATTGCCAGCAGGTGGCTGTTGCGCAGACCGTGACGGGTGATCGCCCCTTGCAGCGTTGCAGGAAGGGTGCGGACGAAGGGGCGTTCGGCCAGGCGCTCGTTGTCGCAGCGTGGGAAGGCCCCCTTCTCGCGTGCCAGTTCCACCGAGGCGGTATAGGCCGCGTCGCGGAGGGTCCGCAGCGCCGCAGCCGCCTGGGCACGCGCGGCCTTTGCTTCCTCGCGCTGGGCCTCGAGCGGGTAGCGCGAGGCGTCGATCACGTCATCGAGCAGGCGCACCGCGGTGGGCACCGCCGCTGCCAGCGCTTCCAGGTCGAGGTGCGCCTCGGGTGTGAAGGGTCGGCGCACGAATCGGGTCAGGTCGAAGGAGCCGAGGTTGCAGGCCCCCCAGGGTGGCAGTGGCACCTCGCCGCAGGGATTGGTGGCACTGATGCGTTCGCGCCAGCCCAGGTTGTTCAGGCGGTTGATGCGGTCGATGAACAGCACCCCGGGTTCGGCGGTCTCCCAGGCGTTGCGCATCATTTTTTCCCACAGGGCGCGTGCACGAACAGTGCGCAGCACACGGCAGGGCCGGGGCGAGAGGTCGCCGCTCCAGGCGCGCTGGATGCACTTGCCGTCGTCTTCGATGGCCTCGGCGGGGAACACCAGTGGCCAGTCTGCGTCCGCGTCCACGGCGCGCAGGAAATCTTCGCTCACCAGCACCGACAGGTTGAAACAGGACAGCGCCCCGGGTTGGTGCTTGGCCTCGATGAAGGCCTCGATATCGGGATGGTCACAGCGCAGGCAGGCCATCATGGCGCCGCGCCGAGCGCCTTGCGAGAGCACGGTGCCGCACATCGCATCCCACACGCGCATGAAGGACAGCGGTCCGGTGGCGATGCCGGCAGCGCTGCGTGTACGCGTGCCGGCCGGTCGCAGGGTGGAGAAGTCGTAGCCCACGCCGCCACCCTGCTGCATGGTCAGGGCGCCTTCCTTGAGGGCCTGGAAGATGCCGTCCATGGCGTCCTCGATGCGTCCCATGACAAAGCAATTGAACAGGGTGACATGGCGCGCTGTGCCCGCCCCGGCGAGGATGCGCCCGCCGGGCAGGAAACGGCCGTCGTGCAGCAGGGCCTCGAAGCGGGCAGCCCAGCTCGCCGCGTCGCCTTCCACCGCTGCCAGGGCGTGCGCCACCCGCCGCCGGCTGTCCGCCAGCACGCGTTCGCCGGGTTGTCGGTACTTGGCCGTCCACACGGCTTGTGCCAGTGCATCCATGCCGCCAAGTATGGCTCAGTCGGCGGTGCTCCGTTTGCGAGGGCGCAGCCTTTGCCGTACCTGTTCGATCAGTTCCGGCAGCGAGGTCTCCGGTGTGGGCTGCAGGGTGCGGGGGAGTTCGTCGGGTGCGAGGGGCTGCTGGTTTGCCAGTTGTGAGGTCAGCACCGCCAGGTCGGCCTCGGAGGCGTCTTCCCCCTGATGGTGGCGCGCGCTCACGCGCTCGCGCAGTAGCGTTTCGGGCACCTGTGGAGAGACGATGCACCAGGGCAGGCCGCGTGCCTCGGCCAGCTGCTCGAAGGGCTCGCGCCAGCTTCGCGCGAGAAAGGTCGCGTCCACGATCACGCGCAGCCCGGCATCGAGCAGGGCCTCGGTCTTCTGCAGCAGGGTCGCCAGGGTGCGGCGGCTGGCCTCGGGGGTGTAGATGTCGGTGCCGTTGCGGCGGCTGTCGTCCTGCGCTCCCAGCCCGAACAGGCGCTTGCGTTCCACGTCCGAGCGCAGGCGCACTGTGCCCAGGTCTTCGAGCAGGGCCTGTGAGAGGTGGGTCTTGCCGCTGCCGGAGACGCCGTGCATGAGTACCAGTGCCGGGCGGCCGGGACGCGAGAGGGCGTCGGCCAGCGCCAGCAGGTCGCGTGTGGGCGTGAAGTCGTCGTCCGCCTGGCGTGCGCGGATGGCCGCGATCTTGGCGCGCACCATGGCGCGGTAGGCCAGGTAGTAGGACCAGGCGGCCAGACCGGCATGATCGCCGGTGTGGGTCAGCCAGCGGTCGAGCAGGCGCCAGGCCAGTGCGCTTTGGCCGCGGTGGTGCAGGTCCATGGCGAGGAAGGCCAGTTCGTTGACCGGGTCGATAAAGCGCAGCCCCGGATCGAACTCGATGGCGTCGAAGATCAGCGGGGCCTCGTTCATCCAGGCGATGTTGCCCAGGTGCAGGTCGCCATGGCATTCGCGGATGTGGCCGGCCTCGCGGCGTGCGCTGAAATGGGGTTCCAGGCGTTCCCCCAGGCGCTGCAGCCGGGGCTCCAGCACGTCGAGCAGGGCGCGCGAACTGGGCGGTGGATCGAGCCGGCGCAGGGCCGCGAAATTGCCCTCGACCGGTGCGCGCACCGCGGCGGGCGTGCCGTAGTCGCTCTCCGGCGGCGCCTTCGGGATGTCCCGGTGAAAATGCGCCAGGCAATCGGCGATGGCGTCGATCTGCGCCGGGGCGATCTCGTGCGCGCGGTCCAGGGTGGCGTCGGCATCGAAGGCGCGCATCTGTACCGCCCACTCCAGTATCGGCCCTTCGCCACCGAAGCGCGGGGACTCGGGCGTGCCGGTTATCGGCACCACCCCGAGATAGATGTCCGGGGCCAGGCGACGGTTCAGGCGGATTTCTTCCTCGCAGAAGAGGCGGCGCTGGTCGAGCCGGGAGAAGTCGAGAAAGCCCAGGTCCAGCGGCTTCTTCAGTTTCCAGGCGTACCTGTCGTGAAGGATCACCCAGGAGATGTGCGTCTCGATCAGGCGCGCGCCGGGCAGGCCCGCAAGCAGACCGGCGATCAGTGGTGGCTGTGCATTTCCTTGCATGTCCCTGACTATTCCAGAAGTGGCGCGGTGCGGCAATGACGCCTGCGGGTAGGAGGCCCGTCCCCGGGCCGAATCGTGGCGGATCATTCTCCGCGCAGGGCCTCGACAGGATCGAGACGGGCGGCGCGCAGCGCGGGCAGGACCCCGGCGAGCAGGCCGATGCCGAGAGCGACACCCAGCGACAGCCCGACATAGGGCCAGCTGATGTGCACCGGCAGGGCGGGGATCAGCCAGCCGATGGCGAGCGCGCCACCCAGCCCCAGGCCGACGCCGCTCAGACCGCCGAGCATGCCGAGCACCAGGGCCTCGCCCAGAAACAGGCCCAGTACCTGTCCCTGACTGGCGCCCAGTGCGCGCAACAGGCCGATCTCGGCGACCCGTTCGTTGACCGAGATGGTCATGATGGTGAGCACGCCGATACCACCCACCGCGAGCGAGATCGCGCCCAGCGCCGCCACCGCCAGGGTCAGCACGTCGAGCACCGAGCCGAGCACTTCGAGCATCTGGTCCTGGGTGGTGAGGGTGAAGTCCTCGTGCCCGTGGCGTTGCAGCAGCAACTGGTGGATGCGTTCGACCACCTTGGTGACGGGTTCCTCGGCGCGGTAGAGCACGTCGATCTCCATCAGGCCTTCGCGGTCGAACAGGGCCAGGGCGCGGCCGACCGGAATGTAGACGCTGTCGTCCAGGTCGAAGCCCAGCATCTGCCCCTTGGGCTGCATGCCGCCGATCACGCGGTAGGTCTCGCCGCCGATACGTACCCGCTCGCCCAGTGGGGAGTGGTTGCCGAACAGTTCGCGCCGCAGTTTGCTGCCCAGCACCGCGAAGGCCCGGGCATGGCGGGGCTCGTCGCGCGGCAGGAAGCGGCCGATGGTCGGGCGGATGCGCCAGACCTCGGGCACGTCCGGCCCGGTGCCGAACACCCAGACGCGGCGGCTGCGCCCCTGCCATTCCACCGCGGCATTGCCCTGCACCAGTGGCACTACGGCGCGTACCTCCGGCAGGCGTTCGATGGCGCGGGCGTCTTCCAGGCTGAGCGGGCGGGTGCTGCCGATCACCGCCGCCGACAGGCCGAAGGTCTGGGTCTTGCCCGGAGTGACCGCCAGCAGATGGGTGCCGAACTGGGTGAATTCCGCGAGCACGAAGCGCTGGATGCCCTCGCCGATGGCGGTCAGCAGTACCACCGAGGCGATGCCCACCGCGATGCCCAGGCCGGTGAGCAGGCTGCGCAGGCGCTGTGCGCGGATGGCACCGCCGGTCAGCCGCAGCAGATCGGTGGTTCGCATCTCAGCGCCCCGCCAGCGCCTGCACCGGATCGAGGCGGGCGGCACGACGTGCCGGCAGCACCCCGAACAGCAGGCCACAGCCCAGGGCCACCGCCACTGCCGCCAGCGGTGCCCATAGTGGCGGTTGCAGGGGAAAGTCGGGGAACAGGTGGCGCATCAGCAGCAGCCCGACTCCGGAGATCAGCAGACCGCCGAGTGCGCCGAGCGCGGCCAGCAGCAACGCCTCGATCAGGAACAGGCGCATCACCAGCCTGCCCGGGCTGCCCAGGGCCTTGAGCAGGCCGATCTCGGGCACCCGCTGGGAGACAGCGACCAGCATCACGTTCATGATCAGGATGCCGGCCACGGCCAGGCTGATGCCGGCGATGCCGCCCACCGTCCAGGTCAGGGCGCCGAGGATGCGGTCGAAAGTGCCCAGCACCGCGTCCTGGCTGATCAGGGTCACGTCTTCCTCGCCGTCGTGGTGGTTGCGCAGGGTGGACAAGGCATCGCGACGCGCCTGTGCCATGGCGCCCTTGCCACGTGCCTGGATGAGGATGCGGAACAGTGAGGCGGTGTCGAACAGCTGCATGGCCGAGGCCACCGGCACCAGCGCCATGTCGCCCAGGTCCAGTCCCAGCGACTCGCCGGCCGGCTCGAGCACGCCGATCACCCGGAAGCGGCGGTCTCCGATGCGCACCCACTCGCCCAGGGCGCGTTGCCGGTCGAACAGCGCGGTCGCCAGGCGGGCGCCCAGCACCACCACGTTGAGCTGGCGTTCCGGCGGGATGGCCGGCAGCGGCCGTCCCCGTGCCACGCGGATGCGGCGCACCGGGAAGAAGTCGCGCGTGCTGCCGATGATGGTCACCTCGCGTTCGCGGTTGCGCCAGGAGACCGGCGCGGTGCCCAGACTGATGGGGGCGATGCGCAGGATGCTGCGGTGGCGGCGCAGGGCCAGTGCGTCTTCCAGGGTGAGGTCGCGCGGGGTCTCGCCGGACAGCGGCGGCGGGCCGCCGGTGGTCTCGTTGCGTCCCGGCAGCATCACCAGCAGGTCGGTGCCGAGCTGCTCGAACTGGCCGATCACGTAGCGTCGCGCGCCCTCGCCGAGGGCGGTGAGCAGGATCACCGACGCCACGCCGATGCTCATCGCCAGCAGTATGAGCAGGCTGCGCGTGCGCGCGCCGCGCAGGGCATCGAGGGCGAAGCGCAACTGGTCAGACGTGCGCATGGTCACTGTGGATACGGCCGTCGAGCATGCGCACGCGGCGGCGCGCGCGTTCGCCGATGGCCGCATCGTGGGTCACCACCACCAGGGTGATGCCCTCAGCATTGAGACGTTCCAGCAGGGCGATGACCTCGGCGCCGGCGCGCTGATCGAGGTTGCCGGTGGGCTCGTCGGCCAGCAGCAGGGCCGGGCGCATCACCACCGCGCGGCCGGCGCTCCTCCGGCGGCACGCCCGCCAGCACCAGGGGCAGGGCAATGTTCTCGGCAGCGCTGAGCCGGCCGATCAGGTGGAAGGCCTGGAACACGAAGCCGATGCGCTCGCGGCGGATGCGTGCCCGCGCCTCCTCGGGCAGGGTAGTAGTCTCGGTGCCCTCGAAGCAGTAGCTGCCGCTGCTCGGCCGGTCGAGCAGGCCGAGCACATTGAGCAGGGTGGACTTGCCCGAGCCGGATGGCCCCATCACCGACAGGTAGTCACCGGCGGGGATGTTCAGGTCGATGCCGGCCAGGGCGTGCACCGTTTCGTCGCCGACCCGGAAGTGGCGGTCCACCTGGCGTAGTTCGATCCTCACCGCGGCTCGCTCTCCAGCCGCGCCGGCGCACCGTCGGCCAGGCCCTCGCGGTCCAGCGAGGTGACCACCCGTTCGCCCTCGCGCAGACCGTCGCGGATCTCGGTGTAGTCCCAGTTGCCCACCCCCGCGGTCACCTCGCGGCGTTCGAGGATGCCGTCATCGCGCAGCACGAACACGTAACGGTTCTCGACCAGGGCCTCGCTGGGAATGCGCAGCACGTCACGGCGGGTTTCGAACAGGATCTCCACGTCGGCCGAGTAACCGGCCAGCAGCCTGGGCAGGTCATGCACGTCGGTGAAGGCGATCTCCACCTCCACGGTGCGTGCCTGTTTCTCGCGGTCGAGCACATAGTCGGCGATACGGCGTACCTGGCCCGCGAAGCGGCGCTCGCCGAAGGCGTCCAGGGTGATGCGCGCTGGTTGGCCCGGGCGCACCTTGCCCACGTCCACCTCGTCGATGGGGGCACTGACGTAGAAGCAGCGATCGTCGAGCAGGTCGATGGCCGGCGAGGTGGCGATGCCGATCGGCGAGGGGGTGACGTATTCCGCCAGCTCACCGTTGATCTGCGCCACCACGCCGTCGAAGGGCGCCGTGAGGCGGGTCTTGCTCAGCTGTGCCTCGGTTTCGCGTCGTGCCAGGTCGAGCCGGGCGTGCAGGTCGTCGTTCCACAGTTCGAGCAACAGCTGCCCCTGCTTGACCCGTTGCCCCTCGCGCACTGGCAGGCGTACGATCTGCCCACCCGCCGCCGGCGCGGGTGTTGGCCACGGTGCGCTCGACCAGGCTGCGCTCGACGACGGCCGTGGCGACCCGTACCGGTTGCGGCCGGGTGCTCCACCACAGCCAGGTGCCGAGCAGGGCGGTGATCAGGAGGACGGACAACAGGCGCTTGAAGGACTTCATGCGGCTCTCCAGTGTGCGCTTCCAGTATAATGCCGCGTTTCTCTCCTATTCCGACTTTCTCACGCAGGGGCAAGACATGGCGCAATCGGACATCAAGAAGGTGGTCCTGGCCTATTCCGGCGGACTGGATACCTCCATCATCCTCAAGTGGCTGCAGGACGTGTACGACTGCGAGGTGGTGACCTTCACCGCTGATATCGGCCAGGGCGAGGAGGTGGAGCCGGCACGCGCCAAGGCCGAGGCGCTGGGCATCCGCGAGATCTACATCGAGGACCTGCGCGAGGAGTTCGCGCGCGACTACGTCTTCCCCATGTTCCGCGCCAATGCGGTGTACGAGGGAGAGTACCTGCTGGGCACCTCCATTGCCCGCCCGCTGATCGCGAAACGGCTGGTGGAGATCGCCGCCGAGACCGGCGCGGACGCCATCGCCCACGGTGCCACCGGCAAGGGCAACGACCAGGTGCGCTTCGAACTGGGCGCCTATGCGCTGAATCCCGACATCAAGGTGATCGCGCCCTGGCGCGAATGGGATCTGCTCTCGCGCGAGAAGCTGATGGCCTATGCCGAGCAGCACGGCATCCCCATCGATTATGCCAAGCAGGGCAAGAAGTCGCCCTATTCGATGGACGCCAACCTGCTGCACATCTCCTACGAGGGCGGCATCCTCGAAGACCCCTGGGCCGAGCCCGAGGAGGACATGTGGCGCTGGACCGTGGCCCCCGAAAAGGCCCCCGACCAGCCGCAGTACCTGGTACTGGGCTTCGAGCGCGGCGACATCGTGTCCATCGACGGCGAACGCATGAGCCCGGCGCAGGTAATGGCGTATCTCAACCGCGTGGCCGGCAGCCATGGTGTGGGCCGTGACGACATCGTGGAGAACCGCTACGTGGGCATGAAGTCGCGTGGCTGCTACGAGACCCCGGCGGGCACCGTCATGCTCAAGGCGCATCGCGCCATGGAGTCGCTCACCCTCGACCGCGAGGCCGCGCACCTCAAAGACGAGCTGATGCCGCGCTATGCGAGCATCATCTACAATGGCTACTGGTGGAGTCCCGAGCGCGAGGCCCTGCAGGCGCTGATCGACCAGACCCAGCAGACGGTCAACGGCGAGGTGCGCGTCAAGCTGTACAAGGGCAACGTCAGCGTGGTTGGCCGCCGCTCCGAGAGCGACAGCCTGTTCGACGAGTCCATTGCCACCTTCGAGGACGATGCCGGTGCCTACGACCAGAAGGACGCTGCCGGCTTCATCAAGCTCAATGCGCTGCGCCTGCGCGTGGGTGCGCGCAGGCGCAACTGAGTTGCTGCTCGGGAATAAAGCGGGGCTGCTGACGTCAGGCAGTTTCGTACCACGCAACTGCCAAGCCCTCGCTTCTTTGGAGACCGCCATGCACCGTATCGCCCTGATCCTGATCCTCGCCCTTGCGGGCAATGTACTGGCCGGTGTCGAAGGCCCGCCGTTGCGCAAGCAATATCCGCTCGACCGGGTCGCGCCCGGGGTGTACGTGGTGCACGGTCCGCGTGAACTGCCCAATGCCGACAACCAGGGCTTCATGAACAACCCCTCGTTCCTGGTCACCGAGCAGGGCGTGGTGGTGGTCGATCCGGGCGGTACCCTGCAGGCCGGTCGCATGCTGGTCGGCAAGATCCGCGCCACCACCGACAAACCCGTTCTGGCGGTGTTCAACACCCATGTGCACGGCGATCACTGGCTGGGCAATCAGGCCATCGTCGAGGCCTGGCCACAGGCCGTGATCTACGCACACCCGAAGATGATCGAAGAGGCGAAGGCCGGGTGTATGGGCTTGGTGATGTAGTCGACCGCCCCGGCCTCGAACCCTTTTTCCTCTTCCTCGATTTCCGACATGGCGGTGACGAAGATGACGGGTATCCTGGCCGTTTCCGGGTTGGACTTGAGAATGCGGCAGACTTCGTAGCCGTCCATGCCGGGCATCATGACATCGAGGAGAATGAGGTCCGGCTTTATCTTGTTGACGATCTTGAGGGCCAGCTGTCCGCTGGTCGCCGCGCGCACGCTGTAGCGGGATCCCAGGACACCTTGCAGTACGTCGATGTTCTCGGTGGTGTCGTCCACCACGAGGATCGTGGGTTTCGTGGCGGTGTCCTTTATCTCTCAGACAGCCTCGGTGCTCGTTTCCGGCCGTTGGGCTGGTAGCGTGTCGTTCAACCGCTCGAGCAGTTCCAATGCCTTTTCGAAATCGTATCGGCCAACGGCCCTGGAAAGTTCATCCAGCAGTGGAGCGGTGTTGTCGTCGTGGAAGGAAGACGTCAGTGTCTTCACTGTTTTCTGGGCCTCGGTATCGAAGCTTTCCAGCTGCTCCCGCAACTTCTCGAGCAGCTCCCCGGGGGCCTCCAAAGGCGCCGGGGATTCACCTGATTGCGCACCCCGCACAGCTGCCAGCAAGCCGCGAATGTCTTCGAGAACGCCGGTCATCTCCTCGAATAATGCTTCCTTCTCTGGCAATCCCTCCGGGGAAGTGGCCTCGCGCAGCCTTTTCTCGGCGTCCGCGGCCAGTCCATAGAGCCTGGTGGCCCCGATGGTGCCTGCGGAACCCTTCAAGGTGTGCAGGGTGCGCAGGGCCGTCTCCGGGTCGCCGTCTTCCAGGGCCTTTGATGCGATGGCAATGGCGTCGGCCTAGTTGTCGGCGAATTTCTCCAGCACGCGCAGGTAGGTGTCCGTGTTGTGGGCCACCCGTTCGAGACCGGCGGCCGTATCGATGTGCGCCAGTTCTTCGGCAAGGGGTTCCGGGGAGGGATCGGGGGCATGACCGGACATGTCGAATCCCTCTTCCCGGCGCGTCGGCTCGATCCATCTGGCGATCTTGGTGAACATGTCCCGGATGTTGATCGGTTTGCCGATGTGGTCGTTCATGCCGGCGGCCAGGGCCTCGGCAATGTCCGATTTCATGACGTTCGCCGTCATGGCGATGATGGGAAGATGGTTCAGGCGCGGGTTCTCGCGGATCCGGCGGGCGGCCTCGTAGCCGTCCATGACAGGCATCTGGCAGTCCATGAGTACGGCGTCGTAGCGGTTTCTTTCCACCATCTCGATCGCTTCTTCACCGTTTTCGGCCAGATCGACATGAATGCCCGCGTTCGTGAGGAGTTCCAGCGCCAGATCCTTGTTGAATTCGTTGTCCTCCACCAGGAGAATGCGGCTGCCCCGCAATCGGCCGAGCGCCCTCCGGTAATCGCGTTCGTTCACCGAGTCGTTGTCCTGCCGGATGATGCTATGCCCCACGGCCCTGGATATCGCATCGAGGAGTGCCGAGGGCATGATCGGTTTCACCAGGATGTCGCTGGGTTCCAGGCCGTGCTTGTGAAGGGCCCGCCTGAGGCGGTCGGCGCCGTGTGCGGTCATCATCACGACGGCGGG
This sequence comes from endosymbiont of unidentified scaly snail isolate Monju, assembly GCF_000801295.1. NCBI lineage: Bacteria > Pseudomonadati > Pseudomonadota > Gammaproteobacteria > endosymbiont of unidentified scaly snail isolate Monju. The sequence continues at coordinate 2,022,902 of NZ_AP012978.1, read as the reverse complement.
CATCCGCTGGCCCAGGCGCTTCTGTTGTTGTGCATAGAATTCCACCCCGTCGATATCCGCCAGCTGCCAGTCCAGTAGCATCACCTCGTAAGGCGGATCTTCGCCCTCTCCGGTGCTGGCCAGTCGGTCGCCGGCCTCCGCGGCGCCAGACGCGACGTCGGCCTCGATCCCGTGTGCCTGGAGCAGGGACGACAGGATCGTCCGGGCACTGGCGTTGTCGTCTACCACGATGACTTTCAGTCCTTGCAGCTTGTCGGTGGCCAGCGCCGACAGAGAGGCCGATGCGTCCTCCGTACATTCACGCAGCACGACGGTGAAATGGAAGGTGCTGCCCTGGCCGGGCGTGCTCTCCACCCATATGTCGCCGCCCATCAGCTCCACCAGGCGTTTGCTGATCGCCAGGCCAAGTCCGGTACCTCCGTACTTCCGGGTGGTGGAGGTGTCTGCCTGGTTGAAGGATTGAAAGAGGCGGCCTTGTTGTTCCCGGGTGATGCCGATACCTGTGTCCTTGACGGCAAAGTGGAGACGCAGTGTGTCCTCGTCCTTCCGGTCCAGGCGGACGGACACGATGATCTCGCCTCGTTCCGTGAACTTGATGGCATTGCCACACAGATTGAGAAGTACCTGTCCGAGCCGGCCGGGATCGCCAACGAGCGCGCGGGGGACGTCCGGGGCGATGTCGAAGAGCAATTCCAGTCCCTTTTCCGCGGCGCGCAGTTCCAGGACAGAGGTGAGGTTGTTGAATATGTCGTTCAGATGGAACTCGACCTCCTCCATCTCGAGCTTTCCGGCCTCTATCTTCGAGAAGTCCAGGATGTCGTTGATGATGTTCAACAGGGATTCCGCTGATCGATGGATCTTTTCCAGATAGTTGCGCTGCTGGTTGTCGAGATCGGTCTGGAGGGCGAGATGGGACATGCCGATGATGGCATTCATCGGGGTTCGGATCTCGTGGCTCATGTTTGCCAGGAAATGGGATTTTGCGCGGTTTGCCTCCTTTGCCTGCTGAATGGCCGACTTGAGTCGCTGTTCGTTCTGGATGCGTTCGGTGATGTCCTGGAATACGGCGACCGAGCCGGTGACCTGACCCTTCTCTCGCAAGGGGACGACCACGATGGCAATGGGGAAGATGGTGCCGTCCTTGCGGGTGAAGACCTCGGTGTCGGAGCGGAAGGTCTTGCCCTGCTGGATGCTCAGGAAGGCGGGACACTCGTGCGCGGGAATGTGTTGTCCGTTGGCATCCTGGTAATGAATGATGTCGTGCACGTTCTTCCCGTACAGTTCGTCCTTGGACCATCCCAGCAGTCTCTCCGCCTCGGAGTTCAGGAAGATGCACTTGCCATTCCTGCCCAGGACGTACAGCCCTTCGCCCATGGCATCCGTGACCGCCTGGAGGAACTGATGGGCCTTGGAGATCTCCTCCTCCATCTGCTTGCGCCGGGTGATGTCGGTGCGGATGGAGACATACTGGAAGGGTTTTCCGTTCTCGTCCAGGAAGGGGACGATCGTGGAGGCGACCCAGTAATGGCTCCCGTCCTTTGCCTTGTTCTTTATTTCACCGTGCCAGACCTTTCCTCTGGCGATGGTGCGCCACATTTTCCTGAACATCGATCTGGGGTGTTCATTGGACTTGATTATCCGGTGGTTTTTCCCGATCAGTTCCTCGAGGCTGTACTTGCTTATCTTGCAGAAATTGTCATTCGCATAGGTGATGTTGCCCTTGACATCGGTGATGCTCACGATGGCGTGCTGGTCCAGGGCGAACTTCTGGAAATTCAACTGGGTGACGGTCTCCGAGAGCTTGCGTGATGTCACGGTGAGACGGATCATGGAGACCAGTACCCATGCGACCAGCATGCTGGATATCACCAGGAGGGCGCTCTTGTAGCGAGAGGACGTTTTCTCCAGGTGGTCGTATTTCGTCAAGTAGGCATCGGTTATTTCCCTGATTGCGTCGGCGGAGGGTATGGTCTGAATGGCTTTTATGATGTTGTCGACGTGGTCCTTGTAAAGGATCGCGATGTGCGCGTGGGTCAGGAGCATGTTGAAGGCCTTTCTCTCCTTCTCGGGAAAGGCGTTCGAGGGGGCGGGCAGGCTCCAGAGGATCTTTCGGGCCGTGATCCTTGCGTTGAGATCGGCGGTCAGATTGAACTGGAGAATGACGTGTACCAGCTTTTCCAGGTCGGCCTTCAGGACCTCCTTCCCAGGCACGGGGTAGAAACGGGAGAGGAAGTCGTCGACAGCGATCGGCAGGTAGTTCAGCGAGTTCCTGAGTACGGCATGGTGTGATTTGAATTGTTCCACGAGCAGGCGCTTTTCTTCCATCAGGCGCTCGTAGCGGGACAGGTGGGGGGCGATCGTCCCGGTCAGCTCGGGAGGCAGGCGCTGCTTGAATGTCTGTTCCGCAGCGAGCAGGTTGCGCCCGGCTTCGGTGAGGTCGTCGTATGTCGGGATGATTCCCGCCCGGGTCTCCATGAGCGTCTGTTCCAGCAAGGCGTGCCGGTTCTTTATCTCGTTCAGGTCGTGGAGTATTCGCGCGTGTTCGGCAGGATCGACCCCGTGGCTCATGATGTAGAGAAAGGGAATGAGCAGGACGAGTGCCAGGCCGACCGTCCATTGGCTCCTCGTGAGTCGCCATTCCCTGCTCTCGGGCATCATGGACTTGTCTCCGGAAGTCTTCCGGTCAGGGTTTTCAGGAACTTGACGATGAGGTCACGGTCGCGCGGAGGAATCTCACGGCCGAGCTGGTAATAGGCCATCTTGGACACGGCCTCCTCCAGCGTCGGGACCGCACCGTCGTGGAAATAGGGTGCGGTGAGCTCGACGTTTCTCAGGCCGGGGACCTTGAACTCGAAACGATGTTCTTTCAGGCCCGTGACGTTGAAACGTCCGTAGTCCGCGCGCGTGATGTTCCCCCGCTCGGCGAAATAGCCCTGCACGATGCCCATCTTCTCGTACATGTTCCCGCCGACAGCCATGCCCTGGTGACAGGAGGCGCAGCCGTACGACTTGAACAGCAGGTATCCCTTTTTCTCATCGTCGGTGATCGCCTGCTCGTCGCCGTGCAGGAACCGGTCGAACCTCGAGTCCGGTGTGAGCAGGGTGCGTTCGAAGGTTGCGATGGCGTCCTTGATATTCGCTGCATTGATGCCAGTGTCATAGAGTTCTTCGAAGAGCCTGTGATATTCCTTGTCCCGGGACAACTTGGAGACGATTTCTTTCCAGTTGCTGCCCATCTCCTTGGGATTGTGTACCGGTCCATCGATCTGCTCCTCCAGCGTGGCGGCGCGACCGTCCCAGAATTGCGCAATGTTGAGGCTGCTGTTGAGCACGGTCGGGGTGTTGATATCGCCGAGTGTGCCCTTTATGCCGACGGACCTGGGCAGCCCGTCGGTCCCGCCCCGTTTAAGGGGATGGCAACGGGCGCAGGAGACGGTGTTGTCGTGGGACAGGCGTGGATCGTGAAACAGTCTGCGGCCCAGTGCCGCCTTGCGGCGGTCGACGTCGACGATCGCAGGAATGGGGCGTATGGGTTCGTTCCGGTATCTCTTGGCGACGTTCTTCGGTTCGCCGGATAGAGAGACCGTGGCAAGAAGGGGCAGCAAGACCCAAAGGGCCGCTGCCAGGATAAAGGTCCCGCCAGGCCGCTTCCCTGACTCGTGATGGTCTTTGCGCGGGAGGTGATTCATGTGTCGGTAAATTGGCCAGAATGCATGTGCGGAGTCGGCAGGCGTCCCGCGAACTTTAGGGACGGCTCCGAGTCCTGTTTTTCTTTCTCAAGAATCCCGGTGGAGGGCCGATAATCCCGTCAGGTTTTTCCGTGCCACCGGGGCACGAGCTGTTTTGGGGTAATGTCATGCCTGCCGATCTGGAACGAATTCATCGCGAGCGCGAGCGCCTGTTGCGTGTGCATGAAAAGGTATTGAGTCGGGCAGTGGACGTGGTGCGTCATGGCACCCGTGACCCTGGCAAGATTGCGACGCAGATCTCGCAGTCGGTGCTGGACGAGCTGGAGCATGCCCGCGAGCAGCTGGCGCGGCAGGCGAAACGGTTGGTCGAACTGAAACGGATCGCCGAGGATTACGAGGAGCTCAAGCTGCAGTACCGGGTCCTGGAACAGACCAATCAGCGCCTGATGCGCCAGTTGTTGGCGATAGACGATGACCTGGCCGAGCGTGCCGAGCTGCAGCAGATCATCGACATGCAGAAGGATGCCCTGGAGAAGAGCGCGCGTCGGCTACACGAGATGGAGCAGCAGAATCGGATGCACCTGCACAACATCGAGGTGCTGGAAAAGGAAAACGAGCTGGCCCGTGAGCGGGTGCATCATCTGCAGGAGCAGATCCAGTCGCTGCTGCAGGTGCAGGAGCAGCAGAAGCGCGAGATCTCGCGGCTGCGCGCCCAGGCCCGGCAAAAGGAGGTGGCCGCCTTGCAGGCCAACGAGGCCTACGAGGCGTTGAAGGCCGAGTATGAGGCCATGTACGTCAATAGTCCGCTGGCGCGAGGATCAGTCTGAGTTTACCTTTCCTGCCCCCTGCTTGCGGGGGAAAGTCGGCAGGGGACAGGTGCCTGTCCTGATGTTTGCTGCCGCCTGCTTCCCGCACGGGGAGGAACAAGGTTCCGGTTCAGTTCCCTCAGCTGCCTTCTCGATGTGCCGGTGGGCGGCGCTGGTGCCCGGCCTCGTGCAGTTTTTCGAGGTATTTGGTCCAGTACAGCGCCTGCTTGTGGCCCAGATCGTAGAGATAGTCCCAGTCGTATATTCCCGAGTCGTGACCGTCGTCGAACACGATCTTGACCCCGTATTGGCCCACCGGGATCAGCTCGGTGATGTTCACGTCCTGCTTGTCCACCTCGAGTTTTGCCCGTTGTCCCCAGTGGCCGCGCACCTCGGCCGAGGGTGAGTACACGCGCAGGAATTCGGCCGGGTAGTGATAGGTCTGGCCGTCATTGAAGCGGATCTCCAGTTCGTGTGATTGCTGGTGCAGGATGATGTCGGTGGGGCGGATCTGGGTCATGGTCATTCAGTAGATGAGGGGGATCAGTCGCTTGCAATGGCGACAGTAGTCGGCGTAGTCGGTGAACTTTTCGCGCAGGTAGCGCTCCTCGCGCTGCATCTTGCCGAGGACGTCGACCAACAGGACGGGCAGCGAAGCCAGGTTGTACCACGTGCCGTTCCAGGCAGCGATGCCCGCCATGAACAGCAGTAGCGCCAGGTACATAGGGTGACGTACCCAGCGATAAGGTCCGCTGGTGATCAGGCGCGCCTGCTCCAGCGGTTCGGGGTAGATGGCGAAGTTGCCCAGGCGGTTGTGCGCCAGGGCGTAGATTCCGATCAGGCCACCGAGCGCGGACAGCAGCAGCCAGGCCGGTGCTCCCTGCGGACTGCCGTCCCAGGGTACCAGACCGATGCCGATGGCGGTGAATTGCAGGGCAACCAGAAGGTGACTGGCGATGGACTTGCGCATCAGCAGGGGGCTCCCATGTCGCGGGCTCGGCGCACCCGGTCTTCGTTGGATTCGTTGTCAATGCCCCAGCCGGCGAGGTGGCGTCCGATGACGGCAGCCAGCGCCTCGATGTGCGCTGGCCGATCATTCAGACAGGGGATGTATTCGTAGCGTTCCCCGCCGGCTTCCAGGAAGATCTCGCGGTTTTCCATGGCGATCTCTTCCAGGGTCTCCAGGCAGTCGGCGGAAAAGCCGGGGCAGAGTACCTGCACCGATTTCACCCCTTCTCCGGCCAGCTTGTGCAGGGTCTGATCGGTGTAGGGTTGCAGCCATTGTTTGGGTCCCAGCCGCGACTGGAAGCTGAGCGTCCAGGCGTTGTCGCCCAGCTCCAGTGCTTCGGCAAGCAGGCGGGCGGTCTTCTGGCATTCGCAGAAATAGGGGTCGCCCTGCTCGAAGTATTCCTGCGGGATGCCGTGGAAGGACAGCAGCAGCCGTTCGGCCGTGCCGTGCCGCGCGCGGTGTTCACGCACGCTCTCGACCAGTGCGCTGATGTAGGCCGGCTCGTCGTGATAGTGGTTGACGAAACGCAGTTCCGGTAGCCAGCGCCAGCCGCGCAGTTCCTCGGTCACTGCGTCGAACACCGAGGCCGTGGTGGTGGCCGAGTACTGTGGATACAGCGGGAAGACCAGCACGCGGCGCGCTCCCTGTTCGCGCAGCTTCGCCAGACCTTCTCCGATCGATGGCTGGCCGTAGCGCATCGCCAGTTCCACTACCAGGCCGTCGCCGTGATCTCGTGCGAGCCGTTCGCGCAGGGCCTGTTGCTGGCGGCGCGAGATGACCAGCAGCGGCGAGCCTTCTTCGCTCCAGATCTTGCGGTAGGCCTCGGCCGAGCGGCCCGAGCGGGTGTTGAGGATCACCAGGTTGAGCGCCAGCCACCAGGGCAGGTGCGGGGCCTCGACCACCCGCGGGTCCCACAGGAACTCTTTCAGGTAGCGTCGCACCGCCTGCCGGTCCGGGCTGTCCGGGGTCCCCAGGTTGACCAGCAGTACGCCGATGCGCTCGGGTTGGTCATGGCAATGGACGGGCTGGTTCATGCGCGGGTCCGAACAGCAGGGATGCCGCAATTGTATCAGTCCGCCGTGGACGACGCGTGTGCCCGCCGCAGCCGTGCTTCGACGCGGGCGCGGGTGATGATGTCGACGTCGACGATCTCGGGATAGAGTCGGAACAGGTCGGCCACGAGCGTCGGCCGTTTTATGGCGGCACGTTCGAGCCGTGCCCGGGTGTCGCGGTCGAGGTCGGGCAGGGTGAGCAGCAGGGGGGCTAGCCATTCGTGGTAATCGGCGGCCAGGCGGCCCAGCAAGGGATCGTTCCAGTCGGTGCGCAGGCCCAACAGGGGAAGGGCGTCGGCGGATAGTCCGGCACCGTCGCGCAGACGGCGTCCGCTGCCGTCGTCCAGGCGCTCGATCCAGCAGCGGTCCTGGGCCTGGTGGCGCACCGCGCTCTCCAGCCGCTGGGCATGGGCGCGCGGGCTGAAGCCGTCGTGGGTGGGTTCGCCGGCGGCGAGCAGGGCAGGGCTCACGAAGCCGTGCTCGGCATGGGTCGTGGCACACCAGGCCGGCGCCGGGCTGCCGCTGGCGAAGTCGGCGTCGGCCGTGCTGGCGATCAGGGCCACCGGTCGGCCGCGATGGTCGCAGGCCCAGTACTCGAAGCGGTCGACCAGCGCAAAAGGCAGGGCTTCGAGCTGTTCGGGCAGGGCGGCAGCCAGGTCGTCGGCTGCCTGTTGCATGGCGCCGATGTCGAGGATGGGGTTGGCGGTGACCCGCTGCATGCCGCGTTCGGCCGACCACAGGCCCCAGCTGAAATACTGGCGGACCGGCCGATGGTCGTCGCTGCGCCAGGTATGCTCGGGACGCTCGGCCTGCACCTGCATGCGCCAGAGCACGCCGTTGGCGGTAAAGGCCCGGGCCTGCCCGCTCTCGACCACCTGCAGCACGCCGTCGAAAGGATTGAGCTGGCGCAGGGCGTAGCGGCGCATCAGAACTGGAGCTTGAACTCCGCCCGGGCGAGGTAGTCGGCCTCGCGCTCCAGTTCGGCATGGGTCAGCGGGTGGCGATCCAGCCAGCCCTCGGGAAGGTCGACGCGGAGCTTGTGGCCGGAAACCTCCAGGGAGAGCAGGGGTTTGCTGTCGGGCGAGCGTCCCCGATGCAGGAGTACCGCCAGGCGCAGCAGCACGCACAGACGGCGGGTCGGCTCGATCAGGTGTTCGGGCAGGTTGCGGAAGGCCGACTCGCTGAACTTGCGGCGGTGATTGCGCACCAGTGCGGCGAGCACCGCCTGCTGTTGGCGCGAGAAACCCGGCAGGTCGGCATTGGCCAGGATGTAGGCGCCGTGCTTGTGGAAGCCGGCGTGCGAGATGCTCAGGCCGATTTCGTGCAGCTGGCAGGCCCAGGCGAGCATGCGCCCGCAGTCGTTGATGTCCAGCCCCCATTGGCGCGCGACCTGATCGAGCAGCGAACGAGCAGTGGCCTGCACGCGCTGCGCCTGTGCACGGTCGATGCCGAAACGGGTGGCCAGGGAGTCCACGGTGCGCTGGCAGATGTCCTGGTGCCGGACATAGCCGATCATCTCGTAGAGCAGGCCCTCGCGCAGGGCCATGTCGGATACCCGCAGGCGGTCGATGCCGAGCCGTTCGAACAGGGCGGAGAGCACGGCTACGCCGCCAGCGAACACCGGCCGCCGGTCCTCGGACAGACCGTCGAGCTGGACCTTGTCGATGTGCCCGGCCTTGAGCAGCTTCTTGCGCAGCTTGCGCAGGCTCTCGGCGGTGATGCCTTCGCTGCTCCAGCCGTTGGCCTTGACTACCGCACGAATGGAACGGATGGTCCCCGAGCTGCCCACCGCGCGTTCCCAGTTGCCGGCCTGGTAGAAGTGGCGCACCGGGCGGATCTCCAGTGCGGCGCGCAGCAGGGCGGAGTTCATGGCGTCCTCGGTGATCCGGCCGTCGCTGAACATCAGCCGGCTCATGCTCACGCAGCCCATGTACAGGCTGTCGCGGCAGCCGGGCTCCATGCCGCGGCCGAGGATCAGTTCAGTGCTGCCGCCGCCGATGTCGATCACCAGGCGGCGTTCGTCGCCTGCGGCCAGTCCATGCGCCACGCCCAGGTAGATCAGGCGCGCCTCCTCGTCGCCGGAAATGATCTCGATGGGGTGTCCCAGCGCCAGTTCAGCGGCGCGCAGGAAGGCGCCGTCGTCGGCGATCTGGCGCATGGTGTTGGTACCGACCGCGCGTACCGCTTCGGGCGGCAGGTCACGCAGGCGCTGGCCAAAGCGTTCCAGGCAGGCCAGGGCACGCCTGGCCACGCGGTTGTCCAGGGTCTTGTCGGGCAGCAGGCCCTCGCCGAGGCGTACCGGGTCGCGCAGGCGATCCACCAGCACCAGGCGGTCGCCGTCCTGTCGTCCGACCACCATGTGAAAGCTGTTGGAGCCCAGATCGATGGCGGCGTAGGTCTGTGGCGAGGCGCTGCTGGGGTCAGTCATGTCGGGTTGTCCTGCTGAAGGGAGGACCGCCGGGCCGACCGCCACGGGGGTCCCCGGCAATGCTACCGCTTTCGGGTGTCTGTTTGCACAACCTGGATTGATTGGCCAGAGGGTCGGCTCGGAGACGGGGTATCTGCCGCATTGTCGAGGACAGGCACCTATCCCCGTGCAGGAGCGGCGTCCTCGCCGCGAACAATCTGATCAGGCAGCAGCGGCCCCGCTGCGAACGAAATCGGGGTTATGATGGCGTGATGAAGATGAGATTCTGCAGTCACTGCGGTCACCCGGTGCGGCTGGGGATCCCCGCCGGCGACAACCGCGAACGGCATATTTGCGACGCCTGCGGCACCATCCACTATCACAATCCCAAGATCGTGGCCGGATGCATCGTGCATCACGGGGATCGGGTGTTGCTCTGTCGGCGTGCCATCGAGCCGCGTCGGGGCCTGTGGACGGTACCGGCGGGCTTCATGGAGAACGGCGAGACCACCTGGGAAGGCGCAATGCGCGAGACGCTGGAAGAGGCCAATGCGCGGGTCGCCATCGAGGACCTGTATTACACGGTCAATCTGCCGCACATCGACCAGGTCTACCTGCTGTTTCGTGCACGCCTGCTGGACGAGGCCTTTTCGCCCGGCGAGGAGAGCGAGGAAGTGGCATTGTTCACCGAGGCCGAGGTGCCCTGGGGGCAGCTTGCCTTTGCCACGGTGCGCCTGGCGCTGGAACAGTATTTCCGTGATCGAAAGGCGGGCAGCTATCCCATGCGTATGGCCGATATCCTGCGCGATCCCGAAAGTCCGCACGGTTACCGGGTCAGGCTGGTGGAGACGCCGGCTGCGGACTGAGATGGGGGGGCCTGGGCCCCAGGGTCTGCTCCACCGGGCGGGGACGGTCGATGGCGTGGCCTTGCACATAGTCCACACCCAGTTCGCGCAGGATCTCCAGCGTGGCCCGGTCTTCCACCGATTCGGCGATGGTGCGGAAGCCGGCATGGTGCGCCACCCGGTCGATGGCGGCGACGATGTGCCGGTCCAGCTCGCTGGCGACGATGTTGTGCACGAAGCCGCCGTCGATCTTCACGAAGTCCGCGCGCAGGTGCTTCAGGTAGACGAAGCTGCTCATGCCGCTGCCGAAGTCGTCCAGCGCCACGCTGGCGCCCAGTGCCTGGATGCGGGCGATGAAGCCGTCGGCCTGTTCCAGGTTGGCCACTGCCACCGTCTCGGTAATCTCGAAACAGAAGGCGCTCGGCGGCAGCTGCCAGGCCAACAGCCGGTCCTCGATGAAGCGCGAAAGCCGTTCGTCGGCCAGTGACTGGCCAGAGAGGTTGATGAAGGCCATCTGTGGGCGATGCTCCGGTGCCAGTTCGGCCAGGGCCTTGAATACCAGTTCGATGGTATGCCGGTCGAGTGCGGGCATCAGGTGGAAACTCTCGGCCGCGGGGATGAAGTCGTCCGGCAGTATGAGCTCCTCATTGCTGCCGACCAGCCGCAACAGGAACTCCGCGAACGGACGACGCTGGGTGTCGTTGGTGTTGGCGATCCACTGGCAGTGGACGACAAAGAGGTGGCGTTCCATGCCTTCCTGCAGGCGCGCCATCCACTGCATCTGCCGCGAGCGACGCGACATTTCGTTGTCCTGTTCACTCACCAGGTGGATGGTGTTGCGGCCCTTGTCCTTGGCTGCGTAACAGGCCATGTCAGCCAGGCTGAGGATCTTTTCCATGTCGGGCGTGTGGTGCCCGATGGGCACCACGCCGATGCTCACCCCGATGCGAAAGCCATGCCCGTTCCAGTCGAAACGGTATTCGCGCACCGCGTGCAGGATCTTTTCTGCCACCGCGCGGGCCTGATCGGTATTGCAGTTCTCCAGCAGGATGCCGAACTCGTCGCCGCCGAGGCGGGCGATGGTGTCGCGTGCGCGCAATTGTGAGGCGATGACCCGAGTGATCTCGATCAGCAGGGTATCACCGGCGTCGTGCCCACAGGTATCGTTGATGATCTTGAACTGGTCCAGGTCCAGATACATGAGCACGTGCTGGTGGTCTGAACGCAGCGCAGAGTTCACTGCCTTGCGCAGGCGCTGGTGAAACACCATGCGGTTGGCCAGGCCGGTGAGCGAATCGTGATAGGCGAGGTGCTGGATGTGCCGCAGGCTGCCACTGATCTGGGTCGCCATCTGGTTGAAGGCATTGCCCAGCTCGGCCAGTTCGTCGTCGCCGTCGATGTGGACCCGAGCTTGCAGGTCGCCGCTGGCAAAGCGCCGGGTCTGGTCGATGATGCGTTGCAGGCGACGGGTGAGGAACAGGCCCAGCAGCAGCCCGGCGATCGCCACGGTGGTCGTGCCTATCAAGGCAATGCCAATCCCCAGCGACAGGGTGCTGGCATAGGCTGCTTCGAGTTCGCGGTTGGAGAAGGTCACCAGGATCTTGCCCAGTGAGTGCGGGCCGCTGCGGATCTCGCGTGCCCGCAGGTAGGTGTCGGGCGGCGTGGGACGTTCTTCCAGATGTTGCCCGATCAGCTGGGGATCGGAGGCGGCAATCACCTGCTGGCGGTCGTCGAGCAGCAGGATCTGCTGGATGTGTGGATTGGTTGCCGCTTGGCGGAACAGGGGAGCGAGTTCCGAGAATTCCCTGGTCGGCAGGGCGGTGAGACCGGCCTCACCGAGCAGGTCGAGAATGATGTCGTCCTGGGCGGCGATCTGCTCGCGGGTGCGTTCGAAGGCGCTGGTCTGGGTGAACCCCAGCACCAGTGACAGCATCACCAGTTCCAGCAGCAGGATGGTGACAACGATCCGCACCTTGAAGGAACGCAACATTCTCATGGGAATCCGGTGACGGTATGAACAGCGAGACTCACGAAATCGTTCGGCAGATCCCGTCCGAGGAGATCATGCGTCTGCGGCGGCGCCTGGAAGAGGCGTCCGGGCTATTGTTCCAGGGTGCGGTCTGAACACGGAGGCTTGAGATGCCAATTACAGCGGCGGGTGTCGGTTCCGGGCTGGATATCGAGAACATTGTCAGCCAGTTGATGTCCATCGAGCGCCAGCCGCTCTACGCGCTGCAACGCAAGGAATCGCAGGTCCAGGCGCAGATCAGTGCCTACGGTGCCCTGAAGAGCAGCATTTCGTCGTTCCAGGACGCGATGCAGGCACTGGGTTCCGCTGACAAGTTCAAGGTGTTCACTGCGAACTCGAGCGACGATACCGTCATGGCCGCCACGGCCGATGTGAATGCCGCGACGGGTAGCTACGAGATCGTGGTGCAGCGCATCGCCCAGCACCACAAGCTCGGTTCGGCAGCCTTTGCAGATACCGCCACCTTTGGCGGCAACGTGGGTGACAGCCTGACCCTGACGGTCGACGGTGCGAGCAGCACCATCGATCTGTCCACCGCCAGCACGCTGGCCGATATTCGTGATGCCATCAACAACGCCGCTGACAACCCGGGCGTCACCGCCACCCTGATCAACGTAGGCGGCGGCAACCAGCACCTGGTGCTCAGCGCCAACGACTCCGGTTACGCCAAGCGGGTGCAGCTGAGCTACGGCGGCAGCCTGAGTGCGAGCACCTTCGGTTTTTCGACGCTCAACCAGGACGCCAGCGGGGCGACGCTGACCGACCTGACCCAGCTCGACGCGGCCTTTACCGTGGACGGTTACGCAGTCATCAGTGCCAGCAACAAGGTCACTGGCGTGGTCGATGGGCTGACGTTCGAATTGAAGGGTACGGGTTCGGCCACGCTCGATGTCGGACGTGATACCGCCACGATCCTGTCCTCAGCCAAAAGCTTCGTGGATGCCTACAACGCAGTGGTCAAGAAGGTGGAGGAACTGAAGGCCGGCGCCCTGGGCAACGACAGCGGTCTGCGCCGCATCCTCAGCCAGTTCCGTTCAGTGGTGAATACCCCGGTGACCGGATTGAACGGCGGCAATGCCTCGCTCACCGAGCTGGGCATCCGCACCAATGCCAAGACCGGCGAGCTGGAACTTGACGAGACAGTCTTTCAAGCTGCATTGGACGCCGATTTCGACAACGTGGCTGCCATCTTTACCGATACCACCAATGGCTATGCGGTACGTTTCGACGCGGTGGCCACCGGGTTGCTCGATGCCGGCAACGGATTGCTTAAATTGCGGGTCGGTTCGCTCAACGATCAGATCGATACCTTGCAGGCCCGCCAGTCCAACTACGAATGGCGATTGCAATTGCGCGAGAAGGCCCTGCGCTCCCAGCTTGCCTCGCTGGATGCCTTGGTAGGCAGCCTGCGTTCCACCGGCGATTTCCTTGCTGCGCGTCTGAATCCTCCCACGCGTTGATCGCGCTTCGCGTGCCTCTCTTTCCTCTGGATTCATGCCTTCAAGGCTTAAAGTTTCCCTCTGATTTGCCGATCTCAAGAGCAGCAATAACAACCTCTTGCGGAGCCTCTCGAAGATGACCTATGGCAAAAAGCGCGCGCTCTCCCAGTACGGCAAGGTGGCAGCACAGTCCGAGGGTGAGTACGCCAGTCCGCATCGCCTGGTGCAGATGCTCATGGAGGGTGCGCTGGACAAGATGGCCACTGCCAAGGGTTGCATTCAGCGCAACGACCTGGAAGGCAAGAGCGCCCAGATCACCTGGGCGACCAGTATCATCAACGGGCTGCGCGCCAGCCTCGATCCCGAGCGTGGTGGCGAGATCGCGGCCAATCTCGACGATCTCTACAGCTATATGTTGCAACGCCTGGTGGATGCCAACGTGGCCAACGATGTTGCCATCATGGACGAGGTAATCGGCCTGATGCTGGAGATCAAGGGTGCCTGGGACGCCATGCCCGAGCACATCCGCCTGGGCCGGCCGGCCGTGGAGGCCAATGGATGATGAACGATCGGGAAGCCTTGCTCGAAGAGGCGCTGCGGTACACCCATCGCATGCTGGAGCTGGCTGCCTGCCAGGAGTGGCAGGCGGTGGTCGAACTGGAGGCCCGGCGTCGCAGCCTGCTGGAACAGGCGTTCGCCACCCGCGAGCCGCTGACCGAGTCACTGGCCGAGCGGGTGCGCGAGATCCTGGACCTGGACAAGGTCCTGCTCGAGGCCTCGATGCGCATCCGCGACGAGGTGGGCGAGGAACTCGGTCAGCTGCACAAGGGGCGCCGTGGCACTCGTGCCTACCGGGCAAGCGCCTGATCCGCACTCAGTCCAGTTCCACGGGCCGGTAGAAGAACACGAAGCGCCCGTCGCCGATATCCACCATCAGACGTGCCCCGTGGTTCAGGCCGTAGTCCACGTAGCCGGGTATCGCGCTGTCCGCGTGGCATTCACTGGCGTGCTGCGGTGATTCGAAATCGCGGTCACGGTCGTACCAGGACAACAGCATCCAGTCCTCGCCGAAACGGGCGCGCGCCTCGGCATCGGCCAGCCGCATCGCCTCGCGGTAGTCGGCGGGTGCGGGATCGGGGTGCAGGCTCAGTCGCTCGACGCTAGCGAAGTCGGGCGGCTTGGGCAGGGGGCAGGCGGGAGTGTCATCTTCCGCGTTCATCGGTGCAGCACCAGTTCGAGCACGGCCTTGCTGCCGAAGTAGGCCAGCATCAGCACCACGAAGCCGGTCAGCGTCCAGCGGATGGCGGTGGTGCCGCGCCAGCCGAAGCGATAACGGCCCCACAGCAATGCGCCGAACACCATCCAGGCGATCAGTGACAGCAGGGTCTTGTGTGCCACGTGCTGGGCGAACATGTCTTCCAGGTAGAAGAAGCCGCTGAGCAACGACAGGCTGAGCAGCACGAAGCCCAGGCCGATCATCTCGAACAGCAGGGCCTCCATGGTCTGCAGGGGCGGCAGGGCACGGATGAAACCGCCGGGATGATGCGAACGCAGGTGATTGTCCTGGACTGCCAGCAGCAGGGCCTGGATGGTGGCCAGGGTGAGCATGGCGTAGGCGAGGATGCTGACGGTGACGTGTACCCCCAGGGTCCAGTCGGCCTTGTTGTCCAGGAGATGATGTCCCGGATTGTGCAGGTCCAGCAGCATGGTGAGCGCGGCCAGGGGGAATACTGCGAGTCCCAGCATCTCCACTGGTTTGCCCAGCGCCGAGACCAGCAGCAGGGCGGCGATCATCCAGGCGGTGAGCGAGGCGGCATTGAAGAAGCCGAGGTTGATGCCGGCCTCGGTCACCAGCTCGCTGTAGAGCACGGCGCCGTGCAGGGCCAGTGCCATGAACCCCAGTCCCAGCACCAGCGGGCGCCGATCACGGGCGTCGCGCCCGCCGAACAGGCGCGCGGCGATCAGCACGGCGGTCAGCACGGCGGTCAGCACGGCGGTCAGCAGGTACAGGGCGGCGGCCGGATAGGTCAGCAGGGTGATGTTCATGGTGACATGATAATCGCATAGCGGCGGCAGGGCTGCATCCGTGGGCCGGTTTTTCGCGCAGGCCGGGGGGCGAGTCCTTATAATTGGGACTGGTTTCCCTATCCGACAGACAGGCACCCATGTTCAAGAACCTCTCCGACCGTCTCGGCGAAGTGTTGCAGAAAGTGCGCGGCCAGGGCCGCATCACCGAGACCAATATCAAGGACACCCTGCGCGAGGTGCGCATGGCCCTGCTCGAGGCCGATGTCGCCCTGCCGGTGGTCAAGACCTTTGTCGACCAGGTGCGCGAGAAGGCCCTGGGCGAGGAGGTGACGAAGAGCCTCACGCCTGGCCAGGCGCTGGTCAAGATCGTGCACGACGAACTGGTCTCGGTCATGGGCGAGGCCAATGAGGGGCTCAACCTGGCCGTGCAGCCGCCGGCGGTGGTAATGGTCGCGGGCCTGCAGGGTTCGGGCAAGACCACCAGCGTGGCCAAGCTGGGGTGTATGCTCAAGGAGCGCGAGAAGAAGAAGGTCATGGTGGTCAGTTGCGACGTGTACCGCCCGGCGGCGATCGAGCAGCTCAAGACCCTGGCCGCCGATGTGGGCGTGGAGTTTTTCCCGTCGAATGCCATGCAGAAGCCTGTCGCCATTGCCCGGGCCGCGATCGATGCGGCACGCAAGGGCTTCTTCGACGTGCTGCTGGTCGATACCGCCGGTCGCCTGCACGTCGACGAGCAGATGATGGACGAGATCCGTGAGCTGCATGCTGCGGTGAACCCCGTCGAGACCCTGTTCGTGGTCGATGCCATGACGGGTCAGGACGCGGCCACTACCGCGCGCGCCTTCGACCAGGCGCTGCCGCTGACCGGCGTCATTCTCACCAAGACCGATGGTGACGCACGCGGCGGTGCGGCGCTGTCGATCCGACAGATCACAGGCAAGCCGATCAAGTTCCTCGGGGTGGGCGAGAAGACCGACGCGCTCGAACCTTTCCATCCCGACCGGGTGGCTTCCCGTATTCTCGGCATGGGCGACGTGCTCTCGCTGGTCGAGGAAGTCACGCAGAAGATCGACCAGAAGAAGGCCGAGAAGCTGGCGCGCAAGCTGCAGAAGGGACAGGGCTTCACGCTGACCGATTTCAAGGAACAGATGGAACAGATGCAGGCCATGGGCGGCATCTCCAGCCTGATGGACAAGCTGCCTGGCATGAACAAGGTGCCCGATGCGGTGAAGGCGCAGATGGGCGATCGCGAGACCCGGCGCATGATTGCCATCGTCAACTCCATGACCCCGCAAGAGCGCGAGTTCCCTGGTGTCATCAAGGGTTCACGCAAGAAGCGCATTGCGCGCGGCGCCGGTGTGCAGGTGCAGGACGTGAACAAGCTGCTCAAGCAGTTCACCCAGATGCAGAAGATGATGAAGAAGATGAAGGGGGGTGGGCTGGAAAAGATGATGCGCGGCATGAAGGGGCGCTTCCCCGGCATGCCGCCGGGCGGGGGGCTGCCGTTCTGAGGGGGCGGAAATGGAACGACTGATGCGCTCCCTGGCGGTAGCTGTTTCGCTCATCCTGGTGGGCTTGTGGTGGGCCTCGGCGCGGGCCGCCGATGCGGCGCTGGAGCAGGAGCGCGATCAGCTTGCCCGGCTGCGCGAATTCGTCTCTCAGGTGAGCGAACGTGTCCGCCAGCTCGAGAAGGCACTGGCCGAGGCCGAGGCGCGCAATCGTCGCCAGTCCGAGGAGATCGACCGTCTCGAGAAGCAGTTGGCGGCCCGGCAGGGTAAGGATCCGGATGAGCAGGAACGCCTGCGACGGCGTTTCTTTGCCGCCCTGGGCGAGCGCCTGCCCCTCTCGCCGGTATACGAGATCCGCGGCGATCGCGTCGTCGTGCCGGCCGACCTGGTGTTCGTGTTCTCGCGTGCCCAGCTCGGCGCCGAGGGCGAATCGCGCCTGCAACCCCTGGCCCGTGCCCTGCGCGAGCTGGCCGGTGAGTTGCCGGCGGCACTGCCCTGGCGCCTGCGCGTGGAGGGGCATACCGACCGGCGCCCGTTGCGCAGTAACCGGGAATTTCCCACCAACTGGGAGCTGTCTGCCGCGCGTGCCACCGAGGTGGTACGTTATCTGGTGCATAACGGCCTGCCGGAGAGACGCCTGGAAGGGGTGGCGCTGGCCGCTACCCGCCCGCTGGACGAGCGCAGGAACCGTGCTGCCTATCGGCGCAATCGGCGCATCGAGCTGCACCTGGCTTTCGAACGCTGAATCCTGGCGTTGATGCCCGTCAAGGTCGTCCGGTCGATGCAGCGGCATACTGGGCGGGCAAGCGGGACGACTCGGGAACGACATGGGTAAACGGCATGCTGAACGGGCGGCCGCGGTGGTGGCGGTGTTTTTCGACCGACTCGAGCCGGCCCTGCGTGCCCGTCTGGTCGGTGAGCACCGCAAGCAGCTGGAGCGAGACATCGAGGCGGCCATTGCCGAGGCCGTGCGCGCGGAGCTGGAGGTGGTTTCCGATCAGATCAGCGACCAGGCGGTGCTGATCCGTCGTCGCTTCGAACGCGATCAGTCCGCCTGAGCGGGACTGTCCATGCGCGTCCAGCGCTGGTCGGGCTCCACCGCCAGGCGCCCTGATAGTCGTGTGGCGGCCGGCCGCCCCAGTCGGCCGGCGAGAGCAGCGAGAACTGCAATTCACCCGAGGCCGTGCGATACAGATGGTAGATCTGGCCGGGGCGCTTGGCGAAGGTGCAGCGGGCCTTGTGCAGTTCCAGATCCTGGTGCGCCTTCTCCAGGATCTGCCGCGCCTGGGCCTGCAAGTGGCGAATCTGCTCGGCGATCAGTTCCAGCTGGGCATTGGTCTGGCCGGCGATGGCCTGGTCGGCGCGCTCCAGCTCGGCAGCCAGGTCCACCAGGCCGAAGGCCGGGGCCAGTCGGCTCACCGGGTAGGGGCTGCTGCGCGCCTCGCCGCGGTGAATGGGATCGGGATGCTGCTCTCGGTCGTCGTTCATGTAATCGGTACTTCACAAAACCGCAAATATGCGTAAAATGCCCGGTTTCCTTCGGGGGCCATCTGGCTTGTGTCCGGTGGTGGCCCGGAAATGGTAACGAACCTACAGGCAGATAACAGACATGGTTTCGATTCGTCTTGCCAGAACCGGCGCCAAGAAGCGTCCTTTCTACCACATCGTGGCCGCCGATTCGCGTCGTGCCCGCGGTGGCCGCTACATCGAGCGCCTGGGTTTCTTCAACCCGATCGCGGTCGAGGGTGAAGAGGCCCTGCGCATCGACCTGGAACGCGTGGACTACTGGGTGTCCGTTGGCGCCCAGCTCACCGACCGCGCGCGCAAGCTGGTCGAGTCCTATCGCAAGGACACCCAGGCTGCCGCCTGATACGCCGCGATGTCGGTGGGTTCGCGCCGATCGTGAACGCATCGGACGAACACGGCAGGAAGATCGTCGGGGGTGACGGGAAACCACTCGTCACCCTCGGTCGCGTTACCGGGGCGTACGGGTTGCAGGGGTGGATCAAGGTCCATTCCGACACCGCGCCCCGCGAGAACATCGCCCGCTATGGTCACCTGTACCTGGATCGGGGCGATGGCTGGCAACGCTGGAAGCTGGCTTCCGGGCGGCGCCAGGGCAAGGCCGTGGTGCTCAAGCTCAAGGGCTGCAACGACCGCGACGCGGCCGAAGCCCTGGTCGGCGCACAGATCGCCATTACTCGCGATCAGCTGCCCGAGCTGGAGGCGCCCGGCGACTACTACTGGACCGATCTGCAAGGACTGCGGGTCGAGACCCTGGACGGGGTCGATCTGGGGCGGGTGGATCACCTGTTCGAGACCGGTGCCAACGACGTGATGGTGGTCCGGGGTGAACGCGAACGCCTGATCCCCTTCCTCTGGGAACAGGTAGTGCGCGAGGTGGATCTCGAGGCCGGCCGCATGCGGGTGGACTGGGATCCGGATTTCTGAGAAGGGAACAGCGATGCGCTTCGATGTCGTCACCCTGTTCCCTGAAATGTTCGAGGCGCTGCGCGCGGGCATCCCTGGGCGCGCCCTGGAACAGGGCCTGGCCGAACTGGTGCTGTGGAACCCGCGTAACTACACGCACGATGTCCACCGCACCGTGGACGACCGTCCCTATGGCGGCGGGCCGGGCATGGTGATGAAGGTCGAGCCACTGCTGGCCGCCATCGAGGC
Source organism: endosymbiont of unidentified scaly snail isolate Monju (assembly GCF_000801295.1). Classification (NCBI taxonomy): domain Bacteria; kingdom Pseudomonadati; phylum Pseudomonadota; class Gammaproteobacteria; species endosymbiont of unidentified scaly snail isolate Monju. The sequence continues at coordinate 2,003,411 of NZ_AP012978.1, read as the reverse complement.
GGCGCGGGCACAGGCACCGGACAGCCCGGTGCTGTACCTCAGCCCGCAGGGGCGGCGCTTCGACCAGCCGGCGGCACGCGCGCTGGCGCAGCGTCCGGGGCTGATCCTGCTCGCTGGCCGCTACGAGGGCATCGACGAGCGCATCGTCGAGGCCTGCGTGGACGAGGAATGGTCGATCGGCGACTATGTCCTGTCCGGTGGCGAGCTGCCGGCGATGGTGATGATCGATGCGGTCATCCGTCTGCTGCCGGGGGCGCTGGGACATGCGGATTCGGCGCAGCAGGACTCGTTCTCCGAGGGCTTGCTGGACTGCCCGCACTATACGCGGCCCGAGGAGATCCTCGGCCGGCGGGTGCCGGAGGTGCTGCTCTCCGGTGACCACGAGCGCATCCGCCGCTGGCGGTTGCAGCAGGCGCTGGGCCGAACCTGGCTGCGGCGCCCCGAGCTGCTGGAAGGCCGGCCGCTCGATGACGAGGAGCAGGCACTGCTCGACGAATTCCGGCGCGTCTGCGAGGGCGGGCCGACCGACTGAAACGAACGTGCCGCGAGGCACCCAATCCCAACTGGGTCAGGAGCAAGGGCGATGAGCAACATCATCCAGGAACTCGAAGCAGAACAGATGAACAAGGAGATCCCGGCCTTCGGTCCGGGCGACACCCTGGTCGTGCAGGTCAAGGTGAAGGAAGGCAACCGCGAGCGCCTGCAGGCCTTCGAAGGCGTCTGCATCGCCAAGCGCAACCGCGGCCTGAACTCCTCGTTCACCGTGCGCAAGATCTCCCACGGCGAGGGCGTGGAGCGGGTGTTCCAGACCTACAGCCCGCAGATCGCCTCCATCGAGGTCAAGCGTCGTGGCGACGTGCGTCGCGCCAAGCTGTACTACCTGCGCGGTCGCACCGGCAAGGCGGCGCGCATCAAGGAGAAGATCTCCACCAAGTGATGTCGCAGACCGTCCGGCAAGACGGTCGCGTCGTGCAGCGACAGGGCCATCCGGCATGCCGGGTGGCCTTTCGCGTGTCTGCCGGATGGCGTCTGCACGGGGGAGGCTGCGCATGAGCCGCCAGACCACCAGCTTCTACTGGCACGACTACGAGACCTGGGGCGCCGATCCCGCGCGTGACCGCGCGGCCCAGTTCGCCGGTCTGCGCACCGATCTCGATTTCAACCCCATCGGCGAGCCGCTGGTGATCTACGCGCGACCGGCCGACGACATGCTGCCGCAGCCCGGCGCCTGCATGGTCACCGGCATCTCGCCGCGGCGCGCGTTGGCCGAAGGCGCGCCCGAGGCCGATTTCTTCCGCTTCATCCATGCCGAGATGATGCAGCCGGGCACCTGCTCGCTGGGCTACAACACCATCCGCTTCGACGACGAGGTCACCCGCTACGGCCTGTACCGCAATTTCTTCGATCCCTACGAGCGCGAATGGAAGAACGGCAATTCGCGCTGGGACCTGATCGACGTGGTGCGTCTCACCCATGCGCTGCGTCCCGAGGGCATCGAATGGCCCGAGAAGGAACCCGGGGTGACCACCTTTCGCCTGGAGAAGCTCACCGAGGCCAACGACATCGCCCACACGGGCGCGCACGATGCGCTTGCCGATGTGCGCGCCACCATCGCCCTGGCGCGCCTGGTGCGCGAGCGTCAGCCGCGCCTGTTCGATTATGTCTTCAACCACCGCGACAAGCAGACGCTCGCCGGCATGCTCGAACCGGCCGCCGGCCGCCCGGTGCTGCACGTCTCGTCGCGGTATCCTGCGCGCCTGGGCTGTATCGCCGCGGTGCTGCCGCTGGCCTGGCACCCGCGCAACCGCAACAGCGTCATCGTTTATGACCTGCGGGTCGATCCCGCGCCGTTGCTGGAGCTCGACGCCGAGGCGCTGCGCGAGCGTCTCTACACCCGTGCCGAGGATTTGCCCGAGGGCGTCGAGCGCATCGCGCTGAAAGAGGTCCACATCAACAAGGCGCCGGTGGTGGTGCCCATGAACACGCTGACCGATGCCGCACGCGAGCGCTGGCAGATGGATGCCGCCGCCGAACAGCGTCACCGCGACCAGTTGCTCGCTCATCGTGAGACCGTGCAGCAAAAGCTCGCCGAGGTGTTCGCCGAACGGGAATATCCGCCGCGCGACCCTGATCTCGATCTGTATGGCGGTTTCCCCAGCGAGGCCGATCGGCGTCGCTGCGAACGGGTGCGCGCGACCCCGCCCGAGGAACTGGGTCGTCTCGATCTGCGCTTCGATGATCCGCGCTATCAGGAGCTGCTGTTCCGCTACCGTGCGCGCAACTGGCCCGAGACCCTGAACCGCGAGGAGCGCGCGCGCTGGGACGAATGGCGTCGGGCGCGGGTGCGCGACCCCGAGGGTCCCTCCAGTATCACCCTCGAACAGTACCGCCGTGAACTGGCGCGCCTGGCGGTCGACACCTCGCTGGCCGAAGACCGCCGCCGCGTGGTCGATGAGTTGCTCGAATGGCCAGGTCTGGTCGGCCTGGATTGAACACAAGCGGCGTCCCCACCGCAAACATTCGGCCCGAGGACGGGCCTCCTACGGTAGGGGCGGCGTCCCCGCCGCGAACCAGTTCGGCCCGGGGATGGACCTCCTACGGGTAGGAGCGGCGTCCCCGCCGCGAACCAGTTCGGCCCGGGGATGGACCTCCTACGGGTAGGAGCGACGTCCCCGTCGCGAACCAGTTCGGCCCGGGGATGGACCTCCTACGGGTAGGAGCGACGTCCCCGTCGCGAACACCGATTCAACCAGCGTCCTCCACCCATTCCTGCAGGGCCTCGATCAGTTGCCGCGCCTGGTCGGGGCTGGAGATGTTGAACTTGGACTTCTGCTGGTATTCACCGTTGCGTTTCTGGTAACGGCGGATGGAGTATTTGTCCTTTCCGTAGGCCTGCTTGGCGTTGTCCCATTCCTGGTAGCGAAAAAGGATGGTGGTCCAGGCGCCCTTGGAGAGTACGCGCTTGTCCAGTTCCTTGACGAGGTCGATGCCGCCCTCGCTGTAGTTGATGGTGAGTTCGTCCGGCGTACTGGCCATGTCGGTTTCCGTGATTGCTGTAATGATGGCGGTATTCTAGCCCGAATATTTCACCGGCCGAACAACGCTCGAAGCCCAATAGGCTGAATGATCGAGTAAGAATGGCAAAAAGGGACGCCAATCGTCGGTTACAGCTTGTAGCCTGCGTTGTTCTATCCCGATTCCGGCGGTTTCTCGCTCGCTGTGGCTTGGTTTTCACTCAAGCGATAGCGGCAGCCATCCCTTTCGCTCCAAACCGGCGCCACAGCGGCTGCGAATTCCGCCGGCTCTCGGTATGCCGGTGAGACATCCGGGCTAGCGGGTTGGGCTCAGGGCTTCGAGTCGATGGCGCCATTGGCGAGCAGGAACTCTTCGAGCTCCGGTCGTTTCAGGCGTCGGGCGATGATCAGCGCCGTTTCGCCGGCAGCATTGCGCGCATTGGTGTCGGCACCGAACTCGATCAGATAGTGCACCAGGCGATGGTTGCCGTTGGCTGCCGCGATCAGTAGCGGGGTGTTGCCCTGTTCGTCCCGTACCTCCATGTCAGCGCCGTGGCGCTTGAGAAGGCGAACCACATCGCGGTCGCTGACCTTGCGCCGCGCCGCCTCCAGCAGCAATTGCGATGGATCGAAGGTGGCGCCGGCGCGGATCAGGACCTGCGCGGCCTGGGTGCGGCCGTTGAGGATGGCGACATCCAGCGGCGTCTGGCCGTCGGGGTCCCGCGAGTCGATGCGAACGCCGTGCTTGAGCAGCATCTTGAGCATCACCACCCGTCCGTGCGCGGCGACCTCGTGCAGCGGATATCGGCCATTGGGCAACGGCTGGTCCGCCGGCGTGCCCCAGTGCAAGTGGCGCTCGAGCTGTTCGATGTCGCTGCGCTGGATCGCCAGGTACAGCGAGATGGTCGGTTCGTCGGGCGCACTACATCCCGTGCTCAGCAGGGCGAGCAGCAGCGGCAGCAGGTAGTGGATGAGGCATTTCTTCATGGCACCACGATACCACCAGAAGAGGTCGGGTGTGTCATTACAGCGCGCTGAACGGAAGGGGCCTCCTGTCGGTGGATCGGCTATGCTGTGCCTTTTCCATTTTCGAGGGCTGCGACGTGGGATTGCTGGGCAAGATTCTGCTGACCGTGATTGTCATTGCCGGTGCCTTGCTGGTGCTGCGCGCGCGTGCGCAGGCGCGACTGCCGCGGGTAAGCCCCCCCGTGGGTCCGAGCGCCCCGCGGAGCGCGTTGCCGATCGGCTGGCTGGCCAGTGCGGTGGTGGTGTTGATGCTGGGGGTGGCGGCTTTCTGGCTGTATTCGAGCTGGCGCGAGAGCTGGCGCGAGGCGCACGACGTGCTGTATGTGCGGGTGGTCGATGCCGGGACCGGGCACGTGACCCACTACCGGGCCTACCGGGGCGACATCGACGACCGCGAGTTCATCACCACTGACGGGGTACGGGTGCGCCTGGCCGATACCGAGCGACTGGAGACCAGTACTATCCCGCCGGCCCGAAATTGAAGGCGACCGAGAGTCGCCGCCGGCCGCTGCGGTTTTCCTCCACGGCATGCGCCAGGCGGGGCGCGAAGAACACGAAGCGCCCCTCGCACGGGGCGATGCGGGTCGGCCCGCCCGGGTGATAGACCAGTAGATCGCCACAGTCGGGTGGTGTTTCCAGGTAATAGACACCGGAGAGCAGTTCGCCACCCTCCTCGTGGTTGTGTCGCGCCGTGCGGTCGCCTGGCAGCATGCGATTGAACCAGAAGGCGGTACGCAGGTCTTCGCGGCCGAGGATGGCCTGGGCCGCCTGGTTGGCCAGTGTGAGCAAGGGCTCGATCTCTGGGATGGCCTCGCGTGCGATCCAGGTGTTCTCCAGGCGCCCCAGCTCGAGGTGTGACTGGCGCATGTGCGGACCGCCGAATTCGCGCTCGAAGGCGGCAATGAGTGACTGGGTAATGGGCTGATGTCCCTCCACCTTGCCAAGGTGCAGGGGAGGTTCGGCATACAGGTACAGCTGACTCATGGTGGACAGGCGGGTGGTTGTTTCCGGTATTTTCCCAGGCCGTATGTTTCAGCTCCAGACGCTGGGGCGGAAGGTATAACTGTCGAGGATGTGCATGTAATTGGTGCGCTCGAAGGCTGAGGTGTCGGTGACCGCATACTGGCTGACCCGGCCGCGGAACTCGTCGATGGATTCGAAGCCCTGTTGCTCCATCCATTCCCGTGTACCCGTGATGATCTCGGCCAGGTGGGCGGGGCCCTTTTGCAGCAGGGCGGTGCACAGGTGTACCACGTCGGCGCCGGCGAGCAACAGCTTGATGGCGTCCTCGGTCGTATGGATGCCGCCCGTGGCACCCAGGGACACCCCTACCCGGCGGTGCAGCATGGCAATCCAGCGCATGGCCAACAGGGCGTCGGCCGAATTCGACGGGTGCAGGCTGTGTTGCAGCTGCAGGTTGTCGATATGGATGTCGGGCTGGTAGAAGCGGTTGAACAGTGAGACGCCTCGGGCTCCGGCGTTCTCCAGGCGCTTGACCATGTGGCCGATGGAGCTGAAGAAGGGCGAGAGCTTCATGTTGATCGGCAGGTCGATCTCCTCGCGCAGGTGCTTGAGCAGATCGATATAGCGCTGTTCGACGGTATGGCATTCCTCCCAGGGCGCCGAGGCGATGTAGTAGACGTTGAGTTCCAGGGCGTCGGCGCCACCCTCCTGCAACAGTTTCGCGATGTCCAGCCAGCCGCCGTCGGTCACCCCGTTGAGACTGGCGACGATCGGGATGTCCAGACTGGCCTTGAGCGCGGCGAGCTGCTCCAGGTAACGGTCCAGCTCGCCGGGAAAGTCCATGTGATCGGGCAGGTAGGAACCGGCTTCGGCATGACCGTGGTCCTGGTGGTGCAGGAAACGCACCATGGTCTCTTCCTCGGCGGTGATCGCCTCCTCGAACAGCGAATACATCACCAGGGCGCTGGCGCCGGCATCCTCGAGCGCGCGGGCCATGTCCAGGCTGCGACTCAGCGGCGAGGCAGAGGGAACGAAGGGGTTGTCGAGATGCAACCCCAGCCATTGGGTCTTCAGGTTCATGACGGTCTCCTCTCCTCCGGTCCGGCTTCGCCGGTCAGCTTGATGTGCGCCAGTTGCTCGTACAGCCGGAATTTTTCTTGCGCATGTTGCTGTGCCTGCTTGAGAAAGCGTTGTGCGGCTTCCGGATGGGTGCGGGACAATACCGAGAAACGGGTCTCGCTGCTGGTGAATTCCTCGTAGGGGATGCTCGGTGGCTTGCTGTCCACGTGCAGTGGACTCTCGCCGCGTTCGATACGGCGCGGGTCGAAGCGGAACAGGGGCCAGTGACCGGCATTCACCGCCAGGTTCTGCTGGCGGATGTTGTTCGACAGGTCCACGCCGTGGGCGATACAGGGCGAGTAGGCGATGATCAGCGAGGGGCCGGGGTAGCTCTCGGCCTCGAGGAAGGCGCGCAGGGGTCTGTACGTCCTTGGCGCCGAATGCCACCTGGGCAACATAGACGTTGCCGTAGCTCATGGCCATCAGTGCCAGGTCCTTCTTCATCACCGGCTTGCCGCCGGCCGAGAACTTGGCCACCGCGCCCAGTGGCGTGGCCTTGGAGGTTTGACCGCCGGTATTGGAATAGACCTCGGTGTCGAGCACCAGCAGGTTGATGTCGCGGCCCGAGGCCAGCACGTGGTCCAGTCCGCCGTAGCCGATGTCATAGGCCCAGCCGTCGCCGCCGATGGCCCAGACGCTCTTGCGTACCAGGTAGTCGGCCACCTCCAGCAGGTGGCGGGCATGCAACAGCGCTTCCACCAGCTTGCCGTCGAGCCGGTTGGCCAGGCGGGTCAGCAGCTCGCGGGCGTGAGCGGCACGGCTGTCCACCGCGACGCGCAGGCCCAGGCCGAACTCGGCGTTGTCCTCGAACAGGGAGTTGTTCCAGGTCGGACCGCGTCCTTCGGGGTTGGTGGTATAGGGGGTGGTGGGCAGGTTGCCGCCATAGATCGAGGAACAGCCGGTGGCGTTGGCGATCAGCATGCGGTCGCCGAACAGCTGGGTGGCGAGCTTGATGTAGGGCGTCTCGCCGCAGCCCACGCAGGCGCCGGAGAATTCGAACAGCGGCTGCATCACCATTGCACCCTTGAGGGTGGTGACCTTGAGTCGGCGGCGATCGAACTCCGGCAGCTTCAGGAAGAAGTCCCAGTTGGCGCGTTCGGCCTCGCGATGGGGGCCGACAGGGGCCATGTTGAGGGCCTTGCGTTCCGGGTCGTTACGGTCGCGGATGGGGCAGATATCCACGCACAGGCCGCAGCCGGTGCAGTCGTCAGGCGCCACCTGGTAGCTGATGTGGATGCCGGCCGGGAGCTCCTTGCCCCCGCCCTTGACCGGCACATGTTTGAAGGTCTCGGGTGCTTCGGCCGTCGCCGCCTCCGGGAACAGCTTGGAACGGATCGCCGCGTGCGGACAGACCAGCGGACACTTTCCGCAGTGGGTACACAGGGTCTCGTCCCAGATCGGGAGCTCCAGCGCCAGTCGGCGCTTCTCCCAGGCGGCGGTGCCCAGCGGCCAGGTGCCGTCGGCGGGGATGGCGCTGACCGGCAGCTCGTCGCCGCGCCCGGCGATCAGCGGTGCGGTGATGCGGCGCACGAAGTCAGGGGCCTCGGCGGGCACCACCGGCGGCATGCGGTGCCGACTGGATGGCGCCTCGGGCACCGGTATCTCGTGCAACTTGGGCAGGGTACGGTCGATGGCGGCGAAGTTGCGTTCCAGCAGGCGCCGGCCCTTGCGCCCGTAGCTCTTCTCCACCAGGGTCTTGATCTCGCGGATGGCAATGCCGATCTGCAGGATGCCGGTGATGGCAAAGAACGCGGTCTGCATGATGGTGTTGATGCGCCGCCCCATGCCCGTCTCGCGGGCGATGCGGTAGGCATCGATGGCGAACAGCCGCAGGTCCTTGTCGATGATCTGCTGCTGTACCTCGCGCGGCAGGTTGTCCCAGACCTGTTCCGGTGGGTGGGGCGTATTGAGCAGGAAGGTGCCTCCCGGTGCGGCTTTATCCAGCATGGGATAGCGTTCGAGGAAATTGGGCTGGTGGCAGGCCACGAACTGCGCCTGTCCCGGTTCGATCAGGTAAGTCGAACGGATGGGCTCGGGGCCGAAGCGCAGGTGCGAGACGGTCACCGCCCCGGCCTTCTTGGAGTCGTACTGGAAATAGCCCTGCACGTGCAGATCGGTCTGCTCGCCGATGATCTTGATGACATTCTTGTTGGCCGAGACAGTCCCGTCCGACCCCAGGCCGTAGAACACGCATTGGGTCATGCGCGCCACCGCGTCGGAGCGGAAGTTCGGGTCCCAGGCCAGGCTGCTGTGGCTCACATCATCGTGAATGCCGATGGTGAAGTGGTTCTTCGGTTGCGCCTTCTTCAGTTCCTCGAGCACGGCGGCGGCCATGCCCGGCGTGAACTCCTTGGACGACAGCCCGAAGCGCCCGCCGATCACCCGCGGCAGATCGGCGCGCAGGCCGTCGCCGAAGGCCTGCATCAGCGCGGTGCAGACATCCTTGTACAGGGGCTCGCCGTCGGCGCCCGGCTCCTTGGTGCGGTCGAGCACCGCGATGGCACGCACGCTCTCGGGGATCGCCGCCAGCAGGTGTTCTGGCGAGAACGGGCGAAACAGCCGGACCTTGATCAGGCCGACCGGCTCACCGCGCGCTGCCAGGGTATCCACTGCCTCTGTCGCTGCGCCCAGGCCCGACCCCATCAGCACCAGGACACGTTCGGGTTCAGGGTGACCGTGCTACTCGAACAACCCGTAGTGACGTCCAGTGGCCTCGGCGAAGGCGTGCATGCAGTCCTCGACGATACCGGGTGTGGCGGCATAGAAGGGGTTGACCGTTTCGCGACCCTGGAAATAGACATCAGGGTTTTGCGAGGTGCCGCGCAGCACCGGGCGGTCGGGGGTCATGGCACGGCGGTGGTGGGCGATGACGTCCTGTTCGTCGAGCAGGTGGTGGATCAGTGCCTCGGGGATGTCTTCGATCTTGTTCACTTCGTGCGAGGTACGGAAGCCGTCGAAGAAGTGCACGAAGGGCACGCGTGTGCGCAGGGTAGCCATCTGTGCGATCAGGGCGAAGTCCATCACCTCCTGCACGCTGGACGAGCAGAGCAGGGCATAACCTGTGCTGCGCACGGCCATCACGTCGGAATGGTCGCCGAAGATCGACAAGGCCTGGGCGGCGATGGAACGGGAGGCGACGTGCAGGATTGTGGGCGTGAGTTCGCCGGCGATCTTGAACATATTGGGGATCATCAGCAGCAGGCCCTGGGAGGCGGTGAAGCCGGTGGCCAGGGCGCCACCCTGCAGGGCGCCGTGGGTGGCGCCGGCCGCACCGGCCTCGCTCTGCATCTCGATCACCTGCGGCACCACGCCCAGCAGGTTGCGCCGTCCCGTGGCGGCCCATTCGTCGGCCCATTCGCCCATGGGCGAGGCCGGAGTGATGGGGTAGATGGCGATCACCTCGTTGGTCTGATAGGCGATGCGCGCCGCCGCCTCGTTGCCGTCGATGGTCAGCATGGTGTCCGTCTTGCGATGGTTTGGGGATTCGACAATGGCCCTGGAACGAGAGGTCGCGATCTGCTCTTCGAGCCACTTTATGTCGCTGCCCTCAGCTTGGGAGGCTGTCGGTCTGCGCGCAAGCGCTGGCGCTCCCGGGGTTGATGCAGGTCAATTCGGTGAAGGCGGGGGGTTGATCCAGGTCAGCCAGGCATCGAGGCCACCCGCGTCCCCGGGGCGAAGAATTGATTTCCGGGACCATCGCACCTATATGTGGGCCGGTGAACAACGAACCGGGAGGTGCCATGAACGATCGCTTGCGCAAGGTCCGGTGGCTGATGGTCATGGGGGCGGTACTGCCATCACTGGTTTATGCCGGTTTCGGTTTCGGATTCGACTCCGACAACGGCTTTTACGACTACGATCCCGAGCACTATCCCTGGGGGTATCCACCGCCGGGTTACCGGGATTACAACCCTCGCTGGTATTGGGGGACTCGCGACGAGCCCTCCACCTGGCGTTTTGACTCCCGTCCGCGCCCCAAGGCCAGGGAAGACAAGGGCAAGGGCTGGGATCGCAGCTGGAGCTTCGGGGACTGGGGCGACGACAATACCAGTCGTTTCAGTTTCGGGCCGCAGCGTTTCCACTTCGGTGATCGCTGGACTCCCTCCTTCGGCGACCGCTGGGGCAGAGGGCGTTATCCTTATCCCTATCCGCCGTATCCCGCCTGGGGCTGGGCACCGCCGCCTGGACCGGGCTATGTGCCGCCACCGGGCTGGCGTCCCTATCCCGTCCCGCCACCGGGGTCCGTAGTGCCGTCCGCACCGGCAAAACCGGGCAAGGGTCCGCAGAAACCGTCCTCCTCCTCAGCCGGGCCGGAAAAGGCCGAAGCGGCGAAGAGCGTGCCGCTCGACACCAGGCCCGCCAAGCCTGTACCGCCGAAGACCGAAAAGGGGGCGGGTGCGGCGGCACCCACAGAAGAGTCCAAGGCAGCCGCCTCTGCGCCACAGGCGACCTGAGCGCTGGCGGATAGGTGGGAGCGGCGTCCTCGCCGCGAAGGTTCGGCGCCTGTCTATCCGGGTAGCCGGTGAAACAGCGAGCTGGCCCGGATATTCCACTCTAGCCGGGTCCATGACCCTGTCAGGGTGGAGGCCGCAATGCCGCTCAGCCGATCAGCCCGCGCAGGCGTTCCAGTTCTTCTTCCAGGCTGTTGTCGGGGAAGGGTTCGTCGGCGCGGGCGTACCAGTAGACGGCGTTGCCGTGGTCGCCTTCCTCGCGGTGCAGCCAGGCGTGGATCAGGCAGGAGAGACGGTCGCCGTGCGACTGGATCAGCCGGTGCGCGGCGTCCCAGTTACCTTGTTCGAAGAGGGCGAGTGCCTTGCGATGAAACTCTTCTGCCATGGTCTCGGGGGTCGCCCGCCGGAATTGCCCGGCGGGCGACGGAGGGTCAGCGGTTGAGGCGGTTTTCGATGAGGTTGTCCACCACCGAGGGGTCGGCCAGGGTCGAGGTGTCGCCCAGGTTGTCCAGCTCGTTGGCGGCGATCTTGCGCAGGATGCGGCGCATGATCTTGCCGGAACGGGTCTTGGGCAGGCCCGGCGCCCACTGGATGAGGTTGATCTTGGCGATGGGGCCGATCTCCTTGCGCACCAGCTCGATCAGTTCCTTCTTCAGCGCGTCGCTGCCCTCTACGCCCTTCATCAGGGTGACATAGGCGTAGATGCCTTGCCCCGTGATCTCGTGGGGATAGCCGACCACCGCGGCCTCGGCGACTTTCTCGTGCAGCACCAGCGCCGATTCGATCTCGGCGGTGCCCAGGCGGTGGCCGGAGACGTTGAGCACGTCGTCGACCCGCCCGGTGATCCAGTAGTAGCCGTTCTCGTCGCGGCGTGCGCCATCGCCGGTGAAGTAGTAGCCCTTGTACATGGAGAAATAAGTGTCGTAGAAGCGCTTGTGGTCGCCGTAGACGGTGCGCATCTGTGACGGCCAGGGGTGTTTGATGGCGAGGTTGCCCTGGGCGGGGTTGCCTTCGATCTCGTTGCCCTGATCGTCCAGCAGTACCGGCTGCACGCCGAAGAAGGGCCAGGAAGCCGAGCCCGGCTTGAGCGGAGTGGCGCCGGGCAGGGGGGTGATCATGTGCGCGCCGGTCTCGGTCTGCCACCAGGTGTCGACGATGGGGCAGCGTCCGTCGCCGACCACCTGGTAGTACCACTCCCAGGCCTCGGGGTTGATGGGTTCGCCGACGGTGCCGAGCAGGCGCAGGCTCTTGCGCGAGGTTGCCTTGACCGGCTCGTCGCCCTGCGCCATCAAGGCGCGGATCGCAGTCGGCGCGGTGTAGAAGCTGGCGACATTGTGCTTGTCACAGACCTGCCAGAAGCGCCCGGCATCGGGCCAGGTGGGCACGCCCTCGAACATCAGCGAGATGGCGCCGTTGGTGAGCGGGCCATAGACGATGTAGCTGTGACCGGTGATCCAGCCGATGTCGGCGGTGCACCAGTAGACCTCGCCGTCCTTGTAGTCGAACACCAGCTTGTGGGTCATGGCTGCCTGCAGCAGGTAGCCGGCGGTGGTGTGCAGCACGCCCTTGGGCTTGCCGGTGGAACCGGAGGTGTAGAGGATGAACAAGGGGTCCTCGGCGTCCATCCGCTCGGGCTCGCAGACCGGCTCGGCGGCTTCGAGCGCCTCGTGGTACCAGATATCGCGATCGTCGTTCCATTCCACCGGCTCGCCACCGCGGCGCACCACGAAACAGCTATGAACATTGGGGCACTGTTCCAGTGCCTTGTCGGCATTGGCCTTCAACGGCAGCACCTTGCCGCCGCGGATCGACTGGTCGGCGGTGATCAGCACCTGGCAGTCGGAGTCGAGGGTGCGGCTGGCCAGCGAGTCCGGCGAGAAGGCGGAGAAGACGATGGAATGCACTGCGCCGATGCGGGTGCAGGCGAGCATGGCCACCACCGCCTCGGGGATCATCGGCATGTAGATGGAGACGCGGTCCCCCTTCTTCACGCCGCGTGCCTTGAGCGCGTTGGCGAATCGGCAGACATCCGCGTGCAGCTCGCGGTAACTGACCGCGCGGCCCTCGGTGTTGGGGTCGTCCGGCTCCCAGAGGATGGCGGTCTGGTCGCCGCGGGTGTCGAGGTGACGGTCCAGGCAGTTGTAGCTGACGTTCAGCTTCGCGCCCTTGAACCATTCGATGTGCAGGTCGTCTTCCATGTAGGACCAGTCGAGCACCTTGTCCCACTTGTCGAAGAAGGTCAGGTACTGCTCGGCCTGCTCGGCCCAGAAGCCCTCGGGGTCTTCGACCGAGCGTTGGTACATCGCCTGGTACTGTTCGGCATTGACATGGGCCCGGGCGGCGAAGTCTGCCGGGACGGGATAGACCTTGGACATGGATGCCTCCTCGCGTCCTCTTTATGGATGCGTCGCCGAATGATAGGGCATCGGCGCGCCTGCAGTGTAACCGCCTATCGTAGGTCAAGGCGCGCGGCTGCGACATTCGACCTTCGTCTAAGATGGGCGGGAGGCACGGTGCGAGAGCAGGCCGGCGGCCACGATCAGGCTGGCGACGAGCAGGAAGGGCAGGCCCAGTGGCTCGCCGAACAGCCACAGACCATACAGCGCGGCGGCCAGGACCTGTGCGTTCAGCCAGGGCGACAGGGCCGAGGCTTGGTGCAGGTGAAAGGCGCGGATCAGCATCAGGTGGCCGCTCGCCCCAAGCAGGCCCATGGCCGCCAGCAGGGGCCATTCCCCGGGCTGCGGTGGCACCCAGTAGAGGGGCGCGGTTAAGCTCAGGACCAGGCTGCCGGCCACCGTGGTGTGGAACAGGGTAGTGAGGGTGCGGTCGCGCCCGTGCAACCAGCGGGTGAGCACGAAATACACCGCCAACAGCAGTGCCGAGCCCAGCGGCAACAGCAGTGCCGGGTCGAAGGCGCGGAAACCGGGGCGGATCACCGCCAGCACGCCGGCCAGGCCCAGGCCGAGGGCCAGCCAGTGCAGTGTGCGTATCGGCTCGCCCAGCCAGCGCCCGGCGAGCAGGGTCACCAGTACCGGGGCGAGAAACAGAATGGCCGTCGCGTCACCCAGCGGTACTCGGCGGAGTGCCAGGTAGATGCCGAGGGTGACGCCCAGCAGGCAGAGGCCGCGCAGCAATTGCAGCCAGGGATGGGTCGGGCGCAGAAACGCGTGGTGGTGGCGCAGTCCGAAGAGCAGGCTCACCAGCACGGTGTGGAAGGTATAGCGTGCCCAGACTACTTGCGCCGCCGGCAGGTGTTGCAGGAGGTGCTTGCCCAGGGCATCCATGCCGGCGAGCACGCCGCATGCGGTGATCACCAGGACGATGGCGGGTAGCGGTCGTGATGGTGTGTCGCTTGGCATGGCCTCTCTGTCTGGTCGGAAGCGTCCGGTCTGGCATCCTGCATGTGCACGAGCCCCCCGCGCGGGGGTTTGCTAGGATCGGTGGAAGATACCAAATGGGGACGGGGGACAGATGAATCCGGAAAAGGTAATCTTCGGCTTCTTCATCGTGCTGTCGTTGACGCTCAACTTCGGCTTCGTGCTGGGTGGGATCGACGATCCGGCACATCATCATGTTTACGAGCTGTTCGCGGTGCTGCTGGCCACCAGCCTGGTGGCGATCATGCAGCTGTTCGCCGCGGTGCTGGTCTGGGTGATGGCGGTACACGTCAACGGCGGGGGCTGACCGAGACGGTCACCGCCAGCATCGTCTCGCTGTCGGCCGGCGCCATGCTGGCCAACGTGGTCTCGGTGATCCTGCTCATCATCGAGACGGTGATGCTGCGCCGCTGAGGCCGGACCGGGGCCATGAACAACATCGTCTTCCTCATCATGCGGCGCATGCGCCTGCCGCTGCTCACGCTGGTCGCGGTGTACGCGATCACGGTGTTGGGGATGACGCTGATCCCGGGGCAGGATGCCGACGGCAACGTCTGGTACATGGACATCTTCCATGCCTTCTACTTCGTCAGTTTCATGTCCACCACCATCGGCTTCGGCGAGATCCCCTATCCCTTTTCCGATGCCCAGCGCCTGTGGGTGACCTTCTCCATCTACGTCACGGTCATTGCCTGGCTATATGCCATCGGCACCATCATCTCGCTGTTGCAGGACAAGACCTTCCAGCGCGCGGTGGCCGAGCGCCTGTTTGCACGCAAGGTGCGCCAGATGCGCGAGCCCTTCTACCTGGTGTGCGGCTACGGCGAGACCGGGCAGACCCTGGTGCGCGCCTTCACCGAGCGGGGACAGCACGTGGTGGTGCTCGACTGCGACGAGGAGCGCATCGCCATGATCCAGCTGCAGGACCTGCGCGACTATGTCCCGGCGCTGGCCGCCGACGCGCGCCATCCGTTGCACCTGCAGGAGGCCGGCCTGCCGCACCCGGCCTGCGCCGGGGTGGTGGCGGTCACCGACGACAACCTGATCAACCTCAAGATCGCCATCACCAGCAAGTTGTTGCATCCGAACATCAAGGTGATCTGCCGCGCCGATTCGCGTGACGTCGAGGACAACATGGCCTCCTTCGGCACCGACGAGATCGTCGATCCCTTCGAGACCTTCGCCCGGTACCTGGTGCTGGCCCTGCAGATGCCCTGTCTCTACCTGTTGCAGCGTTGGGTGGGAGGGGAACGTGGTGCGGCGCTGGAAGAGCCGGTCTATCCGCCGGCCGAGGGGCGCTGGCTGGTCTGTGGCTATGGCCGTTTCGGCAAGGCCATGGTGGCGCGGCTGGCGCGCGAGGGTATCGAGTTCACCGTGGTCGAGGCGCGGCCCGACATCACCGGCGAGCCCCCGCCGGGTTATGTGTTGGGGCGCGGGACCGAGGCCCGGACCCTGCGCGAGGCCGGCATCGACGAGGCGGTGGGCCTGATCGCCGGCACCGACGACGACGCCAACAACCTGTCCATCGTCATGACCGCGCGCGAGCTGCGTCCCGACCTGTTCGTGATCCTGCGCCAGAACCAGTCGGAGAACCGCGACCTGGTGCATGCGGTGAGCGCGGACATGGTGATGCAGCCCAGCGCCATCATCGCCGAGCGCATCCGTGTCCTGTTGGCTACGCCCATGCTCTCGCGTTTCTTCTCTCTGGCGGCGCATCGCGAGAACGACTGGGCCTGCGAACTGGTCGCCCGGCTTATCGCCCTGCTGGGTGATCAGGTCCCCCTCGTGCGCGAGCTGGAGGTCGATGCCCGACATGCCGATGCCCTGCTGCGCCGCCTGGAAGAGGGTGAGCCGGTGTGCCTGGGCGAGGTGCTGCGCGATCCCTGGACGCGCGAGCGCAGTCTCTGCTGCATGGCGCTGATGGTGGAGCGTCGCGGCGAGCGTATCCTGGTGCCGGGCGACGATTTCCGCCTGGCGGCGGGTGATCACCTGCTGCTGGTGGGCCAGGAATCCGCCTTTACCCGCCTGGCCTGGAACCTGGGGCACGATGCCGCGCTGGACTACGTGCGCACTGGCCAGCCGGCGCCCCAGGGTTGGTTGTGGCGGCGGTTGACCCGGGGATCCCGCTGAAGGTCAGGGTTTGTCCGCGTTACCCGTCGTGTGAATCTGCGGCATACTGCGTGCATCTACCCTGCCGAGTACAAGGAGAGGCCATGAGAATCGCTGCCCTATTATCCCTGTTGCTGCTGGTTATGCTGAACGTTCAGGCGGCCGAGAAACAGAGGATCGACACTCCGCCGTTCGACGAGACGGTCGCCCGTCAAATGGTCGCCAACAGTATCCAGCGTTTTCCCCTGGCCGAGGACGTGACCATCGAGGACGCCATCGACTCCATGAAGCTGCGCGCCAACCAGCTCAACTTCAAGCTGGTGGCCGACCTGCCCCTGTCCGAGCAGGTCAAGGCAATGGGCGAGGAGTCCCGTTACATACGTATCCTGGCCTTCTGCGACGCGCTGATCGCCAAGCGTATGGTCGAGCACGATCTGATCTTCGCCGGTTTCCTGCCCTGCCGTATCGCGGTGCTCGAGGACGAGAACGGAAAGGGTTGGCTGGTGACCATGAACATGGACATGATGTTGCATGCGGTGGACCTTCCCGATGACCTCAAGCCCTTGGCGAAGCAGGTGCGCGATACCATCTACAGCATCATCGATGCCGGAGTGAACGGCGACCTGTGAATGACGCCGGCCGGCGCCACTTTTTCTGTCAGATGTGTCAGAATTTCCGTGCCCGACGAAAGGGCTTTGTGGTAGTATCGGCCGGGATCGGGTATCGCTGGATCCGGTCACAAAGTACATAACGACAACAGGCGAGCCCCGGTGCAGGGACGTTGCCGGAAAGCTTAAGAAGCGTCTCCAGACGCCGTTTGTAATCGCCCGAGGATCAGCGCTGTAGAACTTTGTGGTGGCTTCGCGATGGTGCCTGCCGCGCCATGGCCACCCTGTTGGCATTTTTGGAGGGTCAATATCAATGGCACATATTGTTGTATTAGGTGCGGGTACCGGCGGCATGCCGGCCGCCTATGAGTTGAGGGACGCGCTCGGTCGTGAACACCAGATCACCGTGGTCAACGAACGGGAGTACTTCCAGTTCGTGCCGTCCAACCCCTGGATCGCCGTTGGCTGGCGTGACCGCAGCGATATCACCTTCGACATCAAGCCGCGTCTGGAGCGCAAGGGCATCAACTTCGTCGCCAAGCGCTGTGAGAAGGTCGATGCCGAGAACAAGAAGCTCGAGCTCGAGGGGGGCGAGACGCTCGATTACGACTACCTGGTGATCTGTACCGGCCCGCGCCTGGCCTTCGAGGAGGTCGAGGGCTCTGGTCCGGACGCCCACACCGATTCCATCTGTACCGTCGATCATGCCGAAAAGGCATACGAGAATTACAAGAAGCTGCTCGAGAAGGGCAGCGGCACCATCGTCATCGGCGCCATGCCGTTCGCGTCCTGCTTCGGCCCGGCCTACGAGTTCGCCTTCATCGTCGATGCCGACCTGCGCAAGCGCAAGGTACGTGATCGCTACAAGATCAGGTTCGTCACCTCCGAGCCCTACATCGGCCACCTCGGCCTGGGTGGTGTGGGCGACTCCAAGGGCATGCTCGAGTCCGAGATGCGCAGTCACCACATCGACTGGATCGTCAACGCCAAGACCACCAAGGTGGAAGAGGGCAAGCTCTATTGCGACGAGCTCTCCGAGGACGCCGAGGTCAAGAAACAGCACGAGATCGAGTTCGACTTCGCCATGATGCTGCCGGCCTTCAAGGGCGTGGGTGCCGTGGTTGACGTGCTCGAGCTGTGCAACCCGCGCGGCTTCGTGTTCGTGGACGATTTCCAGCGCAACCCCAAGTACCCCAGCATCTACTCGGCTGGTGTCTGCATCGCCATCCCGCCGGTGGAGGCTACGCCGGTGCCGACCGGTGCCCCCAAGACCGGCCACATGATCGAGTCCATGGTCACTGCCATCGTGCGCAACATCGCCAACGAGCTGGAGGGCAAGGAGCCGGACCAGAAGGGCACCTGGAATGCCATCTGCCTGGCTGACATGGGTGATACCGGTGCGGCCTTCGTGGCCCTGCCGCAGATCCCGCCGCGCAATGTTGCCTGGTTCAAGAAGGGCAAGTGGGTGCACCTGGCCAAGATCGCCTTCGAGAAGTACTTCCTGCGCAAGATGAAGAAGGGCAGTTCCGAGCCCATCTACGAGAAGTACATCCTCAGCCTGCTGGGCATCAACCGCCTGAAGGACAAGAACTGACGGTTCGCGTCCCGATGATCCAACCCGGCGACCCGCGAGGGCGCCGGGTTTTTTATTGGACCTGTCGAACATTCGGCCCGGGGACGGGTCTCCTATGCGCAGGAGCGGCGTCCTCGCCGCGAACAACCCAACACAAACGGAGAGCACGGTGACGCCCCGGGCGGGTCGCTGCTACACTTTTCGCCCTTTCCAGCCCGTTCGGGAGCACTCGGCATGATTTCGCGTCACAGGACAGTACAGGTGCGCATCGGCAAGGTGGCGGTGGGCGGTGGTGCGCCGGTGGTGGTGCAATCGATGACCAACACCGACACGGCGGATGTCGAGGCCACAGTCGCACAGGTGAGGGCGCTGGCACGCGCCGGCTCCGAACTGGTTCGACTCACTGTCAACACGGCGGAAGCAGCCGAGGCAGTGCCGCGGATTCGTGATGCACTGGACGCGGCCGGGGTCGAGGTGCCGCTGATCGGGGACTTCCACTTCAACGGTCATCGCCTGCTGGCAGAACACCCGGCCTGCGCCGAGGCGCTGGCCAAGTACCGTATCAATCCTGGCAACGTGGGCAGTGGTGAGAAGAAGGATGCCCAGTTCGCGTCCATGATCGAGACGGCCATCCGCTATGACCGTGCGGTACGCATCGGCGTCAACTGGGGCTCGCTGGACAAGGCACTGGTAGCGCGCATGATGGACGAGAACGCGCAGCGCGCTGAACCGCTGGATGCCGATGCCGTGATGCGCGAAATCATGGTGGCCTCGGCGTTGGAGAGCGCACACAAGGCCGAAGCGCTCGGCCTGTCGCGTGACCATATCGTCCTCTCGTGCAAGATGAGCGGTGTGCAGGACCTGATTGCGGTCTATCGCCTGCTCGCGGAGCGCACCGATCATGCGCTGCACCTGGGGCTCACCGAGGCCGGCATGGGCTCCAAGGGCATCGTTGCCTCCACCGCCGCGCTGGCGGTATTGTTGCAGGAAGGCATCGGCGATACCATCCGCATCTCGCTCACGCCCGAGCCGGGCGGTGACCGTGCCGAGGAGGTGCGGGTGGCACAGGAGATCCTGCAATCCATGGGGCTGCGTGCCTTCATGCCGGCGGTGATCGCCTGTCCGGGGTGTGGACGCACCACCAGCACCTATTTCCAGCAGCTCGCGCAGGACATCCAGTCCTACCTGCGCGAGCAGATGCCGGTATGGCGCGAGCGCTATCCGGGGGTCGAGACCATGGACGTGGCGGTGATGGGCTGCGTGGTCAACGGTCCGGGCGAGAGCAAGCATGCCAATATCGGCATCAGCCTGCCGGGGACTGGCGAGCGTCCGGCCGCGCCGGTCTACATCGACGGCGAGAAGGCCGTGACGCTCAAGGGGGAAGGTATCGCCGAGGCGTTCCAGGCGATTGTCGAAGACTATGTACGTTCGCATTATGGTGGCGAGCGGTAAGCATTGAGGAGGAGAAGAAGATGAGCAAACCTTTCGAGGGGGAGATGATCAAACGGTTTCTTGCGGGCCTGGCGGCCGGGATGATGGTGTTCTCCGGAGGCGTGACAGCCGAGGAGGGTCTGACAGTATCGCTCAAGCGTCTGTCGCTGGAGACGGCGAGACAGATCGCCGATGCGGCCTTGGCCGATTGTCGCGACAAGGGCATTCAGGTCGCCGTCACCGTGGTCGATCGTGACGGCATCCCCCAGGTGGTGCTGCGCGACAGCATCGCGCCGCGCATTGCCCTGGAGATCAGCCAGGGCAATGCCTATGCGGCCGCCATGTTCGGTGTGCCAACGTCGGAACTCGGCAGTCGTGCCAATACGCCCATTGGGCGGGTGCCCGGCCTGGTGATGTCCGCCGGCGGGGTGCCGGTACAGGTTGGCGGGGTCCTGCTGGGTGCGGTGGGGGTCTCTGGGGCGCCCAGCGGCAAGACCGATGAGGCCTGTGCGCGTGCCGGTATCGAGGCAGTGCGTGAGGACCTGGAGATGGACGATGGCTGAGCGGCTCCCCGCGGCCTTTCGTCCCTGCTAGAATCCTGACCTTGCATCGAATTCGGAGTAGCTCATGATCCGCGGCAGCATCGTTGCGCTGGTGACCCCGATGACGCCGGACGGCGCCATCGATGAGCAGGCGCTCGCCCGCCTGGTGGACTGGCACGTCGAACAGGGGACCGACGCCATTGTCTCGGTCGGCACGACCGGCGAGTCGGCCACGCTGGACGAGGAAGAGCATTGTCACGTGATCCGTCGTACCGTCGAGCTGGCGGACGGGCGTATCCCGGTGATCGCCGGCACCGGCGCCAACTCCACCAGCGAAGCCATCGCGCTCACCCGCTGCGCCAAGGCCGCGGGTGCCGATGCCTGCCTGCTGGTCACGCCCTATTACAACAAGCCGACTCAGGAAGGTCTGTATCAGCATCACAAGGCGGTCGCCGAGGCGGTGGATATTCCGCAGATCCTCTACAACGTTCCCGGGCGTACCGCGGTGGACATGTTGGCCGAGACGGTGGCGCGCCTGGCGGAGGTGCCCAACATCACGGGCATCAAGGAGGCCACCGGTGACCTGTCACGCATCACCCGCATCCGCGAGCTGACCGGACCGGGCTTCGCCATCTACAGCGGGGACGACGCCACCGCGCGCGAGGCCATCCTCGCCGGTGCGGACGGCGACATCTCGGTTACCGTCAACGTGGCGCCGGCGGCCATGCACGCCATGTGCGCTGCCGCGCTGGCTGGCGATGCCGCGCGCGCGGCAGAGCTCGACGCCGGGGTCTCGGCCCTGCATCGCACCCTGTTCGTCGAGTCCAACCCCATCCCCGTGAAGTGGGCATTGTGGTGGATGGGCATGATCGACAAGGGCATTCGCCTGCCGCTCACCTGGCTGTCTTCCGAACACGAGGCGGCCCTCGCCGAGGCCTTGCAACGGGCGGGCCTATCCCGGAAATCCTGAGGCGCGAGACGAAGGCTCGCGTGGAGAAAGACTCGACATGAACAATACCCGCCGACTCCTGGTCCTGACCCTGTGTTCCCTGGTCGTTACTGCCTGCAGCAGCATCGATACGGAGGAGCTGGTGCCGGACAAGGCCGTGGAATACAAGCGCGAAAAACAGGCATCGAAGAACCTGGAGGTGCCGCCGGATCTCACCTCGACCCGGATGAACGACCTCATGAGCGTGCCCGACAACACGGCCGGGGTGGCGACAAACTATTCCGAGTATGTTACCGACCGCAGGCTGCGTGGTGTGGAAGGTGGTCGCCGTGCCGGTGACGCGGTGTTGCCCGAGCATCCCAAGGTGCGCGAGATGCGTGATGGCGATGCGCGCTGGCTGGTGGTCGAAGGACCGGCCGACGCGGTGTGGGACAAGCTGCTCGCCTTCTGGGAAGACCAGGGCATTCTGCTCGAGGAGCAGGACCCCGAACTGGGCATCATGCGCACCGCCTGGCTGGAGAACCGGGCCAACATCACGCGTGATTTTGTCACCGACTTCATCCGCAAGACCTTCGACGGTCTCTACGAGACCAGCCTGCGCGACCAGTATCGGGTGCGCCTGGAAAAGGCCGGCGACAACCAGACCGAGATCTACCTGACGCACTACGGCATGCAGGAGAAGCTGGTCACCGATTCGAGGGGCGATGCCGAGAACACCGTCTGGAAACCGCGCCCGCGCGATCCCAACCTCGAGGCGGTGATGCTGCGCCGAATCAAGGTCTTCCTTGGCGCCACCGAGGAGCGCGAGCGGGTGGCGGCCCGGGCGCGCCGTCACAAGCCACAGTCGCAACTGGTTCAGGGACGTGACGGGGTGAAGCTGATCATCGGCGACCAGTTCACCCGTGCCTGGCGCCTGGTCGGACTGGCGCTGGATCGCGTAGGCTTCGCTGTCGAGGACCGCAACCGCTCCGCTGGCATCTACTACGTGCGTTACAACGACCCCGCGGCCGAGCAGGAGAGCAAGGGCTTCTTCTCCAGGCTCAAGTTCTGGGGTGACGACAAGCCGGATCGCAACATCGAGTACCAGGTGCAGCTGCGTGAGCAGGGTGGCAATACCGAGGTGGTCGTGCTCGACGCCAAGGGGCAGCGCGACGCCACGCCCACGGCCAAGCGCATTCTCAACCTGCTGAAGGAACAGATCCGCTGAGTACCGGCCCGGTATGCTGCGCTTCGCCTCGCTAGGCAGTGGCAGTCGGGGCAATGCCATCCTGGTGCAGGGTGGCGACACCCTGGTGCTGGTCGATTGTGGATACCCTCTAAAGGAACTGCGCCGGCGTTGCGCCCTGCTCGGGGTCGATCCCGATGCCATCGACGCCGTGTTCGTGACGCATGAGCATGGCGATCACACCCGGGGAGTGGGGCCGGTGGCGCGCGCCCTGGGCGTGCCGGTGTGGATGAGTCATGGGACCTGGCACGCGCGTGACTATGGCGCGCTTCCCGAACTGCACCTGTTCAACAGCCACGGCGGGTCGATCCGCGTGGGTGAGCTGCGGATCGAGCCGGTGCCGGTCCCGCACGATGCACGCGAGCCGGCTCAGTTCGTCGTCGAGCACCGTGACCTGCGGCTCGGCCTGCTCACCGACCTCGGTAGTCATACACCGTACGTCGCCGCACGTTACCGGCAACTCGATGCCCTGCTGCTGGAATGCAACCACGACCCGGTGATGTTGGCCAACGGTCCCTATCCGCCGGCCTTGCAGGCGCGCGTCGGCGGCGACTACGGCCATCTGAACAACGCCCAGGCGGCGGACTTTCTGTGCCGCATCGACCATGCCGCGTTGCGACACCTGGTCGTGGGTCACCTGAGCGAAAAGAACAACCGCCCCGGGCTGGCCAGCCAGGTCTTGTGCCGGGCAGTTCCCGATATTGCCGCTCGCCTGGCGTTGCTGGCGCAGGATCAGGTCAGTGCCTGGTTCGAGCTGGGAGGCCCCTGAACCGCTTTCTTCGCACGCCTGTTGACGGTGAGCGATGGATTTTTTCGACTTTTCGTTAAAGCTTCAGGCGGACAGGCCGCTTCAAAGAGCGTCCCTTTCCTGGAGTGCAGCGGAAGAATGAAGAACAAGCCGTACCGTGTTATCGCAACCTTCGGAGTGGGGTTGGTGCTGGCAGCACCGGCCTTCTGGTTGGTCGATGGCTGGCAGGCGCTTGCGTTGGCCTCCTGGGTGATGGTGGCGACCTTTTCGGGCTGGCTGTTGCCGCGCCCGGACGTGCCGGCCCCGCTGGCTCGTTTCATCGACGGCCTGCACCGCGGCGAACGTGTGTATCTCGATCGTCGTTGCCACCTCACTGGACAGGTGGCCGAGAGCTTCAACCGCTTTCTGGCTGCGGCCGATCGCCAGTTGACCGAGATCGCCCGGTCGGCAAGCCGCCTGGTACCCATGTCGCGCGAGCTGGCCGATGGCTACATGATGATCCAGCAGAAGTCGCACCTGCAGAACCAATATGGCAGCGAGGTTGCCGCTTCGGTCGAAGCCCTGGAGCAGATGCGGATCCGGGTACACGAACAGAACCAGGAAATCGGCCAGGCGGTCAGCGAGGCGGTGGCGGCAGCTGACGACTCGTTGGAGACGGTGCGGCTGACAGCGGACAGCATGGAAGAACTGGCCAGTGCCACCGACCAGGCGGCGAGCCAGATCGACGTGCTGGCGAACGTCAACACCGAGATCCGCAGCATCGCCCAGACCATTACCGAGATCGCCGAGAACACTAACCTGCTGGCACTGAACGCGGCCATCGAGGCGGCGCGCGCCGGTGAACACGGTCGCGGCTTTGCGGTGGTGGCCGACGAGGTGCGACGGCTGTCTGCACAGAGCCAGGGGGCGGCGGCGCAGATCCGTGAACTGGCCGACTCGGTGGGAGCGGAATCCGAGCGCACCGTGGGGCAGATCCGCCAGACCCGTGACAGTGCCGTACGTACCCGCGAGCAGATGGCCGTGGCCAGCAGCCAGATCGAGGACATCGCCTCGGCCGTGGCACAGATCAAGAAGCTCTCGGACGCCATTACCCAGGCCATGCAGGAACAGCAGGCGGTGGCCGACCAGGCCAGCCAGAATGTTCTGGCCCTGGTCGAACTGAACCAGAGCGTGGTGGCAGAAAACGGTGTGCATGCCGTCTCCGAGGCCGATCTGCGCAAGCTGGGTGCGGCGTTGCGCGAGAAGGTTTCGTACTTCGTGCTCTCCGAGGACGGCTGGGACGAGTCCATGCGTCCGCGCCTCGAGAAACCGGCGGTGCAGTTGGAAACCTCCTCGCCTGCTGAACACGAGAGCGGCGGTATCGACCTGTTCTGAGACAGCCGCCGGCGGTATCATGGCGCCCTTCCACAAGATCGCCCGAGGGCCCTGTGATGCTCACACTGCGTGGCGCGCCTGCGCTGTCCGACTTTCGCCTGCAGAAGCTGACCCGGCGGATCGCCGAGGCGACCGGTATCGAGTTGTCGCTGTATGCCGAGTTCGTGCACTTCGTCGATCTCGAGCGGCCACTGGAGGACGCCGAGCGCCAGGTGCTTGATCGCCTGCTGCGCTATGGTCCGGCACTGCCTGCGCACGAGCCGCGAGGCGAACTGCTGCTGGTAGTGCCGCGCCCGGGCACCATCTCGCCCTGGTCCTCCAAGGCCACTGATATCGCGCACAATTGCGGGCTGGCGGCGTTGCATCGCATCGAGCGCGGTATTGCCTACTACCTGGAGGATGCTGAACTCGATGCCGGGCGACGCACGCAGGTGGCATCGCTGCTGCATGATCGCATGACCGAGGTGGTGCTCGATGATCTGGCGCAGGCCGAAGTGCTCTTCGAGAGCGCCGAGCCGCGGCCCATGACCACCGTGGACGTGCTCGAAGGTGGGCGTGCCGCGCTGGAGCAGGCCAATGCTGCGCTGGGGCTGGCGCTGTCCGACGACGAGATCGACTACCTGGTGGACAGTTTTCGCGCGCTGGGGCGCAATCCCAGCGACGTGGAGTTGATGATGTTCGCGCAGGCCAACTCGGAACATTGCCGGCACAAGATCTTCAACGCCGACTGGGTGATCGATGGCGAGCCACAGGAGCACTCGCTGTTCCGCATGATCCGCCACACCACGCAGTCCTCGCCGGACAACGTGCTCTCGGCCTACAAGGACAACGCAGCGGTGATCACCGGCCACGAGGGCTCGCGTTTCTTTCCCATGCCCGAGAGTGGCGTCTATGCCGACCACGACGAGGACATCCACATCCTCATGAAGGTCGAGACCCACAACCATCCCACGGCGATCTCACCCGATCCGGGGGCGGCCACCGGCGCCGGCGGCGAGATCCGCGACGAGGGTGCCACCGGGCGTGGCGGCAAGCCCAAGGCCGGGCTGTGCGGCTTCTCGGTTTCCAACTTGCGCATCCCCGGCCTCAAGCGCCCCTGGGAGCGTGATTTCGGTCGCCCGGGGCGTATCGTCTCGGCACTGGACATCATGCTCGAGGGGCCGATCGGTGCGGCAGCCTTCAACAACGAGTTCGGCCGCCCCAACCTGTGCGGCTATTTCCGCACCTATGAACAGCAGGTGGGCGAGGAGCTGCGCGGCTACCACAAGCCCATCATGCTCGCCGGCGGCCTGGGCAACATCCGTGCCGAACACATCGAGAAGGGCGCCTTCCCGGCGGGAACGCCCTTGGTGGTGCTCGGCGGCCCGGCGATGCTCATCGGTCTGGGGGGAGGCGCTGCCTCGTCGATGGCACAGGGCACCTCGGCCGAGGACCTGGACTTCGCCTCGGTGCAGCGCGCCAACCCCGAGATGGAGCGCCGTGCCCAGGAGGTCATCGACCGCTGCTGGCAGATGGGCGAGGACAATCCCATCCTGTTCATTCACGACGTGGGCGCCGGCGGCCTGTCCAATGCCCTGCCCGAGCTGGTGAACGATGGCGGTCGCGGCGGGCGCTTCGAACTGCGCGAGGTACCCAGCGACGACCCGGGCATGTCACCGATGGAGATCTGGTGCAACGAGTCGCAGGAGCGCTACGTGCTGGCGGTCGATGCCCAGCGGCTCGAGCAGTTCAAGGCCCTGTGCGAGCGCGAACGCTGTCCCTATGCCATCGTCGGCGAGGCCGCCGAAGAACAGGTGCTGCGCCTGCACGACCGGCACTTCGACAACTGGCCCATCGACATGCCGCTCTCGCTGCTGCTGGGCAAGCCGCCGAAGATGACCCGCGAAGTGCAGCACGAGCCCTATCCGGCCACGCCGCTCGCGCGCGAGGGAGTCGATCTGGCCGAGGCCGCTGCGCGCGTGCTGCGCCTGCCCACGGTGGCGGACAAGACCTTCCTCATCACCATCGGCGACCGTTCCATCACCGGCATGGTGGCGCGCGACCAGATGGTCGGGCCCTGGCAGGTGCCGGTGGCCGATGTGGCGGTCACGCTGAGCGACTACAACGGCTACACCGGTGAGGCCATGAGCATGGGCGAGCGCACCCCGCTGGCGCTGCTCGATGCGCCCGCCTCGGGGCGCATGGCGGTCGGCGAGGCGATCACCAACATCGCCGCGGCGGCCATCGAGCGGCTGGGTGACATCAAGCTGTCGGCCAACTGGATGGCCGCTGCTGGCCATCCCGGCGAGGACGCGCGCCTGTACGACACGGTGCGGGCGGTGGGACTGGAACTCTGTCCGCAGCTGGGTATCGCCATCCCGGTGGGCAAGGATTCGATGTCCATGAAGACCGTCTGGCAGCAGGATGGACAGCCGCGGGAGATGACCGCACCGCTGTCGCTGATCGTCTCCGCCTTCGCCCCGGTGCGCGATGCGCGCGCCACCCTGACCCCGCAGCTGCGCAGCGACCGGGGCGATACCGACCTGATCCTGATCGACCTGGGCGAGGGCCGCGACCGCCTCGGCGCCAGCGCCCTGGCGCAGGTCTTCGAGCAGATCGGCGAGCAGGGGCCCGACCTCGACGACCCGCAACTGCTCGTGCGCTTCTTCGCGGCCATCCAGGAACTGAACGCCGAAGGCCTGCTGCTGGCCTATCACGACCGCTCCGACGGCGGCCTGTTCGTCACCCTCTGTGAGATGGCCTTTGCCGGTCGCGCCGGCCTGGACATCGACCTGGCGGGCCTGTCCACCGACGATCTGGCGGTGCTGTTCAACGAGGAGCTGGGGGCGGTGATCCAGGTCCACCACGAGGGCGCCGACGATGTGTTGCTGCGCCTCGAGCAGGCCGGGCTGGGGCATTGCTCGCAGATCATCGGTACCTTGCGCGAGGATGATCGCATCGTCATCCGTCATGGCGAGCGGCCGGTGTTCGACTCCACGCGCGCCGTTCTCCAACAGTACTGGTCGGAGACCACCCGCGAGATGCAGGCGCTGCGCGACAACCCGGCTTGTGCGCAGGAGGAGTTCGAGCGCATCACCGCCGAGGATCCGGGGCTGCATGCGCAACTCACCTTCGACCCCGAGGACGACATCGCCGCGCCCTGGATCGAGCGTGCCCGGCCGCGGGTGGCCATCCTGCGCGAGCAGGGGGTGAACGGCCAGGTGGAGATGGCCGCGGCCTTCCACAAGGCCGGTTTCGAGGCGGTGGATGTGCACATGTCCGATCTCCTTGCCGGGCGCGCAGGCCTCGAGGATTTCCAAGGGCTGGTCGCCTGCGGCGGCTTCAGCTATGGCGACGTGCTCGGTGCCGGGGAGGGTTGGGCCAAATCCATCCTTTTCAATGCGCGGGCACGTGAACAGTTCGCCGCCTTTTTCGAGCGGGACGACCGCTTCGCCCTGGGTGTGTGCAACGGCTGCCAGATGCTCTCCAACCTCAAGGAGCTGATTCCTGGAACCGAACACTGGCCGCACTTCGTGCGCAATCGTTCCGAGCAGTTCGAGGCGCGTTTCGTGATGGTGGAGGTGGCCGACTCGCCGTCTGTCCTGCTCGAGGGCATGGCCGGCAGCCGCATGCCCATTGCCGTGGCTCACGGCGAGGGTCGTGCGGAGTTCGCCGATCCGGCACAGCTCGAGGCGGTGGCGGGGCAGGTGGCGCTGCGTTACATCGATAACGACGGCCAGGTGGCGGTGCGCTATCCGGCCAACCCCAACGGCTCGCCCGAGGGTATCACCGGCCTGTGCAATGCCGATGGCCGGGTCACCATCATGATGCCGCACCCCGAGCGGGTGATCCGCAGCGTGACCAACAGCTGGCACCCCGACGAGTGGGGTGAGGACGGCCCCTGGATGCGCCTGTTCCGCAATGCCCGGCGCTGGGTGGGCTGATGGACCAGGTGATCGTCGATCTGCAGGAGCGGCTGGCCCACCAGGAGGCGGCCATCGACGAGTTCACCCGCCAGTCGCTGGCGCAGGACGAACGCATCGCGGCACTGATCCGGCGCATCGACCAGCTCGAGACGCAGCTGCGCGAGCTGTCCGAGCAGGTCGGCGAGGCGGTCGAGGACGCTCCGCCACCGCATTATTGATTCATACTTCCCGCTACCCGCAGGAGCGGCGTCCTTCCCGCGAACGGTTCGGCCCGGGGACGGGCCTCCTACCCGTAGGAGCGCTGGACAAAACAGTGGATTTCGTAGGCGTGTATACCCTGAACCCTGGCCCGTATCGTGTGGTCTGACAAAGCGTTCGGTTGTCTGTGTTTCGGCTAGACTAGAAATATGAAAACTTCCTGCCGAATCTGCCTGCTGGCGCGCACCTTCCTGCTTTCGGTCCTGCTCGGCGGGGTCGGGGGCTATGCCACGGCGATGCGCTTCGGTCCTGGCGGCCTGTCCATGCTGGTGACCTTCTTCGGCGCCTTGCTGCCGGTGTTGTGGTACGTGCGCGATCGTCAGCGCTGACCGCCTGCAATATTTCCTGTCGGCAGACGGTCAGAACCGGACGAAATCGAAGTCCATCGTCACAGAGGTACCCCATGCTGATTCGTATCCGGCGCCCCGGCGATCTCAAGGAATCCGACGTCACGCCCGAGCGGTATTTCCGCCAGCGTCGCCAGCTGCTGGCGATGGCTGCGGCGGCCGGTATCGGCGCGGCATTGCCCTCGGCCCGCGCCCTGGTGACGCCGCCATCCGAGGGGCGGCGCCTGCCCGGCCTGAAGGACACGGATTGGGGCAAGGACCTGGAGCCCACCGATTTCGACGACATCACCCATTACAACAACTTTCTCGAGCTGGGCTCGGGCAAGCGCGAACCGGCGCGCAATGCCCACCGTTTGCGTCCCCGACCCTGGTCGATTCGCGTGGAAGGTGAGTGCGCCAGGCCGGGGGTGATCGATATCGAGGATGTACTGAAGATCCCGCAGGAGGAGCGCATCTACCGTTTTCGCTGCGTCGAGGCCTGGAGCATGATCGTGCCCTGGGACGGTTTTCCGCTGGCGCGCCTCCTCGCACGCTTCGAACCCACTTCCAAAGCGAAATACGTGGTCTTCGAGACCCTGGCCGATCCCGAGCAGATGCCCGGCCTGCGGCGCCCGATCGTCGACTGGCCCTATGTCGAAGGCTTGCGCATCGATGAGGCCATGCATCCCCTGACCTTGCTGGTCACGGGGGTGTACGGGGTGGAGCTGCCGGGGCAGAACGGGGCACCGCTGCGCCTGATCGTGCCGTGGAAGTATGGCTTCAAGAACATCAAGTCCATCGTCGCCATCCGCTTCACCGAGCAGCAGCCGCGCAACACCTGGGCGGTGCTCCAGCCCGAGGAATATGGCTTCTATGCCAACGTGAACCCGAACGTCGATCACCCACGTTGGAGCCAGAAATACGAGCGACGCATCGGCGAGGGCCTGTTCGCGCGCAAGCACAAGACCCTGATGTTCAACGGCTATGCCGAGGAGGTCGCGCACCTCTACAAGGGAATGGATTTGCGGCGGTTCTACTGATGCGACCCGGCTGGTTGTTCCGCTGGCTGTTCAAGCCGCTGCTGTTTGTCGCCTGCCTGCTGCCCTTTGCGCTGCTGGTGCGCGGCGCGGTGCTCGACGATCTGGGGCCCAACCCGCTGGAGACGGTCACCCATGTCACCGGCGACTGGGCCTTGCGTTTTCTGCTGATCACCCTGGCCATGACGCCCCTGCGGCGTCTGCTGGGACAGGCCTGGCCTCTGCGC
Source organism: endosymbiont of unidentified scaly snail isolate Monju (assembly GCF_000801295.1). Lineage (NCBI taxonomy): Bacteria > Pseudomonadati > Pseudomonadota > Gammaproteobacteria > endosymbiont of unidentified scaly snail isolate Monju. The sequence goes on along the minus strand of NZ_AP012978.1, from coordinate 1,973,149 downwards.
CTGCGCCGCCTGCTGGGGCTCTACGCATTCTTCTATGCCACTGTGCACCTTTTGATCTGGACGGTGCTCGACCAGGAACTGCGCTGGACCTCGATGTGGGAAGACATCGCCAAGCGACCCTATGTCACCGTTGGCTTCACTGCCTGGTTGCTGCTGGTGCCGCTGGCGCTCACCTCCACGCGAGCGGCGATGCGCCGGCTGGGGCGACGATGGGCCAGGCTGCACCGGCTGGTCTATCCGATGGCCGCGCTGGGCGTGTTGCACTTCTGGTGGCTGGTCAAGGCCGATTGGCTGGAGCCGGGTCTCTACGGCCTGGTCCTTGCCTCGTTGATATTGTCGCGTCTGGACCTGCGCAGCCGGTTTGTTCGGCAACTGAGCAGAGAATCGCCCGGATGAGCCTGTCGCAGGCGACATTTTGTGTTGCGCGAGGATGAGGAACGGGTATACTCCGTATCAACTTCGAGACTTGCGTAGAACAAGCCCGGAGGAGGATGGAAACGCCCCGTTGCATGACGTGGCGTTTTTTTTTGCGTGCGCCCGTCTTGCTGCGGGCTCCTGAGGTGGGTAGTCGTGGACCGGTCTCTTCGCTGTCGTCGAGGCCGTGCCTTTGGTTTCCCGGGTCTGGATAATTTGGGAAGGGTATGACTGTCGTTTTGTGACGACCTTCACGCCTTGTGGCGCGGTTTTGTGGCAGTGGCCACACATCTGGGTGCGTGATGGCATTCCCGGCGGCTTGTGTCCGCAAAGGTGGTGTGTCATTTGCATCGGATGCATCGCGGTAATGGATTCGACCGGGAGTCGGTCGGAAAACAAAACGACCTTGGGGGGCGAGGAATGCGTAGGGTTCTAATCGTCCTGTTCTTGTGCGCGGGATTGGCTGGCACGGATGCCGCCATGGGTAGCGAGATGGTGACGCTGAATGACGCGGTGCGCGAGGCGTTGGCAACGCATCCCGATGTTCGCGTACAGAGCAACGAATTGCAGGCGCGCGCGCAGCAGATAGAGCAGGCGAAGGCCGGTTACAAGCCGCGAATCGACATCACGGCCGCCGGGGGGTGGGAGTGGAACGATAACGCGGCCACCCGTAATGCCGGTTACAAGGACGGTCGCAGTCTGATCCGCAAGGAGGCGGGGGCCAGGCTTTCCCAGATGCTGTTCGATGGCTATGCCACCGACAGCGAGGTGGCGCGTCAGCAGGCCCGTTACGAGTCGGTAGCCCGGCGGCCCGAGGGTGTGAGCCAGAATGTGGCGCTGGATGCCATCAAGGCCTATCTCGATGTGCTGCGGCATCGTGAGCTTCTGCGCCTGTCGGAAGACAACCTGCAGGCGCATCGGCGCACCGAGAGCCAGATTCGCCTACGTTACAAGGCCGGTATCGGCAGCTCGGTCGACCTCGACCAGGTGAGTGGCCGGCGCTCCAATGCCGAGGCCAGTCGTCTCTCCGACCTGGTCAACCTGAAAGACGTCGAGACCCGTTATCTGCGTACTGTCGGCATGCCAGCCCCCGCCGAATTGCAGCCGGTTTCGGGTCTGGAGCGCAATCTGCCGATGTCGTTGGCCGAGGCCATGGAGATTGCGCTGGCCGAACACCCCACGCTCCGATCGGCCAAGGCCGACGTGAAGGCCGCGCTGGCCCAGCATGAGGCTGCCCGCCAGAACGACTACCCGAAGCTCGATCTGGAACTGGGTAGCAACTGGGGTGACGACCAGAACGGATTGAAGGGGACCAACAAGGACCTGAGTGCCCTGATCCGGTTGCGCTACAACCTCTACTCCGGGGGGCGTGACAGGGCCCGCAAGGCACAGACGGCACACCTGCTCAACGAAGCCAAGGAAGTGCGCAACCAGACCTACCGGGAAGTCGTCGAGAGCCTGCGCCTGGCCTGGTCAGCCTACCAGGCGACTCGTTCGCAACTGGGTTCGTTGATCGATTATGTCCGGGCGACCACTGCCACCCGCAAGGCCTACGAGAAGCAATTCAATATCGGCAAGCGAACCCTGGTCGATCTGCTCAACATCGAGAACGAGCTGTTCGAGGCCAAGCGGTCCCTGGTCGAGACCCGATATGACAACCTCTATGCCCAGTACCGTATTCTGGCCGGCATGGGACGGTTGCTCGGTGTGCTGGGTGCCGAGATGCCCCAGGGACCGGGTCGGGGCGATGAAGAGCTGAAGTCCTTCGGACAATACGCTGCCTACGATCTCAAGGTGGAGGATTTTGGGCCGGCTATCCCCCGTCAACAGGTCACGGAATCGGCAGCACCGACGACAGTCAAGGCGGACATCACGCCGGGGGGAGAAGTGGTCAACAGGATCCAGGACTGGGCCGCAGCCTGGGCCTCGGGTAACGTGGACAACTATTTCAGTTTCTATTCCAGTGCCTTCAAGCCAGCGAAGGGCAGTCGTTCGGCCTGGCGCACGGCCCGGCGTCGCGTCATTGGCCGTGCTCACAATATCCAGGTGGATATTGACGATATCGAGGTGAGCGTGCAGGGAGACAATGCGACTGCACGGTTCCGCCAGCGTTACCGGGCGCACAACTACCGTGACGTCAGTAACAAGGTGTTGCGCCTGCGTCGCGAGAACGGTCGCTGGATGATCGTATCCGAGAGCAATCGTTGAGGCTCGGCAAGCCCACTCAGAAAACGCCCGGGAATCCCGGGCGTTTTCTTGCGAGGCGGCCTGGATGCGGCCAGAGATTGGTACCGGGGGCGGGACTCATCTATTCACGTCAAATCAATCACTTAATCATATCTTGTGACACGCCTGCGACACTGTCAGAGCTCTATTTCAGCTTCTTGCTGCCTTTGACGAATCGGCATTTGCTCAATCCGATGTGGTGTTCTCGCCCCAGCTTCAGCCTCTTTGTGCTGGGAGCAGCCGCCTACAACCTGGTTCGGATGCGCAATCTGGGGGTGGCGGCATGTTGATGGCCGCGATCCGAGGGGTTGGTGTGCCTGGAAACGGACAAATCGGACGAAATTGGCCAATTTCTTGCCAGAGGGCGGGAATCGCCGTGCTTCATCCGCTGCTCACCGCCAGGAAGGCTGCATCAGTCGGGTTGTTTTCAACGGCCTGTTAATCACCGGCTCGACAACGCGTTGATTTTACCGCCTGGACAAATGCCCTCACCTTGTCAGGGTCCTTTTTATGATCCCTGCCTTCGACGCCCGATATGACGTCCACCCCGTAGGGGTTCACCTCAACAATGGCCCTGCCCACGTTCTCTGCGGTCAGGCCGCCAGCGAGGATCAGGGGAATCGGTGTCTTGTCGCCAAGAAAACGCGCCACCTTCCAGTCGAAGCGCTTGCCTGTTCCCGCCGGCCGGGACCTGGTGAAGGAATCGGCGACGATGGCGTCGGCACCCGCTTCGGCAAGGGCGTGACAGGCCTCGATCGGATCGGCCAGGTCGTAATCGAGCTCACCGCTGTCGGTTGAAAAGCGCAGGGCCTTTATAACCCCGATCCCGAGTGATTTCAGCCCCCGGATCATCTCTGCGGTGACCGCAAACGGCTCCCGACCATGCAGTTGCACCACGTTCGGTTTCACTGTTTCGGCAATGCCGAGAACCTGGTCTGGGTCGTCACCCACCACCGCAACACTGGTGACAAAGGGCGGCATCCGGGCCATGAGTCTGCGGGCGGTTTCACGATTCAGATTCCAAGGAACCTCCACCGGGTACTCCACCACGAAACCGAGTGCATCTGCACCAGCCGAGGCGCACAGGTGAACGTCCTGTTCGTTTGTCAGGCCGCAGATCTTGATTCGAGTCATACCGGCCAGCCGACCCCGATGAGCTGATTCAGGAACTGCGAAATATCCGGTGCCCGCAACACGGCAGTGCCAACCAGCGCGGCGTCCGCCCCCGCCCTGCCGGCACGGACGATATCTTCAGGGCCGGAAATGGAGCTCTCGCTGATCAGCGGCCTGTCTACTCCTTTCAGCGGCGCCAGGGTTTCGGTCCAACTGACATCCATGTCGTCCACTTCAAGCACCGTGATATCCCGGTTGTTGATCCCGAGCAGGTCGTAATCGAGATCCGCCACCCGCTCCATTTCGGAAGCCGTATGCACCTCAACCAGGGACTCTATGCCATGCCTTCTTGACGCTGCGACGAGGAGCTCGATCTGTGCATCATCCAACATGGAGGTGATGATCAGTATGGCTGAAGCTCCAGCCTTCGCTGATTCCTTCACCTGCTCTGGATCGGTGACAAAATCCTTGTGCAGAACCGGCAGCGAAACATGAGATATCACATCCCGCAACAGATCCATACTCCCCCCGAAATGCAGCGGTTCCGTAACCACACTGATGCCGGCGACCGGGCAGGTGCCCATCTCCGAAACCAGGGTCAGGGGGTCCCGACCCCGAAACAGATCGCCTTCTTTCGGCGATCTCGGTTTCAACTCGGAGATGACAGGGAAGTGACCCTGCTTCTGACGTTCCCTGATGGAGGCCGCCAAAGACGGTCTTTTATTGATGGGCATGTTCGTCACACCTGATTGGATACCCGGATAAGCTCTTCGAGCTTGTTCATGGCGGCACCGGAATCCAGCAGCGAGTTGGCCATCTCGATACCCTCCTGAATACTGGGAACCAGGCCACTCACATACAAAGTCGCTGCATTGTTGAGGACCACCGCATCCCTTCGCGGTCCCTTGTCGGCGCCGGAGAAGATATCCCTGATGACCTGCGCATTGAACTCCGGTGATCCGCCTGCAATGTCCTCGATGGAGCAGCGCTTCATGCCAAAATCTTCCGGGCTGATTTCATAGCGTTTGATGGTGCCGTCCTTGGCTTCGGCGATGGCGGTCTTGCCCAGCAGGGAGATCTCGTCGAGGCCGTCGAGGCCATGCGCCACGATGACGTGATTGAAGTCCATCTCCTTCACAACTTCAGCCACCATGTGTACGAGCTCGGGCTTGTATACGCCCATCGTATGGTTGCGAGCGCCTGCCGGATTGATCAGGGGGCCGATGATGGTGAAGAAGATGGTCTTGATCCCCAGTTGGTTCTCGGGCCCGAACACCTTCAACATGATCGGGTGGAAATTGGGCGCATAAAGAAAACTGATGCCGATTTCCTCAATCAGACGCGTCGCCTGTGGGATGGACAGGTCGATCTTTACACCCAGCGCTTCCAGCACGTCTGCGCTCCCAGACGATGAAGCAATCGAACGACTGCCATGCTTGGCGACAGGGATGCCTGCCGAGGCCGCGAGTATCGAGTTCGCCGTGCTGATGTTGAAGGTGGTCAACCCGCCCCCGGTGCCGCAGGTGTCGGTGATTTCTCCTTCCACTTGGGGCTGGAACGGGATGCAGTTGTTACGCATGGCCTGCGCAATATGGGCCACCTCCTTGATACTGGGGCCCTTGGAAAGCAGCGAGACCAGAAAGCCTGCGATCTGAACATCGGAGAGTTGATCTTTTCCAATGGCATCGATCAGGGAATGGATTTCGTTCTTTTCCAGGTCGAACCCCTGCGTCAACTGGGACAAAACGGGCTTGATGATCTTCTTCCCGTCCTCCAATACCGCGGCCGGACCGCTTTGGGCAGGTGCTGCCTCGGAAGTGACAGGCGCGCTTTCTTCCAGCCCGCTGAATTTGTAGGTCTTGAAGGCCATCATGGTCCTGGTGGATGCGATGCCATCGAGTTGCTGGATCTCATCCGACACGATATCGGAGAGGTGCTCATATTCCTTCACCTGCAACTTGGCAGTCAGATCGTAGTCGCCCGCAACTGAAAGAACCTCGACCACTTCATCGATCTCTCCAAGCCTGGCCGCGAGATTCGATGCCTCACCCTTTTCCGCTTTGATCAATACCAGTGCTGTAATCATCGTTTTCAGTCTCCTCTGAGTAATCTGCCCTGCAACAATGAAACCTTCCTCAAACCATGCCAGGCCCGTCTTTCAAAACCGCCACTCGATATCGATGGATCCCAGACGTTCGCGACCTTCCGCAGCGGGATATTTGCTAGCAGGCCGTTGAAAACAACCCGACTGATGCAGCCTTCCTGGTGGTGAGCAGCGGACGAAGCACGGCGATTCCCGCCCTCTGGCAAGAAATTGGCCAATTTCGTCCGATTTGTCCGTTTCCAGGCACACCAACCCCTCGGATCGCGGCCATCAACATGCCGCCACCCCCAGATTGCGCATCCGAACCAGGTTGTAGGCGGCTGCTCCCAGCACAAAGTGGAAGTCCAGCTTTTCACGTCCCACAAACCGGCTCTTGCGCAACCCGCCGATGGTCTTGAGCCAGCCGAAGCATTCTTCGATCCGCTTGGCGGTAGTTTGGCTGGTTCGGTAACCGGCGTGGCGGGTGGTGCGTCCATCGATGGCCGATGAGCGGTTGGTGTCGTTCTGGGCGACGTGAGGGGTAGCGTTGGTACAGCGCATCGCCTCCACGAAGCCCTTCGTGTCGTAGTTCTTGTCCGCGCCGGCCCCGTCGCCCAGTGCGTGCCGGCGAGCGCTTCGACCATGGCGATGGCGGCCTCCCGTTCAGCTGTGCCGGTCGCCTGGGTCACCTGGGCATCAACCACCAGCCCATGGCGGTTCTCCATCAGCAGGTGCCTCATGTAGCTTAGCTTGGCGGTGGTGCCTTTGCTCTTCCTGAACAACAGGGCATCCGGGGCGGTCTTGGATTCATGTGTTTCCCGATGGCGCTTCTCGCCACGGAAGTCCACTGTGGGATTGCGCCCGCCGCCCTGGGTGGGGGGGCGTCTTCGTCCTTCGGACGATAGCTCTTGAGCGAAGCCAGGGCCTCGATCAGCGTGCCGTCCACGCTGAAGTGTTCCTTCGAGAGCAGATCGGCGGCACGGGCCTGTTCCAGCACCTGGGCAAAGAACTTGTGCACTACCTCGCCTTCGAGCAACCGATCCCGGTTCTTGGTGAAGATCGAGTGGTGCCAAACCTCGTCGTCCATGGAGAAACCCACGAACCAGCGGAACAGCAGGTTGTAGTCGATCTGCTCGACCAGCTGCCGTTCGCTGCGGATGGTATAGAGCGCCATCAGCAGCTGCGCCCGCAGCAGCATCGAAGGCGGGATCGAGTCCCGCCCCCTGTCGGCGTACAGGGCATTGAATTCTCCGTCCAGCGCCTTGAGGGCTTCATCGACCATCCGTCGGATGGGGCGCAGCGGATGGTCCTTCGGGACCCGCTGTTCCGGGCTTACCGTGCTGAACAGCGTCTCTTGCTGTATGTCGGGGCCTCGCATCGTCAATCCAACTTACGCATCGGGGTCTGGGGTGATCTTGCGGAAATCCGGGAGTTTTTCAACAGCCTGTTAGCAAGTGCCAGCGGCGAGAAGGTGGGGGGGCTCGGATACCTCGCTGCGATAGCGATGGACCGCGTCGGCGAAAGGTTGGCGCACTGTGTGTGCGATACCGGCGCGGCGCGTCTCGATGTCGCGCTCGATGTTGGCCGCCCAGGCCTCGGCTTCGCGCCGGGTTCGGAAGGTTTTCGAGACGCTGTGACCAGCTCGCCGAACACGGGCTGTCCAGCCCGTTTTCTGGCCTGTTTTCCGCTTCCAGATCGTGGCCATCTCCACCGCTCCGCGTGACAAATTTATGACAATTTGTGACGACAATTTGTGACAGATATGGGCGGATAATAGCGAATGTGCGCGGATAAGCAAAAACAAAAATTCAAAAAAAACAGCCAGTTACGGGTATGGCGTAACTGGCTGGATTGCTTGTGGTACCGGGGGCGGGACTCGAACCCGCAAGCCTGTGAGGGCGGGGGATTTTGAATCCCCTGTGTCTACCAGTTTCACCACCCCGGCATGGGCCGCACGAGTATAACGCCACCCGGTCAGGACGCAACCAGCTCGGATGTCGCGCCAGGGGCCAGGGGGTTAACTCCACGCCGATTGCGTTGCCTTGGGGGGGTGATGAATCCCTGTGGCCGATGGGAATGGGGCAAGGAGCCCGCCCCTGGCGAACTGCCCATCCTGGGGGCTGTGCTAAGATCGCGCGCCCATGCAATTATCCGATTTCGACTACGACCTTCCCGAGGAGCTGATCGCCCAGCGCCCCTGCGCACGGCGCGGCGACAGCCGTCTGTTGCATCTGCCAGCGAACGGTGAGCCTGTCGATCGCCGGTTCGGCGAGCTGCCCGGTCTGTTGCGTCGTGGGGATCTGCTGGTATTCAACGACACCCGGGTGATGCCGGCCCGCCTGTATGGTCGCAAGGTCACGGGAGGACAGGTCGAGATCCTGATCGAGCGGGTGGTGGGTGCCGATCGCGCGCTGGCCCATGTTCGCGCGAGCAAATCGCCGAAGCCGGGTGGGGCGCTGACGATCGGCGAATGGCGTCTGCGAGTGATCGAACGCCAGGAGGGTCTGTTTCTGCTGCAGATCGAGATGGGGGGCGATTTCCATGCGTTGATGGCCGCGCATGGCCACATGCCGTTGCCTCCCTATATTCGCCGGGAAGACGCGCCGGAGGATGAGACGCGCTATCAGACGGTCTATGCACGTCGCCCGGGTGCAGTGGCGGCTCCGACCGCCGGCCTGCACTTTGACGAGGCCATGCTCGAGCGCCTGGAGGCGATGGGCGTGGAGACCGCGCGTGTCACCCTGCACGTCGGGGCGGGCACCTTCCAGCCGGTGCGCGTGGAGAATCTCGATGAGCATGTCATGCACAGCGAGTGGCTGGAGGTGGATGAGGCGGTCTGCGAGCAGGTAAGCCAGACCCGGGCGCGTGGTGGTCGGGTGGTCGCCGTGGGCACGACCAGTGTGCGCAGCCTGGAGTCGGCCGCCGCCGATGGCGAATTGCGACCCTTTCGTGGTGACACCCGCCTGTTCATTCGTCCGGGCTACCGCTTTCGGATCGTGGATGTGTTGCTCACCAACTTTCATCTCCCGAAATCGACCCTGCTGATGCTGGTCTCTGCCTTTGCCGGGCATCAGCGGGTCATGGCCGCCTATCGACATGCCGTTGCCCGGCGTTACCGCTTTTACAGCTATGGTGATGCCATGTTGCTGGAGAGGGCGGCCGATGCCCTGACCGAGAGGGAGAGGTGGAGGTGAGCCCGTCCGGGGATCGGCGGTGTCGCCTGACATGTTCGGCCTGTCTGCCGGAGGCGGACAAAAAAAGGCGCGGCAGGGGGCGCCGCGCCAAATACCACCAAAGGAGGATGGAGGAGATGTGCTAGGTCTCAGCACACGTTTATTCTCTAATATTCTAAAAAAGATGTCAACACTCACTCATAAAAGGGTTCTATGTCTTTCGAGTTCACGCTGATCCAGAGTGACGGCAATGCCCGTCGGGGGCGCCTGCGCCTGGCGCGTGGCGAGATCGAGACACCAGTGTTCATGCCGGTGGGCACCTACGGCACGGTCAAGGCCATGACACCCGAAGAGCTGACCGGCATGGGGGCGCAGATCATCCTGGGAAACACCTTTCATCTCTGGTTGCGTCCGGGTACCGGGGTCATCCGTGCGCACGGTGATCTGCACGATTTCATGCACTGGGAGGGTCCCATTCTCACCGATTCCGGCGGTTTCCAGGTGTATTCTCTGGGGGGGCTGCGCAAGATCACCGAAGAAGGGGTCCATTTCCGTTCCCCGGTGGATGGGGCGCGGGTGTTCATGGGGCCGGAAGAGTCGATGCAGATCCAGCGCGAGCTGGGCTCGGATATCGTCATGATCTTCGACGAATGCACGCCCTATCCGGCAAGCGAGGACGAGGCGCGTACCTCGATGGAGTTGTCGCTGCGCTGGGCCACGCGCAGTCGCAAGGCGCATGGAGACAATCCCAATGCCCTGTTCGGTATCGTGCAGGGTGGCATGTACGAATCGCTGCGTGAACGCTCGCTGGACGGGCTTCGGGAGATCGGCTTCGACGGCTACGCGGTGGGCGGGCTGTCGGTGGGTGAGCCGCCGGAAGACCGTCTGCGCATTCTTGATTTCCTGGCCGAACGTCTGCCGGTCGATCGTCCACGTTACTTGATGGGGGTGGGCACGCCGGCCGATCTGGTGGAAGGCGTGCGTCGCGGTATCGACATGTTCGACTGCGTGATGCCGACGCGCAATGCACGCAATGGCCACCTGTTCGTGCGCGAGGGAGTGGTGCGGATCAAGAACCGGGTTCATGCCGAGGATACCGGACCGCTGGACCCGCATTGCGACTGCTATACCTGCAGCCACTACAGCCGTGCCTACCTGCGCCACTTGTTCCGTTGCAACGAGATCCTGGGGGCGCGACTCAATACCATCCACAACCTGTATTTCTACCTGAACCTGATGCGCGAGATACGCGAGGCCATCGCCGAGGGACGCTTCGAGCGTTTCCGCGAGGACTTCTATGCGCGTCAGGGCCTGCCGGCGCCGCCCTGAAGCCGGGGTGCGGCTGCCTGTGGCATAATGCGCGGCCAGTAATGTCCGCCGTATCTGATCCGGCGGTCGATTTTCCGATTCCGATCCTGGTTTGGAGTGTTTCGATGAGTTTTCTGATATCCGATGCCCTGGCCGCCCCGACGCCTGCCCCGGCCGACCCCGGCGGCCTGCCGCTGCTGTTCCTGATCGGCATGTTCGTGATCATGTATTTCTTCATGATCCGTCCCCAGGTCAAGCGTCAGAAGGAGCACAAGAAGCTGGTCGAGGCGCTCAAGAAGGGTGACGAGGTGCAGACCATGGGCGGCTTGGTTGGACGCATCACCGAGGTCGGCGAGAACTTCGTCAAGGTCGAGATTGCCGACAACACCGTGGTGACCATCCGCCGTACTGCGGTCGAGACCGTACTGCCCAAGGGCAGCCTCAAGGAAATGTGAGCCTGCCGCGTCTGCCCGCGGCCCCAGACAGACCGACACCATGAACCGATATCCCCTCTGGAAGAACCTGCTGGTCATCCTCGTCATCCTGGGCGGCCTGCTCTACGCCCTGCCCAATGTCTTTCCCCAGGATCCGGTGGTCGAAGTTACGGGCACCCGTGGGGCCACGGTCAGCGACAGCCTGGTGGATACGCTGCGCAAGGCGCTGGACGAGGCCAAGGCGCCCTACAAGCGTATCGAGCGCCAGCAGGGGCGTCTGCGGATTCGCTTTGAACGTCCCGAAGATCAGCTGCGTGGTCAGGACGTGATCGCGCGCAAGCTGCCGGGAGGCTTTACCCATGCCCTGACGCTCTCGCCCGACCTGCCCGACTGGTTGCGCGCGCTGGGTGGCAGGCCCATGAGCCTGGGCCTGGACCTGCGGGGTGGCATCCACGTCTTGATCGACGTGGACATGGACGCGGCGCTGAAGAAGCACATGGAGTTGCAGGTGGGCAGCATGCGCACTTTTCTGCGCGAGAACCGCTTCCGCTACGTGACCGCCAAGGCCGTCGGCAATGGTGTGGAAGTGCGTTTCCGCGATCCGGAGGTGCGTGACAAGGCCATGGCCGCGGCCGCCGAGGAATTCCGCGATCTCGACTTCAGCGCGCGTGACGAAGGCGATGCCCACTACTTCCGCGCCCAGATTACCAAGGCGGCGGAGCGCGAGATCCGCAAGCAGGCCCTGTCGCAGAACATCACCACCCTGCGCAACCGGGTGAATGCCCTGGGCGTGGCCGAGCCGATCATCCAGCAACAGGGTGAGCGGCGGATCGTGGTGGAACTGCCCGGCGTGCAGGACCCGGGCAAGGTCAAGGACCTGCTGAGCGCGACCGCCACCCTCGAATACCGACTGGTGGCGGGCGATCCGGCGCAGGCCCTGCAGGCCGAGCGCACCGGCAAGGTCCCGCCGGGCACCCGCCTGTACCACGATCGTCAGGGGCAGCCCATCCTGCTCAAGCGCCAGCTGATCGTCACCGGTGACCAGATGATCAACGCCTCGTCGGGCTTCGACCAGCAGTCCGGCACCCCGGCGGTGTTCGTCACCCTCGACGGCAAGGGTGCGCGGCGCATGCGCAACGTCACCAACGAAAACGTCGGCAAGCCGATGGCGGTCGTGTTCAAGGAAAAGCGTACTGTGGGGCGTGACGAGAACGGCAAGCCCATCAAGAAGTGGGTCGAGGAGGTCATCAACGTGGCCACCATCCGCGAGCCCTTCGGGCGGCGATTCCAGACCACCGGCCTGGACAGCCCGGCCGAGGCCCACGAACTGGCGCTGCTGCTCAAGGCCGGGGCGCTCGCCGCACCCATCGACATCGTCGAGGAACGTACCATCGGGCCCAGCCTGGGCCAGGACAACATCGACCAGGGCTTCCGTTCGGTGATGGTCGGCCTGGCGCTGGTGGTGATCTTCATGGCCGTCTATTACAAGGTGTTCGGTCTGATCGCCGATCTGGCACTGCTCGCCAACCTGGTACTCATCGTCGCGGCTCTGTCCATTCTCCAGGCCACGCTGACCATGCCTGGCATCGCGGGTATCGTGCTCACCGTGGGTATGGCGGTGGATGCCAACGTGCTGATCTTCGAGCGCATCCGCGAGGAGATCCGTAATGGCAGCACGCCGCAAGCCAGCATCCATGCGGGTTACGCCAAGGCCTTCAGCACCATCATGGACGCCAACATCACCACCCTGATCGCGGCAGTGGTGCTGTTCGCCATCGGCAGCGGGCCGGTGCGCGGTTTCGCGGTCACCCTGGCGATCGGCATCGTGACCTCGATGTTCACCGCCATCGTCGGTACCCGCGCACTCATCAACCTGATCTACGGCAACAAGCGCGTCAAGGCGCTCGCTATCTGACCCGAGGACAGCAGGCATGCGTTTCATCAAGAGTGGGTCGACCATCGACTTCATGGGCAAGCGGCGGCTGGCCCTGGTGTTCTCGGGTGCGGCGATGGTGGTGGCGGTGATCGCCATCGTGCTGCGTGGCCTGAATCTCGGCATCGACTTCACCGGTGGCACGCTCATCGAGGTGAGCTATCGCCAGGACGTGGATATCGCCCAGGTGCGCAAGGTGCTGGCCGAGGCCGGTTTCGAGAACGCCTCGGTACAGCGGTTCGGCACCCCGCGGGACATCCTCATCCGCTTGCAACAGCAGGACAGCGGCCAGAACAAGGTCAGCGACCAGGTGTTCGCCAGCCTGTCGAAGGCAGCTGGTGGCCAGGTCGAACTGCGACGGGTGGAGTTCGTCGGACCGCAGGTGGGGGATGAGCTCACCGAGGATGGCGCGTTGGCAGTGCTGGTGGCGCTGATGGCCATCCTGATCTACGTGGCGTTGCGTTTCGAGTGGCGTTTCGCCCTCGGCTCGGTGATTGCCCTGGTCCACGACGTGCTGTTCACCCTGGGCCTGTTCGCCCTGTTGCAGATCGAATTCGACCTCACGGTGCTGGCCGCGGTGCTGGCGGTGATCGGCTACTCGCTCAACGACACCATCGTGGTGTTCGACCGGGTACGCGAGAACTTCCGCAAGCTGCGGAAGGGCACGCCGGAAGAGGTTATCAACATCTCGCTCAACCAGACGCTCAGCCGTACCTTGATGACCTCCTTCACCACCATCCTGGTGCTGCTGGCGCTGTTCTTCCTGGGCGGCGAGATCATCCACGCCTTTGCCTTCGCCCTGCTGGTCGGCATCTTCATTGGTACCTATTCGTCGATCTACGTGGCCAGCACCGCCGCGCTCATGCTCGGTGTGAGCAAGGCTGACCTGATGCCGGTCAAGAAGGAGGGCGTGGTAGACGACATGCCCTGATCCCGCCGGTGCAGGCGCTCAAAGACAAGGGCCGGCAGCGTGCGCTGTCGGCCCTTCGTCGTTCAGGCGGGGGAGGGGGTCAACGCTGCTGCCGCCACCAGCGCTGCACGATGTTGCCCACGTCGAGGTCGTCGGGTCCGCCACGCCAGGCCTGGTGCACCGGTGCGTCCTGGCTCGAGGGTGCCGGGTCGGGCTTGTAGACCTGGAGGCGGGTGGGCAGCGGAATGGCCTCGCCGACCGCCAGCGCCTCGCCCCGGCGCAGCGAGGCCAGAGTGTCGGTCAGGTCCTGTTCTCCTTCCGGCATCAGGCGGCGCACATACGCCTGGTCGTCCGGGTTGGTGATGCGCAGACAGATGAAGTTGCTGCACTGTGCCAGCACCGTCTCGGAAAGCTCCAGCGGGCGCTGGCTGACCACGCACAACCCCACGCCGTACTTGCGGCCTTCCTTGGCGATGCGTTCCACCGCGCGACGGGTGGCCGAATGCTGCACATCGTTCTCGCGGGGGATGTACTGGTGGGCCTCCTCGCAGACCAGCAGCAACGGGAATTCGCGTCGCTGCGGGTTCCAGTAGTTGAACTCGAAAGCGAGGCGGGCGATCTGCGCGGTGATGGTCGGGCGCACGTCGTGCGGGACCACGCTCAGGTCGATCACGGTGATCGGGCGTTTGGGCTCGCCCAGGCCGACGAAGTCCCGCAGCAGCGATTCCAGGTGGGCGGATTCGGTACGCCGTTTCGGCTTGAAGAGGAAGCTGTAGCGCGAGTCGTTGAACATCGCTTGAAAGCGCACCAGGAACTCGTCGAAGGTGCCGAACAGGGGGCCGCGCGTCTTGCCGAAATCGGACTGTTGTTCGTTGGCCTTCTTGAACTGCAGGTACATCTCCTTGATCGAGAAGTACACCGGCGAGTCCACCGAGAGGCTGTCGATACCCAGGTCGCGGTTGGCCTTCTTGCGCAGGCTGTAGAGCACCTCGCGCATGAAGGCCATCTGCAGCGAGGCATTGGGGTCCGAGCGGTCGATGAGCAGGTCGATCAGTTCGGCATAGGTCAGCAGCCAGTAGGGGATCTCCAGCGCACGTGCGTCCACGTGCCGTGCCATGTCCTCGGGAAAGGCGCTGTGCAGCTTGCCGTCGGCGTCGCGCCAGCCATATTCGCCGTGGATGTCCAGCAGTACGATATGTGCCTTTGGCAGGGCCTCCACGGTACGCTGCAGGATGCTGGCGACTGTCCACGACTTGCCCGCGCCGGACTGGCCGAGGATGGCCAGGTGGCGTCCGAACAGGGGGTTGGGGTCAAAATAGACCTTCAGCTCGGGATGTTGACTGTGGCGTCCAAGATGGACGCCGTAGCGCCGGAAGGTGTCGAACAAGGCCGCCAGCTGGTTGGTGTTGATGGTATAGACTCCGGCGCCCAGCGAGGGAAACTGGTTGACTCCCCGGCTGAAGCTGCCGTCGCTGGTGATATTGCCCAGGGGCATCAGTTGCAACAGGGTACGGTCGCTTTCGGACCAGGAGCGCACCACGCGCACCAGCAACTGCATCCCCCGTGAGCGGATGATGAGGTGGGCACCTGAATGGGTGATGCTGCTGTTGTCCCGCGCGGCGGGGCTGTCCTCCAGATCGGCGTTCAGGGTAACCGTCAGGTGGCGGGCGGAGACGTCGGTGACTCGACCGATCAGGTCAGGGTCGCTGTTGATCAATCCTCGATACTCCCTTGGCTATGGCGACGTATGATTGTTCTGCCGTGATCATAAGCCGTTGGTCGCGTGTCGGGCAAAGGCCATTCATCACAGTTTCACGTGACGTGTCCTCGTTTCGGCATGACGGCAGGAAAAGGCATTTCCTTACCGGATGCCGGCACTACAGTCTGTGCCGTAGAGGTTAGAATGCAACGAGTTCCTGTTCCGGAGAAGCGTCATGAGCAACAGAGTCACCGTGGTTGGTGCCGGTTTCGGCGCCCTGACGGCCATCCGCAAGCTGCGTGCCCTGGACGCCGCCCTGCGGATCGATCTGGTCGCCCCCCGTCCCGAGTTTGTGTATTACCCCGGCACCATCTGGATTCCCACCGGCCTGCGCCAGCCCGAAGACCTGGTGATCCCGCTGGACAACTTCTTCCGGCGCATGCGGGTGGATTACCACCAGGCCGAGACCACCGGCCTGAGCGAGGACGGGCGCACCCTGCGCACCAGCGCCGGGGATATCCCCAACGACGGCATCATCATCGCCTCGGGGGGCAGTTCATGCGCAAGCTGCCGGGTATCGAGCACGCCATCGTACCGTGCGGCGGCATCCCCGCCACCACCGCCATCCGCGACCGCCTGGCCGCGCTGGAAGGTGGCACCCTGGCCTTCGGCTTTGCCGGCAACCCGAAGGAGCCGGCCGCGATGCGTGGCGGCCCGGTGTTCGAGTTCCTGTTCGGCATCGATACCTGGCTGCGCAAGCAGGGACGGCGTGATCGTTTCAAGCTGATCTTCTTCACCCCGCCCCCCAAGCCCGGCGCGCGCCTGGGGCCCAAGGCCGTGGAGGGCCTGTTGCGCGAGATGGCAAAGCGCGACATCGAGACCCACCTGGGCCACAAGATGAAGGGCTTCGAGGCCAACAAGGTGATCACCGAAGGTGGTGAGTTCGAGGCCGACCTGATCCTGTTCATGCCCGGCATGACCGGCAACAAGTGGTTCGACAATACCGCACTGGCTCGCTCCGAGGGCGGGCTGCTCAAGGCCAATACCCTGTGCCAGGCAGAGGGGGCCGAGCGAGTCTACGTGGCGGGCGATTCTGGCAGCTTCCCAGGGCCGGACTGGCTGCCCAAGCAGGCGCATATGGCTGATCTCCAGGCCGAAGCGGCAGCGCACAATCTGCTGGCCGAACTGGCCGGTCGCGAGCCTGACAAGACTTTCAAGGCCGAGCTGATGTGCATCGTGGACAGCCGCGACAAGGGCATGTTCATCAGTCGCAGCGAGAAGGGGGGGGTGGTGCTGCCGAGCAGCGTGGTGTTCCACTGGGCCAAGCGTTTCTTCGAGTGGTGGTATTTGCGGCAGTATCGCTGAGCGGCATCGTACCCCCCTGTGCGGATCGTTCGCGGCGAGGACGCCGCTCCCACAGGTGGGAGGCCCGTCCCCGGGCCGAATGTTCGCGTCGGGAACGCCGCTCCTACACGTAGGAGGTCGGTCCCCGGGCCGAACATCACGCTATAATCTGCCGCCCTTTGCCGTATCCGTTGTCATGACCGACCTGCAGACCGAGACCGCGAGGCGCCGCACCTTCGCCATCATCTCCCACCCCGACGCGGGCAAGACCACGCTCACCGAGAAGCTGTTGCTGTTCGGTGGCGCCATCCAGCTTGCCGGCACGGTGAAGGGACGCAAGGCCGCGCGGCATGCCACTTCCGACTGGATGGAGCTGGAGAAGGAGCGCGGCATCTCGGTGACCTCGTCGGTGATGCAGTTCGAGCACAAGGGCTGCGTGATGAACCTGCTCGACACGCCTGGCCACGAGGATTTCTCCGAGGATACCTACCGCACGCTCACCGCCGTGGATTCGGCGCTGATGGTGATCGACGTGGCCAAGGGCGTGGAAGAGCGCACCATCAAGCTGATGGAGGTCTGCCGCCTGCGTGACACGCCCATCATCACCTTTATCAACAAGCTCGACCGCGAGGGCCGGGATCCGATCGAGCTGATGGACGAGGTCGAGGAGGTGCTCAAGATCCGCTGCGCCCCGGTGACCTGGCCGATCGGCATGGGCAAGCGTCTCAAGGGGGTGTTCGACCTGCGCGACGAGACGGTGCACCTGTACGATCCCGAGCACGGCGGGCGGCGTTCCACGGGTGAAAAGATCCGGGGCCTGGACAATCCGCGCCTCGACGAACTGCTCGGCGATCAGGCCGAGGAACTGCGCGAGGAGATCGAGTTGGTGCGCGGCGCCAGCCATGCTTTCGATCTCGATGCCTACCGGCGCGGCGAGCTGACCCCGGTGTTCTTCGGCTCGGCGATCAACAATTTCGGCGTGGAAGAGTTGCTCGACGCGGTGGCCGAATATGCGCCGCCGCCCCTGCCGCGCGCGGCGGTCGAGCGCAGCGTGGAACCGACCGAGGAGCGGTTCACCGGCTTCGTGTTCAAGATCCAGGCGAACATGGACCCTCAGCACCGCGACCGGGTGGCCTTTCTTCGCGTCTGCTCCGGCAGCTACCACAAGGGCATGAAGATGCACCAGGTACGCATCGGCAAGACGGTGACCGTGGCCAACGCCATCACCTTCCAGGCCGATGCCCGCAAGGCTGTCGAGGAGGCCTTTCCCGGCGATATCATCGGCCTGCACAACCACGGTACCATCCAGATCGGTGATACCTTCACCGAGGGCGAGTCACTCAAGTACACCGGTATACCGTACTTTGCCCCGGAACTGTTCCGTCGCGTGGTGCTCAAGGATCCACTCAAGCTCAAGCAACTTCAGAAGGGCGTGTTGCAGCTGTGCGAGGAAGGGGCCACCCAGGTGTTCCGCCCGTTGCGCAACAACGAGCTGATCCTCGGCGCGGTCGGCGTGCTCCAGTTCGAGGTGGCCGCGCACCGCCTGAAGCACGAATACGGTGTCGAGGCCATTGTCGAGCCGGTGCAGGTGCAACTGGCGCGTTGGATCGCCTGCGACGACGACAAGCTGCTGGCGCGTTTCCGCGACAAGGCGCACGACAATCTGGCGCTCGATGGCGACGGCCAGCTCGTCTATCTTGCTCCCACCCGGGTCAACCTGTCGCTCACCGAGGAGCGCTGGCCCGAGATCCGCTTCCTGGCCACGCGGGAGCTTTGAGGGGCTGCCCGGTGTCCCGGACTGGGTAGGGTCTGGCTCCGGCGCCTGTCCGTTCAGGTGCCGGCGTAACCGCTCAGGTGCAGGGCGATCACCCCGAGGGTCACGATCAGGTGCCACCACTCGGGCAATTTGCGTGGAAATGGCTTCATCGGCGGTTTCTCTCGCTACAATGATGCCTTTCATGTCGTTGCGTGGCGAAAAAACTTGAGCCACGCAGGCATTCGATTCCTGGAGGAAACCGATGGAACCCGAGAAGGTCAAGCAATTCATCGAGGCCGGTCTGCCCGGCGCGCGGGTCGAGGTCACTGGTGACGGCCGCCATTTCGAGGCCCTGGTGGTCTCCGAGGCCTTTGAAGGCAAGAGCCTGGTCCAGCGTCACCGCATGGTGATGAATACGGTCAACGAACAGATCGCCAGCGACGAGCTCCACGCCCTGTCGATCAAGGCGAAGACGCCGGCCGAGGCGGGTTGAGCGTTTTTATCGATATACCCGACATCGCAGGATGGGCAAAGGCCCGAAGGGCCGTGCCCATCGATAGTCAAACCTTCATCGATCGCACCCATCAAGGCCAGTCGGATCGGGGAACGGGATGGGCACGCTGCGCTTTGCCCATCCTGCGGGCTGTGCAGATCGTTCGCGGTGCTGCCTGCAGGAGGCCCGTCCCCGGGCCGAACGGACATCACATCCCTTCCCAGAACTCCGAATCCTTGGCCAGGAACTGGTCGAAGGGGATGTAGTGCGAGCCGTCGCAGGAGAAGTTCAGCCCCACGATGCCGTTGAAGATGTTGATCGAGCCGGCGCGCAGGTAGATGGTCTCGTCGGCGAAGCGCAGTTGCCGGAAGGTCTCGAAGATGGGCTTGATTGATTCCTTCGGAACCACCGCGTCGGCCGGGTAGTCCCGGTGCGGGAAAGCCAGGCAGATATCGGGATCGACCAGGTCCTCGAACTCGATGACCTGGTAGCGGTAGGGGTCGTCCAGGGTCCATACCGTGGCCCGGCTGCTGGAGAAATGCAGCTTGAGGTGGAAGATGCCGTTGTCGGTGATCAGTTCCTCGACCACGGGCAGGATCTGGTTGATGTGCCGGTCGAGCCGGCTGGGTATCCGGGTCTGCTGGAACACCTGGCCGCGGATCGCGGGGTCGCCCTTGATCTGACGCCAGCGCGAGGGGTCGCTGTACATGTCCTTGGTGATCGGCAGCTTGCGCAGGTCGAAGTCTGCGCCCAGCCAGCCGATGTGCTCACCGTCCTGCCAGACCTTCTGCAGCGCAGTGACCGAAGGGCGGTTGGCGCGCAGGCTGATGTAGGCCTCGGAGAGCGTCATGTCCAATTCGGGGTCGATTTGCTGGAAATAGGGCCGGGTGGAGCGGTCGCGTCCGAGGTCCTCGGGCATCAGACCGTCCTCGGAGGCGTTGGCGCTGATTTGCACACCGCTGGTTTCCAGCGCATACAGGTAGGCGACATAGGGCACCTTGCGCATCGAGTCTTGCAGTTCGGTATCCAGGGCTGTGCGGTCGTCCCACACCTGCGCCACCCGGTTGGCGGCCCGGTGCATGGGGTCTACCAGCATGTTGTGCAGCATGGCGCGCTGGCGACGTATGCGTTGTTGCAGGGGCGATTCGGTCGGGGCGTTCATGGTTCAGTCCGTGCGTTTTCCCGGCAGCGGGAAGGGGGTGACGTTGCTGCCGATGCCGTCGATGTCGAGGATCTTGTTCTGGCCCTGGGCTGCGACCTGGTCGATACGCACCACCGCGTGCATGGGCAGGAGGATGCGCTCCACGCCCTCGAATTCGGCCTTGAGCTTCTCTTCGGCCGGGTCGATGACCAGCGCGGTGTGTTCGCCGAACAGCAGGTCCCGGATCTCGACGAAGCCATAGATGTCGCCTTGCGACACCTGGCGTGCGTGCAACTGGTAGAGCTTGCCGTTGTTGTGGAACAGGATACGGAATATCTGCATGGTGACCTCAGGATAACACCGCTGTTTTACGGCTGGATGACAGGCAGTGCAGCGGAAACTGTCGCTGCGCTATGATGAGCGTGACTTGAAGGAATCTCCGCTCAGCTTCCTCCGTTGCTTGCGGGGGAGGAGAATGTACGTCGATGCGGCCCCTCTGATGCAGGATCCTCCCGGCCTCCTCCACGCATCGGGGAAGGGAAAATACTACTCAGAGGTTCTTTAAGACAATGGTGGTGACATGAGCCTGTTCAAGGAACTGGAAAAACGCCCTGCCGGCGAGACGGTACCGCTGGAAGACGCCATCGCTGCGTTGCCATGGAACGCCGACGGCCTGCTGCCGGCGGTCGCCCAGCAGTACGACAGTGGCGAAGTGCTGATGCTGGCCTGGATGAACGAGACCGCACTGCGCGAGACGCTGGCGACCGGCCGGGTCTGTTACTGGTCGCGTTCGCGCCAGCGGCTGTGGCGCAAGGGCGAGTCCTCGGGACAGGTGCAGCGGCTGGTGGAGCTGCGGCTCGACTGCGACGGCGACACCATCCTGTGCAAGGTCGACCAGACCGGGCCGGCCTGCCACACCGGGCGGCGCGACTGCTTCTACCTGAAGGTCGATGGTGACCGACTGGTGATCGACAAGGCCCCGCTGATCGACCCGGAGACCCTCTATGGCCGCTGAACTGCACATCGAGCCCATCCCTGCCTTCGACGACAACTACATCTGGCTGTTGTGGCGCGAGGGTCACGCCGGTTGCACTGTAGTCGACCCGGGTGACGATGAACCGGTGCGCGAGGCCCTGGCCGAACGTGGCCTACGGCTGGAGAGCATCCTGATCACGCACAAGCACGGAGACCATGTCGGCGGTATTGCCGCGCTCAAGGCCGTCTGGCCGCAGGCTGTGGTCTATGGCCCTGCCGACGAACCCATCCGTGCCCTGGAGCGGCGTCTGCGCGGCGGCGAGCGGGTGGTGCTCGAGGGGCCTGGCGTCACGTTCGAGGTGCTGGACGTGCCCGGCCATACAGAGGGCCACATCGCCTACCTTGGGGACGGTGTCCTGTTCTGCGGCGACACCCTGTTCGCCTGTGGCTGCGGGCGAGTGTTCTCCGGCACCTTCGAGCAGCTGGCCGCCTCGCTGCGCGCGCTGGCGGCCCTGCCGCCGGCGACGCGCGTCTACTGCGCCCATGAATACACCCTGGACAACATCGGCTTCGCGAAGTGGGTCGAACCCGACAACCCCGATCTGGCCGCGCGCGAGCAGCAGGTGCGTGTATTGCGCGAGCGCGGCGAGCCCAGCGTGCCGTCCACGCTGGCCGAAGAGCTGGCGACCAATCCTTTCCTGCGCACCGGGGAGCCCACGGTGATCGCCGCCGCCGAGCGCTGGGCAGGGCAGACGCTGGATGATCCCAGCGCGGTGTTCACCGCCCTGCGCACCTGGAAAGACAAGGACTACGACTGATGAATATCCTGATCAAGAACGCCCGGCTGGTGAACGAGGGCGAGGTGCGCGAAGGTGACCTGCTGATGCGTGACGGGCGTATCGCGCGCATCGGTGGCGAGATCCTGGCCGATGGTGCCGAGGTGATCGATGCCGCCGGCCGGGTGCTGATGCCCGGTATGATCGACGACCAGGTGCACTTCCGCGAGCCGGGGGTGACCCACAAGGCGGACATCGCCAGCGAGTCGAAGGCGGCGCTGGCCGGCGGCATCACCAGTTTCTTCGATATGCCCAATACCCGCCCGCAGACGGTCACCCTCGAGGCCCTGGAAGACAAGTTCCGCCTGGCCGCGGGGCGTGCCTGGGGCAATTTCGCCTTCTATCTCGGAGGCACCAACGACAACATCGAAGAGATTCGCCGCCTGGCGCCGGGCCAGACCTGCGGCGTGAAGGTGTTCATGGGTGCCTCCACCGGCAACATGCTGGTGGACGACCCGGCCACCCTCGAGGCCATCTTCCGCGACTGTCCGACCCTGATCGCTACCCACTGCGAGGACACGCCCACCATCCTTGCCAACGAGGCGCGTTACCGCGAGCAGTACGGCGAGCAGATTCCGATGCGTTTCCACCCGGCCATCCGCAGCGAGGCGGCCTGCTGGAAATCGTCTTCGATGGCGGTGGACCTGGCGCGGCGTCACGGTACCCGCCTGCATGTGCTGCACCTGACCACCGCGCGCGAGCTGGCGCTGTTCGAGGCCGGTCCCCTGGAAGGCAAGCGCATCACCGCCGAGGCCTGCGTGCATCACCTGTACTTCAGCGATGCCGATTACGAGGCGCTGGGCAGCCAGATCAAGTGCAATCCCGCGATCAAGACCGCCGAAGACCGCGCTGCCCTGCGCGCCGCCCTGGCCGAGGACCGTCTGGACGTGATCGCCACCGATCACGCGCCCCACACCTGGGAAGAGAAACAGGACCCTTCCTACTTCAAGGCCCCCGCCGGCCTGCCACTGGTGCAGCATGCCTTGTGCATGGCGCTCGAACTGGTACACGACGGCCTGCTTGGCCTGCCGCAACTGGTGCACAAGGTGGCGCACGCTCCGGCGCGCCTGTTCGGCATCCGCGACCGCGGCTTCCTGCGCGAGGGCTATCACGCCGACCTGGTGCTGGTCGACCTCGATGCCCCGCAGAGCGTGCGTCGCGAGGATGTGCTCTACAAGTGTGGCTGGAGCCCGCTGGAGGGGCGTACCCTGCGTTCCAGCGTGATCGCCACCTTCGTCAATGGCGAACTCAAGTACGACCGGGGCCATTTCCTCGGTGGGCCCAACGGCGCGCGGCTCGAGTTCGCGGCAGACTGAAGCGGAGCTGAAGGCGGCGAGGACGCCGTTCGCGACGGGGACGCCGCTCCCACCGGTAGGAGGCTCGTCCTCGGGCCGAACCGTTCGCGAGGGGACGTTGTTCGCGACGGGGACGCCGCTCCTACCGTAGGCGGTCCGTCCCCGAACCGCACCGTTCGAGGTGAGGACGCCGCGCCTCGGCGATGGCCCCCTTGTCCACACCTTCGAAGGCGTGCACGCGGAAATGGTGGCCGTGGTGTTCGCCAGCCAGTGTCTCGGCGATGTGGGCGGCGAGGTTCTCGACGGTGGAGTCGGTATCGACCAGGTAGCAGCGCTCGACCGGCATGCGCAGCAGGAAGCGTCCCTGGGCGCTTTCATAGCCGAACAGGTACTGGCCGTCTTCTTCCTTGCAGAGATCTGCGCGGGTGGCGATGTAGATGTCGCGCCAGCGTTCGCACCAGTCGGCCTCCAGTTCGGGGGCGCGTATGCCGTCACGCTCGATGATCAGCCGCGAACGGTGTCCGTGCGCGATGCGTTGACAGTTGCCGCAGTGGTGCTTGAGGCCGTGGCTGTAGTGGTAGAAGGCGCCGTCGATGCTTTCTGGGCGCAGGCGGATGCTCAACGACTCGACATTGCTCGGCATGCCGGGCAACAGGGCGGCGACGATGGCCTCGGCCACGGTATCGGGAGTGATCGCTTCGGCATCGATGCGGCAAATCGCTTCTTCGGGGCTGCTGTGTTGCAGCATCCAGCCCGCACGGGTGTGGAAGTTGAGGTGCGACATGCCGCGTCGTGGCTGCTCCACCAGCCCCTCGTAGCGCATCGGCAGCAGAAGCCGGTGGTCGAAGCGTTCGTCCACCAGCGCCTTGATGGAGCGCTTGACCTCGGCGAAGTCGAGCACCATGCCTTGCTCGTCGAGGCCGCCTTCGAGCACCACGTCGAGCAGCCAGCTTTCGCCCAGCAGGCCGCGCTCGGCATGCAGATAAGAGAAGTCGAGGATGGTCAGCCGATTGACGAAGAGCTGGGGCATGGGCAGACCGTCGGGGGAAAATGGAGCCACTGGGCGGAATCGAACCGCCGACCTACTGATTACGAATCAGTTGCTCTACCGACTGAGCTACAGTGGCGCGGGCGGCAATTATAGGCTAGCCCCGGGGTGCGTTCCAGCCGTAGGGTGCCGGATCGAGAATGGGCGGGCGTTCCAGCACCAGGTCGGCAGCCAGTCGCGCCGAAGCCAGACCGATGACGATCCCGTTGCGGAACTGTCCCGCGTTGACGTACAGCCCCCCGATCTCGGGATGCGCCGAGATGTAGGGCACACCTGCCGGTGAGCCGGGACGCAGGCCGGCCCAGTGTTTTACCAGCGGGGCGTCGCGCATCACCGGGAAACGTTCGCGCACCAGCGCCAGCAGTTCCTCGCGCATGGCCTCGGTGGTGGATTTGTCGAAGCCGACTTCTTCCATGCTGGAGCCGAACAGCACGTGGCCGTCGCGGCGTGGGATGATGTAGCGCTGGTCTTCGAGCACGATGCGCGAGATGGTGTCTGGCGTGGTCTGGAACAGCAGCATCTGGCCGCGTACCGGACGCACCGCCGGCGGAGCGGGAAGATCGCCCAGCAGCTCGCCACTCCAGGCGCCGGCGCAGACGATCACCCGGTCGGCCTCGACATGGCCCCTGGGCGTGGTCACGCCCCGGCAGACGCCGTTGCGTATCCACAGTCCGTTCACCGGCGTGTCAGAGCGCAGCGTAACGCCCCGGGCCTGTAAATCAGCGAGCAGGGCGGCCAGCAGTCGGGGATTTCGCAGCTGGCCCACCTCGGGCATCCACAGCCCGGTCTCTGGCGGGCGGGCTGCAGCGGGCTCCAGTGCACGAAAGGTGGCGGCATCGACCGTCTCCAGTCGGCGGCCATGTCGGGCGGCCCAGGCCAGGGCCGTGTCGATCTCGTCTTCGGCCACCATCAGCATGCCGTTGACGGTGAACTCGGGGTCGATGCCGGTATCGCGTGCCAGTTGCGCGCAGGCCTCGGGATATCGCGTCTGGCTCCAGCTCGCTAGTGCGGTGATGCTGTCGAGATAGCGCCAGGGAAACAGCGGCGAGACGATGCCACCGCCGGCCCAGCTCGACTCGCGACCGGGTTGGCCGCGTTCGAGCACAGTGACTTGCGCGCCGGCACTCGCCAGTTCACGCGCGGTAAGCAGGCCGATGGCCCCGCCACCGATGACCAGGATGTGTCGATCCGATTTCAAGAGTCGCCTTCGCCGGAAACTACTGTCGGGAGAGCGACAGTCTAACATCCTGTTCCGGCGTCAATCTGGTAAGTCGATTGGAATGCTGGCCTGCCACGCCACCTGCAGACGAGGCCTCGAGGCTACTTGTTCCAGCAGGCGGCCGGTGATTTGCTGCCGTTGTTATCCAGTGTGAGGGTGAGGCAGCCGGTGTCCGAGGTTTGACGGTTCTTGGCTTATGCCGTGGCCGTGAAGCCTGTCGCCGTGGCGGCGACGGTCACATCATACAGCCCCGTTCCCTTGGTTACGATGTTCTGGTTCTCGTCGACGCCGACGGTATCGGCTCCATATCCCAGGGCGCTCAGCTTTCCGTAGCTGCGGTTGCTGATGTAATAACGTTGCTCGTCCAGCGCTACCTTGTTGAGAAAGCTCTTGGCCACAACCCGGTTCGAGCGCAATACATAATCGGTATATGCTGGAATGGCGATCACCGCCAGGATGGCGACGATGGCTACCACGATCATGAGTTCGATCAGGGTGAAGCCCGATGATCTGCCTGTAAAGATCTGCCAGTTTGATCGCACGAGAGGTGTTCTCCGTTCAGATGCGGATGCCTGACGACGGGTGCAGATCTGCCAGGCTCGGCAAATCTGCACCGTTGTCGTCATTCAGTCTTGCAGCTCGTTCCACGAGGCTCGCGACGGGTCGGTCAGCCAGCCCGGGGGGGTGGGGGGCAGCCATTGCAGCCGCCAACACCGCCGCTGCTGCCGCCGGTTGTGCCGCCAGGCGCGATAGTTCCATTATCTTCCTCCTCATCTTTATCTTTATTTTTATCGTGATCTTTCTTTTTGTCTTTTTTCTTTCCCCGCTTCTTGTCTTTCTTTTTCTTTTTCTCGCCTTGCAGGATGGTCTGGTCGCGCCAGTATTCGAACACGGTATAGGGTTTGCCGGTTTTCGGATTGATCACGGTATTGCCACTGCTGTCCGTATAGGTGGCGTCCAGTGAACTGTACTCGTGGGCGCAGGGGCCCTTCCAGTGCCAGAACAACGTGGATTCCCATAGCAGACCATCCGTAATGCCCGTGATGTTCCCTGCAGTGTCCCGGGTCAAGGTAAAGGCGTCGCTGCCGTCGGCGTTGACCCTGACTGCCCAGATGGTCAGGGCGGCATTGCGCCAGCGGCCGTCGGATGACGGGATGTTTTTCTTGACGCACCCGGTTTGCGTCGGGATCAGCTGTCGATCGATGATGGCATTGACATCGAAATAGATACTCAGCTGTGACAACGGGATGCTGCCTGATACCCCACCCAAGGAGTAGACCGGCAACGAACTGATCGGCTTCGCGGCATAGCTGGTCACCGGTTCGTAGGTTGCCGAATTCGTTTCGGCATAGGCCTGGTTGATCGACAAGCGGCCGCCCGGAGACTTGTCGGCATTGACGATGATCAGCTTGAACTTCTGTTGCCGATTGGTGATGTCGAGATCGATGTTATGCAGCTTGGTGTCCAGCAGATTGAAATAGTCCACACCCTTGACGTTGTGCTTGTCGTCGTACTGGTGAATGTGGCCATCGGTGGTTGCACTGCCTTGTGGCAGGGCGGTGGACAATAGCTGAGTAGTGTCCACATCGAAGTGACCGCCGAGCAAGCCGGGATCGTTGGGAGTCCCTGTATTGGGAGGCGTGACCGGCTGTGAGTGGAACTGACGGTTGACGAAGAAGGTGCCACTGGTACTGCTCAGGGTGGCAGTGGTTGGCGTCGAGGCCACGATACCATAGCCCAGTTGCAGGCCGGTGATCTGGTCTTCGGCATCGACCAAGTCGCCATCTCCGTTGCCGTCCACGTTGTCGGCGGTGGTTAGGCTGCCGTCACCATTCATGTCGTAGACGATGCGATAGGGACTTCCTCCGGTCAGCAGGTTGATCTCGTTGGACCAGATCTCCCCGCCATGCGTGATTGAACCGCCCCGGGTTTCCCGGAGACTCCATTTCTTGAGAGGATAGAGTCTATGGATACGAGCAAGAGATATTCCCCTGAGGTCCGGGAACGGGCGGTTCGCATGGTGTTTGATCATCAGAGCGAGCATGATTCCCAATGGGCGGCGATGACCTCCATCGCGGCCAAGATCGGCTGTACGCCGGAGACGCTGCGCAAATGGGTGAGACAGGCCGAGCGTGATCAAGGACTGCGTGAGGGTCTGACGACGTCGGAGCGCGAGCGGCTCAAGGCCTTGGAACGGGAGAACCGGGAGCTGAGGCGGGCCAACGAGATTCTGAAGACGGCGTCGGCTTTTTTTGCCCAGGCGGAGCTCGACCGCAAACTGAAGAGATGATCGCGTACATCGACGATCACAGGGATCGTTACGGGGTCGAGCCGATCTGCGCGGTGCTGCCGATCGCCCCGTCCACCTACTATGAGCACAAGGCCCGTGAGGCCGATCCACAGCGACTGCCGCGGCGATTGCAGCGGGATCGCGCCCTGTCAGACGAGATTCGACGGATCTGGGAAGAGAACTTCCAGGTGTACGGTGCCAGGAAGGTATGGCGGCAGCTCAACCGGGAAGGCATCGAGGTAGCCCGCTGCACGGTGGAACGCCTGATGCGTGTCATGGGGTTGCGGGGTGTGGTGCGAGGCCGCCGTTGCCGGACAACGATCGGCGACACGACGGCGGAACGACCACTGGACCGGGTGAAGCGGCAGTTTACTGCCACCCGCCCGAATCAGTTGTGGGTGGCGGACATTACCTACGTGGCGACTTGGACAGGGTTTGTCTATGTGGCGTTTGTCGTGGACGTCTATGCCCGACGGATCGTGGGCTGGCGTGTCTCCCGGTCGCTGAAGACCGACCTGGTGCTGGATGCGCTGGAGCAGGCGCTATGGTCGCGCCAGGACACAGAGGGCCTGGTGCACCACAGTGACCGAGGCTGTCAGTACCTGTCGGTGCGTTACACGGAGCGCCTGGCCGGGGCCGGCATTGATGCCTCGGTCGGTAGCCGAGGGGACTCCTATGACAACGCTCTGGCAGAGACGATCAACGGTCTGTACAAGGCCGAGGTTATCTACCGGCGAGGCCCCTGGAAGCATAGGGAGGCGGTCGAATATGCCACTTTGGAGTGGGTGGACTGGTTCAACCACCGGCGGCTGCTGGAGCCTATTGGCAACGTGCCACCGGCGGAGTTGGAAGCGGCGTATTATCGCCAACAGAAAGAGTCTGCCAAGGCGGCCTGACTCAAACAAAACAGTCTCCGGAATATCCGGGGCGGTTCACCTGCGAGTACATGTAGCCTTCGTTGGTGCTCTTGAGGCTGTTGGCGAACAGTCCGGCCAGGCCGAGCAGGCCGATGCTCACGACCAGGATGGAGACCAGCACCTCGATCAGGGTGGTGCCGGCCTGAAGGCGTCCGTGGTGCACGATGCGGTTCATGTGCAGTTGCTTCCCTTTTCGAGACGAACACGACCGGTGGCGTTGAGTGTTACGGTATTGCCGTATGCCCCCTTGCGATCGTCGCAGACCTTGATGTCGCCAGCCGCGGCGGGTCGCCCATTGGGGTTGAAGGTGATGGTGTCTGCGAAGACCGTGATCTGCAGTCCCCCCGCCAGGGCCTGCTGAGTACTTACGATATTGGCGCTTTCACTGTTGTCCACCTTGCCGATCGCGTTGCCTGCGGAGCGGGTCTTCCACGAACACGATCCATCCGTCCGTCCATCCCGAGCCCGTCTTGCACTGGGCCTGGTCCTGGCTGCGGCAGACGGTGACCGGCGCATTGCGCTTGACGGCCTCGGAGCGGGCGAGCTGCAGGGCCCGAACCAGGTTGTTGCTGGCGGAGGTGAGCCGGTTGTTCTTGACCAGCTCGGTGAACGACGGGATGGCCAGCACTGCGCCGATCGCGAGTACAGCGACGGCGATGAGCAATTCGATCAAGGTCACGCCTGAATTCTTCATGTGCTGAAGCATAGCGACCACTTTGGTCCAGTGGAGTGCGGTTCCCGACGAGCGGGTCGATTCCGCCGAGGAACGCGAGACGATCAGCCCAGCAGGGCCTTGGGCAGGGCGAAGATCACGGATTCGGGTTGACCGCCGTCTTCCTCGACTTGTGACGCTCCCCACGCCCGGAGCTGGGCGATCACGCTGTCCACGAGCACTTCAGGTGCCGACGCTCCGGCGGTTACGCCGATGATGTCCACGCCGTCGAGCCATTCGCGGCGGATGTCCTCGGGGCGGTCGATCAGCCAGGCGGGCTTCCCCTGCTTTTCGGCGATCTCGCGCAGGCGGTTGGAATTGGAACTGTTGGGCGACCCGACCACCAGCACGATGTCGCATTGGCCGGCCAGGCGCTTGACCGCGTCCTGCCGGTTCTGGGTGGCGTAGCAGATGTCGTCCTTCTTCGGGCCCTGGATGGCCGGAAAGCGGGTGCGCAGGGCGGCGATCACCTGGGCGGTGTCGTCCATCGACAGCGTGGTCTGGGTGACGAAAGCCAAGCGTTCAGGGTCGCGCACCACCAGCCGTTCGACGTCCTCGGGCTTTTCGACCAGATGGATGCCCTCGCCGTTTCGGCAACGGTACTGGCCCATGGTGCCCTCGACCTCGGGATGGCCCCGGTGGCCGATCAGAATCACCTCGTTGCCGGCCTTGCAGTGACGCACTACCTCGAGATGGACCTTGGTGACCAGCGGGCAGGTGGCGTCGAAGACGCTCAGTTCGCGCGCCTCGGCCTCCTTGCGCACCGCCTGGGAGACGCCGTGCGCGCTGAAGATCACGGTGGCACCATCCGGCACTTCGGCCAGTTCGTCCACGAACACCGCGCCGCGGTTGCGCAGATCCTCGACCACGAACCGGTTGTGCACCACCTCGTGGCGCACGTAGATGGGGGCGCAGAAATTCTCCAGCGCGCGTTCGACGATCTCGATGGCGCGATCGACGCCGGCGCAGAAGCCGCGGGGATTGGCGAGCAGGATCTTCATGACGGCATTGTACACCCGGCATCCCCGGTACGCGGCGTGGCGCCGAGCCGGCGGGCGATCTCGAGGATCTGTGTGCGCGGCGGGTAGTCGTCGGGATGGGTTTGCAGATATTCCTGGCAGCGCGCGAATTCATCGGCCAGATGCGGGTCGGTGTTGTGGCAGCCGAGCACGCGCAGCCGGTGATTGCCGATGCGCCAGGGACCCTCGCCACGCAGCTCGCCGCGGACCAGGTGGGCTGCCTCGGCGGGAGTGGAGAGATGCCACCAGAGGTCGAGATACAGCAGGCCCTGCGGGTGGGTGAAGGCACAGGCGATGAGTTTCTCGCGGCCGTCCGGCTCGCGCAGTACCAGCGGGGCAGTGACCTCGTCGATGATCGCCATCAGTGGATCTGTGGAGCGCGCAGCAGGGCCTCGAAGCGCTGGCGGTAGGCTTCCATGCGTGCCGCCTCGGCGTCTTCCTGGCTGCCGAAGGCAGGCGACTGCTGCCATTCCCCGCTGGCATGGTCGTAGACCGAAAAGCGGTACTGTCGGCCCATCTTGAACACGCCGCTGATGTCCTTGTCGGCCTGCATCATGGCCTCGCCTTCGCTCAGGCCGCTGGGCAGGCCAGAGTGGCTGAACGACAGGCTGGGCCGGTTGGCCTGTACCTCGGCGCCGGATTTCATGATCAGCACGTGGTCACGGATCTCGCCGGCCTCGGAGAGTTCGATCAGTTCAAGGCCGGGAAAACGCGAGAGCAGGTAGCCGGCCATCAGGCGGCCCAGGTTGTCGTCGCGGTTCTCGATGGCGGTGAGCAGCTTGTTGGCCACGATCTGGCCACGCAGTGGCAGGTCGACCTGGTCGATCCACTCGCGGTTGACCTGCCAGCCCTGGTCCATGTCGGCGTCCATGCGGTCGAAGAACTCGCTCGCCTGCTCGATCAGCGCATCGGGGACGTTGAGCTCCAGCAATTGGTCGGCGATGGTGACCTTGAGTATCATGGCGAGGCTCCTGCGTTGCGGTTTGCGCCACATTCTAGCGGGAGCGTCCCGCCAATGCCCCGGGCGTTCGTCGGGGTTGTCTCCAGGGAGAAGTACTGTGCTGATCGAGATCCCCGAACTGCTCAACCCCGCGCAGATCGACAAGATCCGCGAGATCCTCGAAGGCGCCGAATTCGTCGATGGGCGGCTCACCGCCGGCATGGCTGCGCGCCGGGTCAAGGCCAACGAAGAGCTGGCACAGGATCCGCAGATCCAGCACGCCTGAACCGCATCGTGATGGCCAGCGTGGGGCAGAACGCCCGTTTCCGCAGCGCGGTACTGCCGCATCGGCTGGCCGATTTCATCTTTGCCCGCTACCAGCCGGGGATGCGCTACGGTGATCACGTGGACGATCCCATCATGGGTGGCGGCAAGTTCCGTACCGACGTGTCCATGACCATCTTTCTCAACGAACCCGACAGTTACGAGGGCGGCGAGCTGGTGATCCGCACCCCCTTCGGAGACCAGAAAGTGAAGCTGGCTGCCGGCAGCGCGGTAGTCTATCCCTCGCGCAGCGTTCACCACGTGGCTGACGTCACGCGCGGCGAACGTCTGGTGGCGCTGACCTGGATCCAGAGCTTCGTGCGCGAGCCGGACCGCCGCGAGCTGCTGTTCGAGCTGGACCAGGCCCGCGAGCACCTGTTGCGTACCGAACCCGACAGCGAACATGCAAAGCGGGTGGATCGCAGCTACGCCAACCTGCTGCGCATGTGGGCCGAGTTGTAGGAGGCCCGTCCCCGGGCCGAAGATTCGTGGCGAGGAGGTCGTTCCTGCGGGCCATCGAGAGAACCGGCCCCTCAACGCAAAAGGCCCCGCACCTGGGCGGGGCCTTTTGCGTCGAAGCGGTGGGATCAGTAACCGCCCTTGCGCGCGATGTAGGGCAGGCCGGCGATGCGGTTGCCCTGCTTGGACGGTGCGAAGGGAAACAGCTTGTACATGTCCTTGCTGCTGATCTTCTTGCCCCAGATCTTGCCCATGTCCTTGAGGATCTGGCGCTCCATGGGCTGGTTCTGGTTGTTGTTGAAGTACTGGTCACGCAGGTAGTTGAGCACGTCGAAATGCTCCTGGGTGAGTTCGCCGATGAACTTCTCGTCCATATCGGCCAGGGTGCGGGCCACGTCTTCGTCCCAGAGGGTGGGGTCGACCATATTGCCGTGCTCGTCCAGCTCGATGGTCTTGCCGTTGACTTCGATTGTCGACATGTCGTTGCTCCTCTTCTCGCAAGCGAATTTTCAGGATTCTCCGCGGCCCGTGAGGGTGGCCGAGAGGCAAAAACATGTGGGATTATATTCAAATATTGTTATTCATTCATCTTCGGCCGTTTTTACTGGATCGATACCCTTGTGCGGCAGGAAGATGCCGCAGCCGAAGTGCCGGTGGCTGCCCAGCCCGTCCTGTTGCAGGGCAATTGAATCCTCGGGCCTGAGGTCGGCCAGGAGCAGGCTGCGGGTCGTGAGCGGTCCCTCGGGGGTGGCGATCTTCTGCGTGGTGTCACACAGGGCCTTCTTGACGCGGATGCCGCGAGCCTGGAGGAGCTTTGCCAGGCGCATCAGAAAGGTGTTTTCGTCGTCTTCCTCACCGGGCTCGAGCACGATGTGGCGGGCAAACAGGGTGCCCTGCCTGGAGAGTGTCTTCACCCGGGCCTTGCCGATGGTCATCGGGTGGCCATCGATCTCGATGGTGAGCCCGTCGAGCGCCTGCTCGATGCGCTCGCGCAGTTCCTTGGGCGCCCGGATGTGCAGTTTGGTGCGTCGCGAGAGCACCAGCTTCTGGCCCATTTGCGGGTCAGGGCGTTCCCAGCCGTTCTGCGAGCCAGCCAGGTGGATCTCGTGGATGGCCACGCGCGGGTCCTCGGTGAGCACCGGGGCGGCCTCGCACAGGGCGCTGCCCAGTGCGTACAGGTGATCGACCGGCAGTTCCCGGCACTGGATGCTGAAGGCCAGGTCGATCACGTCGTCGGGGACCTGGAACTCCTGCGGGGTGTCGTCGTCTTCCCAGAACATTGTTGGCTTCCTCGTTCAGTCGGCGGGGATCTCGGCCTGTATGGCCTCGCGGTCGACCCACCACTGGTCCTGTACCAGTACGTCCACCACGTTGCGCAGGCGCACCAGGAACTTGTCGGGGTCGTTCAGTTCCAGGCGCTCGATCCACGCCTCGAACTGCTGCTGGGTCTCGACCTGGCTATGACGTCGCGCCACCCGGCCCAGCAGCTGTTGCGAGAAGAAGGCGATGCGTTCCTTGTCGGGGCCTTCCTCGGCGCGGATGTCGGTGATGAAGCAGGCGGTGGCCGCCGCTACCGCGGCACCGTCAGAGTCGTCCGGGGTGTCGTCCACCACGTGGCTGAGCAGGTGTACCGTGATCTCGGGGTCGATGGGGAAGGTCACGCCGATCCAGATGCCGTGGCCCAGCGCCACCAGGGCGTCGGGCTCGCCGGTCTGATAGAGGATGTCGCAGGCATCGGCGGCGTTTTCCCAGTCGCGGACCTGGGCGAAGATGCCGAAGGCGGTGTGACCCAGCGGCCAGGCCTCGGTGCCGCGCTCGAGGATCTGCAGGGCGCGTGCCATCTCCAGTTGCAGGCGCGCGCGTTCGCTGGCCGGGGCATGTTCGGGCAGGCGCTCGAGTTGCTGGCGCAGTTCCACCAGGCGGCCTTCCAGCTCGGCATGCTGTCCGAGCTGCTTGCGCAGTGAGGCGGCGGCTGTGTCTTCGAGCTGGTTGGGGTCGAGATAATCTACCATTTAAATAGGTCCTCAGTAGCGACTGCTGAAGGTCGCCTCCAGCTGATCTTCCCAATCGGGTGGGGTATCGGGGTAGGTAGGTTTCACGTCGAAGCGCAGGAACATCTCGCCTTGGGCAGCGAGTTCCTTGATGACCAGCTTGAGGTCGTCGAAGCTCTCCAGCTCGGGGTTGCTGATCATGACCTGGCTGAGATACAGCATGGCGGGCTCCTTTGTTATTGTGTGTCGCGAATGTAGCGTACTCGGTCATGGTAGCGCGCGCGGAAGTACACGCGCTTGCGGGCGGGGTCGGGTGAATCGTTGAAACCGGTGCGACGGTGCAGGATGTTGTTGCTGATCACGCCCTCGCCGGCGGCCAGTCGGCGTTCGAGCAGGAAAGGGTCGTCGCTGGCGAACAGTTCCAGCAGCGCCGCAGCGGCCTCGCGCGTGGCGGTATCGTCCTTCCATTCCACATTGCGCGACCGGGCCGAGTAGCGCATGTGCAGATGTCTGCCGTCGGGCGACACGGTAAACACTGGCCCCACCGTCGCCGGACGGATCTCCACGCCGCCCTCGATGTTCGGAGGAATGGTAAAGGCATCCGGAGCCATCAATGCCCTGATCCATTCCGGGTTTTGGTCGCGCAGGCGGATATAGGCGATCTCGTGGTCCAGCAGGCCGTTGACGCCGCCCTCCATCGCCGGGCGGTGGCAATAGAGCAGCATGCCGTGGATCTGCTGGTGCATGGGGTTGTAGTAGCCGTCGGTATGCCAGCCGATGGGGTGATCGGTGTAGGGGATGTAGCGATTGTCGGTACCGGTGTCCTTGACCGTGATCTCGGTCACTCCACTGTCCTCGGCGCAGAGATTGGCATCCAGGTCGTTCAGTCCGAAATGCAGGCCGAGCTGCCGCAGGGCCGGTTGCGGGTCGGCCGGCGGCTCGCAGAAGCGGAAGAGGGCAAAGTTGTGGCGCTCGCAGTGGTCGGCGAGGGTCGCCAGATCGGATGTCGAAGGGGCGGCCGGGTCGTCGATCTCGACCACCGGTGGGTGCGGTGGTTCGGCGAGCTTGCGGGCGCGCCATTCCCGGTAAGTCCGGTCGTCGTGCAGGGAAAACGGACTGGCACTGGTGTTCATTGAGTGGCTCCCGGATCGTCTTCTGTAACCGACACCTGTTGACGGAGTGTGGGAATTAGGCCTAGTATCGCCCGCAATTCGCTGTATCGGTATACGCTGAAATACTGTCCAAGGGAGAGTTTTCCTGATTTTCAGTCACTTGGCCAGTCCTTCGGTACAGGGTGGCGCCAGTCTATCCCCAAAGGGATAGGTTGGGGCTGACCTCCTCCCTCCTTAGTGTGGTTCTGGGGGGCGTGGCACTCGACTATATTAGCGGCTATTGATGGGGTTTGCGTCTGCGGCGCGATTCCGTCACGGATCACCGAAGCACTTTTTGTGTGGCCGGATTCGACCACGCGAGAGCGGATTCAAGTCAAAACCGATTAGTCAGGAGAGATAACGACATGGCGATCGACAAGTATCCCACACCCATGCTGGACCAGCTCGAAGAAGGTCCGTGGCCGAGCTTCATCAGCGGCATCAAGCGCCTGCGTGACGAGCACCCGAACGAAAAGATCAACAAGGTGGCCAACTCGCTGCTGGGTCAGCTCGAGCACTCCTACGAGACCCGCAAGGGCTACTGGAAGGGTGGCACCATCTCCGTGTACGGCTACGGTGGCGGCATCATCCCGCGTTTCTCCGAAGTCGGTCACGCCTTCCCCGAGTCCAAGGAATTCCATACGCTGCGCGTGCAGCCGCCGGCGGGCAACCACTACAGCACCGCCATGCTGCGCCAGCTGGCCGACAGCTGGGAGAAGTACGGTTCGGGTCTGATCACCTTCCACGGCCAGACCGGTAACATCATGTTCATCGGCGCCGACTCCGACCAGTATCAGCACTTCTTCGACGAGATCAACGACTACGGTTGGGACCTCGGTGGTGCCGGCCCCTGCGTGCGCACCGCCATGTCCTGCGTGGGCGCCGCCCGTTGCGAAATGTCCTGCACCAACGAGCAGAAGGCGCACCGTCTGCTGGTGAACAACTTCACCGATGACGTGCACCGTCCGGCGCTCCCCTACAAGTTCAAATTCAAGATCTCGGGCTGCCCGAACGACTGCCAGAACGCTATCGAGCGTGCTGACTTCGCCGTGATCGGTACCTGGCGCGACGACATGAAGGTCAACCAGGACGAGGTCAAGGCATTCGTCGAGAAGAAGGGTCGTCAGTACGTCATTGACAACGTCATCACCCGTTGTCCGACCAATGCCATTTCGCTGAACGATGACGACACCATCACT
Source organism: endosymbiont of unidentified scaly snail isolate Monju (assembly GCF_000801295.1). Classification (NCBI taxonomy): domain Bacteria; kingdom Pseudomonadati; phylum Pseudomonadota; class Gammaproteobacteria; species endosymbiont of unidentified scaly snail isolate Monju. The sequence goes on along the minus strand of NZ_AP012978.1, from coordinate 1,936,747 downwards.
GTGAACAACAAGGACTGTGTGCGCTGCATGCACTGCCTGAACGTCATGCCCAAGGCGCTGGGTGTGGGTGACGACAAGGGCGTCACCATCCTGATCGGCGGCAAGCGCACCCTCAAGATCGGTGACCTGATGGGTACCGTGGTGGTGCCGTTCAAGAAGCTTGAAACCGAGGAAGACTGGGAGTCCCTGGTCGAGCTGGCCGAAGAGATCATCGACTTCTGGGCCGAGAATGCCCTGGAGCACGAGCGCTGCGGCGAGATGATCGAGCGTATCGGCCTGGTGAACTTCCTCGAGGGCATCGGCGTCGAGGTTGATCCGAACATGGTCAATCACCCCCGCGAGTGCTCCTACGTGCGCATGGACGGTTGGGACGAGGAGGCCATCAAGTGGTTCGACCGTCAGGCCGAAGCTTCTTAATCGTTCACAAACCGAATATGACTTTCCCTGGCCCCGCCAACTGTTTCCGGCGGGGAATTCGGGGAGGCATTTACCCGATTTCTGGAGGTAAAAATGGCTAAAGAAATGCGTGAACCGATCGAGTCCGGTTGTCCCGATCCGTTCCAGTACATGCACCCGACCATGCGCCGCAACTTCGGCATGTGGGCGTATCACGAGCACCCGCGTCCGGGCGTGCTGCTGCACGTCGCCAAGAACGGTGACAAGCTGTGGACCGTGAAGGCCGGTACCCAGCGTATCCTCGACCTGTTCAGCCTGCGCAAGCTGTGCGACATTGCCGACGAGTACTCCGACGGCTACATCCGCTTTACCCTGCGTTCCAACCCCGAGTTCTTCGTGACCGAGGAGGAACGTGTCGAGCCGCTGATCAATGCGCTCGAAGAAGCCGGCTTCATCGTTGGTGGTACCCAGAACTCGGTGACCACCCTGTCGCACACCCAGGGCTGGCTGCACTGTGACATCCCGGGCACCGACGCCTCCGGCGTGGTGAAGGCGATGATGGACGAACTCATCGACGAGTTCCGCAACGCCGACATGCCCAACCGCGTGCACATCACCACCTCCTGCTGCCAGATCAACTGCGGCGGCCAGGGCGATATCGCCATCAACGTGCAGCACACCAAGCCGCCGAAGATCAACCACGACTTGGTGGCCAACGTCTGCGAACGTCCTTCCGTCGTGGCCCGCTGCCCGGTGGCCGCCATCCGTCCGGCCATGGTGAACGGCAAGCCCTCGCTGGAAGTGGACGAGAAGAAGTGCATCTGCTGCGGCGCCTGCTTCCCGCCCTGCCCGCCGATGCAGATCAACGACGCCGAGCACACCAAGCTGTCCATCTGGGTTGGCGGCAACCACTCCAACGCCCGTGGCAAGCCCACCTTCCAGAAGCTGGTGGCTTCCGGTATCCCCAACAACCCGCCGCGCTGGCCCGAGGCGACCGCGATCGTCAAGCGTATCCTCAAGGCCTACAATGAAGGCGCAAAGGACTGGGAGCGTATCAACGAGTGGATCGAGCGTATCGGCTGGCCGCGCTTCTTCGAAGAGGTCGAGCTGCCGTTCACCAAGTACCACATCGACAACTGGCGTGGTTCGCGCAAGAGCCTGAACTCTTCCGCCTACATCCGCTTCTGAGCGGCCTGTAACGACGAGGTCAAGTCATGAAACTGGCAGTACAGGTAAACGAGGGGCCCTATCAGCATCAGGCTACCGACTCGGCGTACCACTTCACCAAGGCTGCGCTGGAGAAGGGCCACGAGGTGTTCCGCGTGTTCTTCTATCACGACGGCGTGCTGAACGGGACCCGCCTGACCACGCCGCCCCAGGACGATCGCAACATCGTCAACCGCTGGGTGGAACTGGCAGAGAAATACGACCTGGATCTCGTCCTCTGCGTTGCCGCGGCCCAGCGCCGCGGCATCGTGGACGACGGCGAGGCCGAGCGCAACGGCAAGGACGCGACCAACATCGCGCCGAAGTTTCGCATCTCCGGCCTCGGGCAGCTGATCGAGGCAGCCATCCAGTGCGACCGTCTGGTCGTGTTCGGCGACTGAGGGGAGAACAACGATGTCCGATGTCAAGAAGTTCATGTATCTGAATCGTCGTGCTCCCTACGGCACCATCTATGCCTGGGAGTCGCTGGAAGTCGTGCTGATCGGCGCGGCCTTCGACCAGGAGGTCAGCCTGATGTTCGTGGACGACGGGGTTTCTCAGCTGGTGAAGGGGAGTGACACCTCCGAATCCGACATGAAGAACTTCACCCCCACCTATCGCACCCTTGGCGACTATGGCGTACGGCACATGTATGTCGACAAGGCCTCGCTCGAGGCTCGCGGCTTGACCCAGGACGACCTCATCGAAGTCGCCTGGGAAGACTGGGAGACCGAGGAAGAGGTGGACAACATCGTCGAGATCCTGGATTCCGAAGAGATTGCGAAGAAGCTCGAGGAATCCGACGTCGTATTCAGCTTCTGAGGTGGCGAAATGGCCGATCTGTATACCGTGAGCAAATCACCGTTCGAGAAGAACTCGCTGGAGGACGCCATCCGCTTTTCGAGCGAGGGCGCGTCCATCCTGCTGATCGAGGACGGTGTCTATGGTGCCATGGCGGGCACCGCCGTTTCCGACCTGGTGGCCAATGCCGCCGGCCGGAAGTTCTACGCACTCCGGGCCGACCTGAAGGCGCGTGGAATTGCCGAAGATCGCCTGATCGACGGCGTCGAACTGGTCGATTACGCCGGTTTTGTTGATCTCGTCGTGAACCACGACAAGGTCCAGGCCTGGCTCTGAGGCCTGGTCTGATTGTCAAACATTGAACTGTAACAGGAGATAGCGAAATGCCTATCGAAGCAAATGGTAAGGTCTTCGAGACCGACGAAGAGGGTTACCTGGCAAACATCAACGAATGGGAGCCGGCCGTCGCCGAGGCCATGGCCAAGGAAGACGACCTGGAGCTGACCGACGAGCACTGGGACATCATCAACTTCCTGCGCGAGTACTACGAGGAGTACCAGATCGCTCCCGCCGTGCGCGTGCTGACCAAGGCCGTCGGCAAGAAGCTGGGCAAGGACAAGGGCAACTCCAAGTACCTGTACGGTCTGTTCCCCTACGGTCCCGGCAAGCAGGCCTGCCGCTACGCTGGTCTGCCGAAGCCGACCGGTTGCGTCTGATCGCATCCGGTGACAAACGGGGGGCGCTCGCGCCCCCCGGACCTGCAACCCTATTCAAGAGGTTTTCGGAAACATGTCGTTTCTGACGGTCGCATTTGCAGCATTGTTCTACGCCGCCACGCTGTTGCTGGTGGTAGGGTTGGCGCGTCGCATACGTCTCTACTGGAAGACCCCGGCGCCGCTGAAGATTCCCACGACGCCCGCACCGACCACCACCGGTGGCGTGGTGCTGCGCATGTTCCGCGAAGTGGTGTTTTTCGAAAGCCTTTTCAAGGGCGCCAAATGGACCTGGCTGTTCGGCTGGATCTTCCACATGGCACTGTTCGCGGTGCTGTTCCGGCACCTGCGCTACTTCCAGGAGCCGGTGTGGGGTATCGTGTCCTGGACCAGTCCGCTCATCAAAAAATACCTGGCCTTCGCCATGATCATCGGTCTGCTGGGCCTGCTCGGTCGCCGCATCTTCGTCGATCGCGTGCGCTACATCTCGGCGCCTTCTGACTACCTGATGCTGTTCCTGCTGCTGGGCATCGGCACCAGCGGTGCGCTGACCACTTTCGTCGCGCATACCGACGTGGTGGCGGTGAAGTCCTTCTTCCGTCACCTGATGACCTTCAATTTCGAGACCATGCCCAACCTGCCGAGCGATCCGCTGATGATCGTGCACCTTGGGCTGGTCGCGCTGCTGATGATCATCTTCCCCATCAGCAAGCTGTTGCATGCGCTGGGCGTGTTCTTCAGCCCGACCCGCAACCAGGTGGACAACCCCCGCGAGCAGCGTCACATCGTCGAGTGGGCGCGCAAGCTGGAACAATAATCCGGAGCAAGGTTAGCTGGCATGGCAAAAGCAGAATTTGAAATTCCGGAGCTGAAAGAGTATCCCGAGATCCCGCCGATTCAGCCGGGCTCGATGGCGCACAGCAAGCCGTTCGTGGCGAAGAACCCGGAGTTCATGGAACCCCTGGGCTATCCCGCCGAACTGGTCGACGACTGGCAGGAGAAGGCCATCGAGCACATGGGCGACCTGCTCGGCAAGTACCGTTCGCTGCAGGTGTTCCTCGACGCCTGCGTGAAATGCGGCGCCTGCACCGACAAGTGCCACTACTATCTCGGTACCCAGGATCCCAAGAACATGCCGGTGGCGCGCCAGGATCTTCTGCGCAAGGTCTATCGCCGCTACTTCACCTTTGCCGGCAAGTACTTCCCCAAGCTGGTCGGTGCCACCGATCTCACCGAGGAAGTGCTCGAGGACTGGTACAGCTACTTCCACCAGTGCTCGCAGTGCCGTCGCTGCTCGGTGTTCTGCCCCTACGGCATCGACACCGCCGAGATCTCCATGGCCGCGCGCGAGATCATGGATCGCATCGGCCTGGGCCAGAAGTACTGCAACGAGATCATCGGCAAGGTATTCAAGGTCGGCAACAATCTGGGCCTGCCCGAGCCGGCACTGGCCGACACCCTCGAGGGGCTCGAGGAAGACGTGCTCGACGATACCGGCGTGGAGGTCAAGTATCCGTTGGACCAGAAGGGTGCCGAGATCCTGCTGGTCACTCCCTCGGCGGACTTCTTCGCCGAACCGCACGTGGACGGCCTGATCGGCTACGGCAAGGTGTTCCACGAGGCCGGCGTGTCCTGGACGCTCAGCTCCAAGGCGTCGGAGGCGGCCAACTTCGGTATGTTCATCGGTTCGTACGAGAACATGCGCCGCATTTCCCTGCGCATCCGCGAGGCCGCGCTGGAACTGGGTGTGAAGCGCATCATCTTCGGTGAGTGCGGTCATGCCTGGCGGGTGGCCTACAGCTTCCTGAACACCCTGGCCGGCCCGTTCGACTTCCTGGACCCGAAATATCCGGTGCCCCAGCACATCCTGGAGTTCACCTGGGGCGAGATCCAGAAAGGCACGCTCAAGATCGACAAGTCGGCCAACGACCACATGGTCGTGACCTTCCACGATTCGTGCAACGTGGCACGTGCCACGCGCATGGGCGACGAGCCGGGCGGGCAGTTCACCATCCCGCGCAACGTCATCAAGGCGGTGTGCAACAACTTCGTGGACATGGACCCCGATACCATCCACGAAAAGACCTTCTGCTGCGGTGGCGGCGGCGGTCTCCTGACCGACGACCTGACGGAACTGCGCGTCAAGGGCGCCAAGCCGCGGATGGAGGCGTTGAAGAACGTCATCGAGGAACACGGCGTGACCAACATGGCGGCGATCTGCGCTATCTGCAAGTCGCAGTTCACCAAGGTGCTGCCCTATTACGGCATGGGCATGGACATGATCGTCAGCGTGCACCAACTGGTCTCCGAGGCCATCGTCCTGACCGGTCAGGACACCGGTGACGACGACGAACAGGAAGATTCGACCGAAGACGCGGCCTGATCGCGGCTTCCGTCAGATAGACATCAATCGATCCCGCGGGGATCCAAGGCATACAGGTAAGGAGCGTTAAGATGGCTACTCCGAGCGATGAAATGACCAACAAGCTCACATGGCGTCGTTTTGAAGACGGTAACAATCAGTGGGATTCGTTTACCGACAAGATCTTCATTGCCGACACCTCCTACAAGTGTCCGACCTATGTCCACAAGACGCCGCCTTGCCAGGGCTCCTGCCCCTCGGGTGAGGACATCCGCGGGTGGCTGGCCATCGTGCGTGGCCAGGAGAAGCCGGCCGAGGGCGTGGAGATGGGCGAATACGCCTTCCGTCGCTCCACCGACGCCAACCCCTTCCCGTCCATGATGGGCCGTGTATGCCCGGCTCCTTGCCAGGACGGCTGCAATCGTAACGAGGTCGAGGACTTCGTCGGGATCAACTCGGTCGAGCAGTGGATCGGCGACAATGCCCTGGAGAACGGCTACAAGTTCGAGGCTGGCCCCAGTACTGGCAAGAAAGTCGCCGTCATCGGCGGTGGTCCTGCCGGCCTGGCCGCGGCCTATCAGCTGCGCCGCAAGGGGCATGGCGTGACCATCTTCGAATCGCAGCCGGAGCTGGGCGGCATGATGCGTTATGGCATCCCCAACTACCGTATCCCGCGCGACAAGCTGGCCGGCGAGATCCAGCGCATCCTCGACATGGGCGAGGTGGAAGTGAAGTGCGGTGTGCGTGTCGGTCAGGACGTCAAGGTCGAGGATCTGGAAAAGGACTTCGACGCCATCCTCTGGGCTGTCGGTTGCTGGACTGGTCGTGGCCTGCCCGTCGAGGGTTGGGACGAGACCCCCAACTGCGTTTCCGGCGTCGCCTTCCTCAAGGCCTTCAACGAAGACCGCATGAAGGTCACTGCCAAGAAGGTGGTCTGCGTGGGTGGTGGTGACACCTCCATCGACGTGGTCTCGGTGGCCCGCCGCCTGGGTTGCATTCCGGGCCACGAAGGTACCGAGAACCCCGAGAAGGTCATCCTCGACGACAGCGTGAGCCACGAGGTCGACGAGTCGGCCAAGCAGAACGCCGAGGTGACCCTGACCTCGCTGTTCCCCAAGAACAACATGACCGCTTCCGAGCACGAAGTGAACGATGCGCTGCAGGAAGGCGTCACCATCCTCGACGAGGTCATGCCGATCGAGATCGTGCGCGACGAGAACGGTCGTGCTACCGGCCTCAAGCTGGCCAAGTGCACCATGGACGGCGGTCGTCCGGTCCCGGTCGAGGGCACCGAGCAGGTGGTCGAGGCCGATCTGATCGTGGCCGCCATCGGTCAGGGGGGTGACCTGGCCGGCCTGGAAGACTTCGACAACGGCCGCGGCCTGATCGACTCCGATTCCTTCTACCAGGTGCCGGGTCGCGAGAAGCACTTCGTCGCCGGCGACATCATCCGTCCGCACCTGCTGACCACCGCGATCGGTCAGGCAGCCATTGCTGCCGACACCATCGACGAGTACCTGAATCAGCAGGAGCACAAGAAGCGCCCGAAGGTCGACGTGCATCACTTCGACCTGGAGAAGAAGCTCAAGGAAGCCGGCCTGGAGCCCGAGCACTTCGATCCGAACGCTGGCGACCAGCGCGGTACCGCGTTCGCCAACTACGCGGTGCACAACTACGAGGACCGCTCCTTCGCCGAGATCATTCCGGCTGATGAGCTGTTCCTGGGTCACTTCGAGTACACCCCGCGCGTCAAGCGCAAGGAAGAGGTTCCCACCGCCGACGAGGTACTGGGCCACTTCAAGGAGCGGGTGATCGGCCTGAGCACCGAACAGGCGGTCGAGGAAGCCAAGCGCTGCATGAGCTGCGGCCTGTGCTTCGAGTGCGACAACTGCGTGATCTTCTGCCCGCAGGACGCCGTCTATCGTGTGCCCAAGAGCGAGGCGACCACCGGCCGCTATGTGGCGACCGACTACGCCCGTTGCATCGGTTGCCACATCTGCTCTGATGTATGCCCGACCGGTTACATCAAGATGGGCCTGGGTGAGTAAACAAGGTGCCGGCGGCCGGCCTCGTGCCGGCCTGCCGGATTGCGCTTAACGCAGCGAGTCAGACGCAAGACATGTTTAGATTTGGCACGAGGCTATTGGTGGTGACGGGGGCTCTGGTGCTCGCCCTGGGGGTGAACGCAGCCGAGCAGTCCGACCGTTCGGTGGTGAAGGGTTCGAAAGCCTACGAACTCGACAGCTGCGTGGAACCCACGCCGGTGATGCGCAAGCTGCACCCGACCTTCATCAAGCATCAGCGTGACATCACGGTGCATCAGGGCATCCGTGGCGCCAAGCACAGCCTGTCCGGCTGCGTGGACTGCCACGCCGCCAAGGACGCGCAGGGCAAGTACACGCCAGTGAATGCGCCCGGCCAGTTCTGCGACAGCTGCCACGAGTATGCTGGCGTCGAGATCCCGTGCTTCAGCTGTCATGCCACCACGCCCACCGGCCGTAGCGGGGAGTGATCATGAGCCAGAAGATCGATCAAGAGCGTCGACAATTCGTTTCGGTGGCTGGGGTCGCCGCCGCTGCCACGGCCGTGGCCCCCGGCGTCTTCCTGCTGGGTGCTCGTGCCGAGGCCGAGCCGCGCAAGGAACCGGTCACCGACAAGGTGCGCTACGGCATGCTCATCGACACCACCAAGTGTGCCGACGGCTGTTCCGAGTGTGTCACCGGTTGCGAAAAGGAAAACGGTCTCGACCTGCTGCGCATGCCCGAGGGGGCCGACCCCGAGGAATGGGATCGCCAGCGCCCGCGCTGGATTCGCACCGTCAAGGTCAAGGATCGCCTCACCGGTCGGGTCTCCACCCTGCCGATGATGTGCCAACACTGCGAGTATCCGCCCTGCACGGACGTCTGCCCAACCGGGGCCTCCTTCCGCCGCGCCGATGGCATCGTCATGGTCGACCGGCACATCTGCATCGGTTGCCGTTACTGCATGATGGCTTGCCCCTACAAGGCACGCTCCTTCATCCATGAGAACATCGACCGGCAGCTGAGCATTGCGCCGCGTGGCAAGGGCTGCGTGGAAAGCTGCAACTTCTGCGTTCACCGGCGCGACAACGGCGAGACCACCACGGCGTGCCAGGATGCCTGCCCGCACGATGCCATCGTCTTCGGTGATCTCAATGACCCGAACAGCGAGGTCTCGAAGGCCTTGCGCGAGAAGGCCAACACGCAACTGCGTGCCGACCTGAAGTTGAACACCGGTGTGCGCTATCGCGGCATCTGATCAGTTTCCGGACATGTGAAGCAGCTATGAAAAAGATTCACTATCGCGAATGGGGCATCGAGAGTCCACGTTACTGGGGGCTGCTGGCCGTACTGGGGGTGTTGCTGGCCGTTGGCGGCCTGGCCACCCTGTACATGGAGCACGAGGGCCACTGGGTCACCGGGATGAACAACCAGATCGTCTGGGGCGTCCCGCACGTGTTCGCCATCTTCCTGATCGTGGCCGCATCCGGCGCCCTGAACATCGCCGCCTTTGGCTCGGTGTTCGGCAAGAAGATCTACAAGTCGCTGGGTCGGCTCTCGGGCCTGCTGGCGATGGCGTTGCTGGTCGGCGGCCTGCTGGTGCTGGTGCTCGACCTCGGCCAGCCCAGCCGCCTGATCGTGGCCATGACCACTTACAACTTCAAGTCGATCTTTGCCTGGAACATCTATCTCTACGTGGGCTTCCTGGCGATCGTCGCGGTCTACCTGTTCACCATGATGGAACGCAAGGCGAACAAGTATTATCCGGCCGCCGGCCTGGTGGCCTTCGTCTGGCGCCTGATCCTGACCACCGGTACCGGCTCCATTTTTGGCTTCCTGGTTGCGCGCCAGGGGTATGACGCGGCCCTCATGGCGCCGATGTTCATCATCATGTCCTTCGCCTATGGCATGGCCATCTACCTGCTGGTGCTGATGTTCACCTTCAAGCTGGATGGCCGCCCGATCGGCGACAAGTTGCTCTTGCGCTTGAAGAACCTGCTGGGGATCTTCGTGGCTGCGGTGTTCTACTTCGTGGTGGTCTATCACCTGACCAATCTCTACGGCACCGAGAACCACGAGTACGAGGCCTTCATCCTGCGTGATGGCGGCATCTACACCACCCTGTTCTGGGTCGGCTGGGTGCTGCTGGGCATGCTGGTGCCCATGGGCATCCTGTTCCACCCGGGACTGGGCCGCTCGCGCGGTGCCATCGTTGCCGCCAGCGTTCTGGTAATTCTCGGTGGCATCGCTGCCATGTACGTGATCGTCATCGGGGGACAGGCCTTCCCGATGGCCATCTTCCCGGACAAGATCATCATTGAGTCCGGCTTCCACGATGGCGTGAATGGCCAGCCGCTGCACTACGTGCCTTCGCTGCCCGAGTTCCTTCTCGGCCTGGGCGGGATCGCCGTGGCGTTGACCGCCACCTTCGTCGGCGTGCGCTTGCTCAAGTTCCTGCCTGAGTCGCTGGCCGACGAGGTCGTCGATCCACATCACGGCTGAGCGCCGCGACAGCAGAAAAGAAGAAGGCGGCCACGAGCCGCCTTTTTCGTCGGCAAACATGGCATACCTCTATCTTTCCGCCGCCCACAAGTCCTCTGGCAAGACCTCGGTCTCGCTGGCCCTGTGCGGTGCCCTCGTGCAGCGGGGCCTGGTGGTGCAACCGTTCAAGAAGGGGCCGGACTATATCGACCCGCTCTGGCTCGGCCAGGCCGCCGGCCGTCCCTGTGTCAATCTCGACTTCTACACCATGGCGCGCGACGAGATCAGCGATGTGTTCGCGCAGGCCATGCAGGGCGCCGACATCGGCCTGATCGAGGGCAACAAGGGTCTGTATGACGGCCTGGACCTCGATGGCAGCAACAGCAATGCGGCACTCGCGGCCCAGCTCGACGCCCCGGTTGTGCTGGTGCTCGACACCCAGGGCATGACCCGGGGCGTGGCACCGCTGATCCTTGGCTACCAGCAATTCGACCCGAATATCCGCATCGGTGGCGTGATCCTCAACAAGGTGGGCGGTGCCCGGCACGAGGCCAAGCTGCGACAGGTTATCGAGCACTACACCGGCGTGCCGGTGCTCGGCGCGGTCCAGCGGCACCCGGATATGCACATCAGCGAACGTCACCTGGGCCTGGTGCCCAGCAACGAGCTGGCGCGCAGTCGCGAGCAGATAGCACGCATGGCCAGGCGGGTCGCCGAACAGGTCGATCTCGATGCCCTGCTGGCGCTCGCAGCCACCGCCCCGGCGGTCGAGAGGCCGGGGCGGATTGCCGCGCCCGCCGTCGAAGCCGGGGAGAAGGTTCGCATCGCCTATGCGCGTGACGAGGCCTTCGGCTTCTATTACACCGACGATCTGGCCGCGCTGCGTCGTGCCGGCGCCGAGCTGGTTCCGTTCAGCCCGTTGCGCGATGGCGGGCTGCCTGAAGCCGATGCGCTCCTGATTGGCGGGGGATTCCCCGAGACGCACCTTGACCAGCTGGCAGCCAATACCGCAATGGCCGGCCAGATAAGGGATTTCATCGAACGGGGTGGTCCGGCCTACGCGGAATGTGGCGGCCTGATGTACTTGTGCCGCCGCCTGACCTGGCAGGGAAAGCAGGGTAAAATGGTCGGTATCATTCCTGCTGATGTGGTCATGCACGAGCGCCCGCAGGGCAGGGGCTATGTCCGCCTGGTGGAGACGGCCGAACATCCCTGGCCGGGTGGCGATGAGGTTGCAGCGCACGAGTTTCATTACTCGGCGCTCGAGAACCTGGACTCGGAGGTGGACTTCGCCTACCGCGTCCTGCGCGGGCAGGGCATCGACGGCGCGCACGATGGCGTGCGCTACCGTAACCTGCTCGCCAGCTATACCCACCTGCGGGATACGCGGCGCAACCACTGGGCGGGCAGGTTCGTTGACTTCGTCAGGCGTTGCCAGCCTTGACCGACACCGGGCCATCACGAGAATCAATACACCAGAGGGTGAAGAGCATGTTCAAGGTAACCCCGGCCGCGGCCGAACAGGTCAGAAATGCAGCGAAACAGGGCGGAACCGAAGGCATGGCCCTGCGTCTCGCCGCGCAGAAACATGCCGATGACACCTACGACTACCGCATGGGTTTCGACGAGGCCAGCGAGGATGACATCCGCATTACCAGCAAGGGCATCGAGATCGTGATGGCACCCGAGTACGTGCCCCTGCTGGACAACACCACGCTGGATTTCGTGCAGCTCGACGACGGCGATGCCCAGTTCGTCTTCATCAATCCCGACGACGCCAACTACACTCCCCCGGCCAACTGAAGGCCTTTCCAGCGCACCATGGACCTGTCTCCCGAAGACGCGCTGCGTCTCAACGTGCTGCTGGCCAACAAGCCGGTGGCCATCCGCATCAAGGAATCTGCGATGGAAGTGCACGGCCTCACCGAGGAGGGCGAGGCCTGCATCCGCCTCAAGCCGACCTGTCGTGACGAGCAGTACATCAAGAAGGTCAAGGAGCTGATCTCCGGCCACGTGCTGGGGTCGCCCGGCGGCTACCCCGTGTATCTGCAACGCTGGACCCGCATGGGCCAGATGAAGGACGACAGCCTCGAGCAACTGCTGTTGCTCGGTGAGCCCGAGGCGGTGGTGGCGGCGGTCTGCGCGCCGGGGCTGACCGACGAACTGGCGCGGCGTGCCTGGTGGGCCATGGAAGATGCCGAGAATGCCCGCCAGATGTTGCGCAAGCCGGCGGTGGTCGAAGGCCGCATGGGGCGCGTGCTGGCCGAATACCTGGTCGAGTTCCTGCCCTTCGAGAGCGAGCCTGAAAAGCAGATCGAGACCATCCGCCTGGTGTTGCAGCCCGGCCTGCTCGATGAGCAGGAGCGCCTCGACCTGTGGCGCCGCGCCGCACGCAAGCCGCCATACTATGTCGGTTTCATCGCCACCCTGCCGGATGCGATCCCGGACGAGCAGGCTGCCCATCCGCTCTGGGAGACGCATCAGGCAGCGTTACGCGGGCTCGCTGATTCGGGCAATGCCGCGGCCAGCGCTTTGGCGCGGGTGTTCTTTCCCGCCGGCCAGTCCTGGCTGGCCACGGTGTTCCGCATCTTCAAGAAGCCATCCAACCAGGACGTGGTCAATATCAGCCTGGACCTGATCGCGCATTACTTCTCGATGTTGCGCGAGACCCCCCGTGGATGCCACCCCCGAGGAACTCGAGGCCGAGGCGCACGACTGGCTGGCGGCCGATGCCGGGGCGCAGGCGGTGCTGGCCCTGGATACGGCCTTCGCAGCCCCGCTGATCGCAGTGCGTCTGCTCTCGGGCATGGGATATGGCGTAGTCCGCCCCGTCTTCAAGGGCACCACCGCCATCGGCAGCCTGATGCGCAAGAAACTGGCGCCGGTCATGGAGCCGCTGCACGAACACCTGAAGGCCCTTCAAGGCTGATCGGTGGTTTCTTCGGCCCGCGGACGGGCTTCCTGCATGCTACCGACCGGCGCAGACCGTAGGAGCGCCGCCCCCGCCACGAACCGGCAGGTTGTTCGGGACTCCTGGTGGCGCATGTTCATTCGGCCCGGGGACGGGCCTCCTACGGGGTCAAAGGGCGCCGATGTCGCGGAACCAGCCGAACCAGCTGGCCACCAGCACGGCGGCAACGAGCAGGTCGGCGCGCAGGCGCAAGCGATGTCGCGCTACCGTGTCGCTGTCCTGTTCGATCATGAACACCCGGTTCATCAGGGTATCGAGCATGAGGATGAAGAACAGGATCACTACCAGCGCTGGTACGACATAGGCGAAGAGCACGCCGATACCTTCCGGTTCGCTGTCGGCCAGCCAGACCAGGGGGCTGCAGAGGAGGGCCAGCGCCAGCAGCATCATGCGCATGGGACCGAGGCCGGCAAGGAGAGAAGACAGAGGCATGGCGTTTTCCGAGATGACTGAGGCAGGCCGGGCCTGCTAGGCTTGCTGCTTTTACGACATTATACCGATGTCCGCGATTCCGTCCGAACTGCTGGAACAACTCTGTGCCCTGGTGCGCGAACTGCGCACCGGCAGTGCCGACTTTCTCGAACACCACGAGGATGGCCAGCACTGGTACAACCGGGGTTATGCCAACGGCATGCTGCGTGCCCTGCGCGATCTGCTGGGCGAAGACTGTCCCTGCGGTGAGGCACTCGACGACGAGGCCGAGCTCCAGCCCCACCGTGTCATGGCCTGGGGCAAGGCCTACGGTCACGGCGAGGCGATGGGCGAACGCGAGACCCACGAGATCACGGGGAATACCTGAATGCGCATCGTATCCTTCAACGTCAACGGCATCCGCGCGCGCCCGCACCAGCTCGAAGCCCTGCGCGACCGGCTCGATCCCGACATCATCGGCCTGCAGGAGACCAAGGTGCAGGACAGCGAGTTCCCGCGCGAGATGGTCGAGGCCCTGGGCTATCACGTGGTGTTTCACGGTCAGAAGGGTCATTACGGCGTGGCACTGTTGTCGAAGAGTGAGCCGCTGGACTGTCGCCTGGGTCTGCCAGACGATGGCGAGGACGCGCAGCGACGCCTGATCACCGCCACTTATGCCACCCCGGGCGGCGAGCGCATCACCGTCGTCAACGGCTATTTTCCGCAGGGCGAGAACCGCTCCCACGAGACCAAGTTTCCGGCCAAGCGGCGCTTCTACGCCGAGCTGCAGGCCATGCTCGAGGAGCAATACGAGCCTACGCAGAACCTGGTTGTCATCGGTGACATGAATATCGCCCCGCAGGACCGCGACATCGGCATCGGCGAGGCCAACGCAAAGCGCTGGCTGCGCGAGGGCAAGTGCAGCTTCCTGCCCGAAGAGCGCGAATGGTTGCAACGCCTGTTCGACTGGGGACTGCACGATACCTTCCGCACCGTGCATCCCGAGGTGGATGACTGTTTCAGCTGGTTCGACTACCGCTCGCGCGGTTTCGAGCGCGAACCCAGGCGTGGGTTGCGCATCGACCTGGAACTGGCCACCGCGCCGCTCAACGAGCGGGTACGCGATGCGGGCATCTCCTACGAGATTCGTGCCATGCCCAAGCCTTCCGACCACGCGCCGGTATGGGTGGATATTGCGGTGTAGACAACAAGAGGGAGATCCGGGGAATGGAGTTTATTCGCAGGTGGGCAGCGGGGCTGGCCATATCGGGCATGCTTGCCGCTTGCAGCGGGCCGCAGGAGGATCCGCGGGTGAGCTTTTGTCGCGGGCTGGCGGCAGACCTGACGGGTGTCGATGTGGCGCAGTGGCGGCATGCGGGCGATCGCATCGTCGAGCCGGAATATGCCGAGGTGAAGGTCAGCGCGTCTGGGCAAACGCTGAGTTGCTTCTACGAATACGAGGCGGTGGAGCCTGGCGCCATGGAACACGCCACGCCATTGCTGGCCTATGCAACCCTGCCTTACCGGGTACGCATGGGCGACCGGGTGCTCGAGGGACGCGAGTTGACGGCGGCGGTAAAGGGGCAGCAGGTGCACTGGGGCAAGGCTGTGCTGGACAAGGTGCAGCGTGATCTCGACCGAGCGGTAGAGGCAGCAAGACAAGGGTTGGACGAGGCGGCTCGCTGATCAGTCCTGCTGGCGCAGCAGGGAGAGCTGTTCGGCCAGCCTTTCGATCAGCACCGAGATCTTGCCGATATCGTTGGCGCGCGCGGCACTTCCCAGGCGGTCGAGCAGCCGGTGCAGAGCCGGGGTGCCACAGGCCGCTGCTGCGCCCTTGAGCTTGTGGGCCTGTTCCCAGAGCTGATGCATGTCGCCGCTCTGTGCCAGACGCTGGAGCTGGGGGAGATCCTTTTCCAGGTTGTCCACGAGCATGCGAAACATCCGGCCGGCGACCTGCTGGTCACCGCCGGCCACGCGCAAGGCACAGTCCCTGTCCCTTATCGGCAGATCCTCGTCCTGCGCCGGTTCGCCTTCTGTCGCGTGCGACTTTTCGTCTGCCTGCTCGTCCAGGCGATCACGCAACTGGAACAGGTTGTTGATCACACTCATCAGGCGGGTCTCGTCCAACGGCTTGATGATGATCTCGCTCATGCCCACGGCGAAGATGCGCTTCTGATTGGCAGCGGTGACATCGGCGGTGATGGCGACGATAGGGGTTGCCGTGTTGGGGCCGCTGCCGTTGCGAATGGCCTTGGCTGCTTCCAGGCCGCTCATCACCGGCATGTGGATGTCCATCAGGATCAGGTCGAAGGATTGTCTTTCGGCCAGTTGCAGTGCTTCCTGTCCGGTCGTTGCGGTGCTGACGGTGGCCTCGTGGCGCTGGAGAACGGTCCGTGTGAGTTCCAGGTTGATGGGATTGTCGTCGGCCACCAGGATGCGCATGTTTGCCAGCGGCGTATGGGAGAGGAAACTGTCATCGTCGACGGCCGCCATGCTGGAGTCCTCGAACAGTTCCTCGGGGGTGCGCAACGGCAGGCTGAACCAGAAGGTCGATCCCTTGCCGGGTTCACTGTCGAAGCCGATGCCGCCCTGCATGCCCTTGACCAGTTTCTTGCTGATGCTCAGCCCCAGACCCGTGCCACCGTAGCGTCGCGTGGTATCGCTCTCGCCTTGGGTAAAGGGCTCGAACAGGCGGTCTCCCAGCAGGGGGTCGAGGCCGATGCCTGTGTCCTGCACGCTGAAGGTGATGAGCTCTTCGTCATCGTCGCCGTCGAGCATCACCCTTACGGTCACCTTCCCCGAATCGGTGAACTTGATGGCGTTGCCGACCAGATTGATCAGCACCTGGCGAATACGCAGGCTGTCGCCAACCAGCCAGGTCGGCACATCGTCGTACACCAGGTGGCGCAGTTGCAGGCCCTTCTCCTCGGCCTGTGGCGTGAAAAGGGTGATGACGCTGCTGACCAGCGAGCGCACACGGTAGGGTTCATCGTGGAACTGGAGCTGCCCGGATTCCAGCTTGGAGAAGTCGAGCACCTCGTTGATGATGGCCAGCAGGTTGTCGGCCGATTCTTGAATGGCCTTGAGTTGTTCGTGTTGCTCCGGCGACAGGTTGCTGCGTGCCAGCAGGCGGGCGAAGCCGGTGATGCCGTTCATGGGGGTGCGGATCTCGTGGCTGATGATCGCCAGGAAATCGGACTTGGCCTTGCTTGCCTCCAGCGCACGCTTGCGCGCCAGGTCGAGCTCGATGTTGCGGACCTCGAGTGCGTCCATGGTGGTTTGCAGGTCTTTCACTGCCTGCTCCACTTCTGCCTGCAATTCGTCCTGGGTCATGGCAATGCGCTGGGCCATCTGGTTGAAGCCGGCCTCCAGCAGGCCGATTTCGCCCCGTGAGCCTTGTTCCACGCGTGCACTGAGGTCGCCCCGGCGTATGCGTTCGACTGCTTCGGAGAGCGCGATGATGGGATGTACCACGCGTTCGCTCATGAACAGCGCGATCAGCGAGGTCAGCAGGATGCCAGCGGTAATGATGACCAGGGTGGTGATCAGGGCCTCGTGCTGCAATGACACCAGCGATTCGTCGATCAATGTCAACTCGACCATGCCCAGTGCAGGGGGGCTGGGATTGTCAGGTGTTTCGGCATCGCCTGGCAGATCGCTTGGACTTGGAAGGGAGATGCCTCTGACCAGGGAGCGAAAGTTGTGCAGACGCACCGAGCTCTTTTCCCGGATGCGCTGGCTCAGTTTGGGTTTTTCAAGCTCGAGAAGCAGCTTGCCGTGGTTGTCACGTACCCGGATCTTCACGATATCGGGGCGCGACAGGAAGGAACGCACGGAAGATTCCAGCGTATGGCGGTCGCCACTGAACAGGCCGTAGAGCGACATGGCGGCCAGCTCGTTGGCCAGTGCCTTGCCTCGGCTTTCCAGCGCCTCTTCCAGGCTGGCGAAACGGACGCCGATCAGGTAGGCGCCGATCAGCAGGCTCATCAGCATCGCGGGGACGACACCCAGCAGCAGGGCCTTGACGCGCAGACTGTAGAGGCTGAGGCGTTTCATTGCATTTCCTCGAGCCAATCATCCAGCTCGGCGTCGGTTGGCAGATGCAGATGCAGATGCAGGTGCAGGGCCTGGGCGACTCGCCGGTTGACCGTGACTTCGAAGTATTGGGAATAGGCACGAAACGGCGCAGCACCATGCAACAGGCGCAGCGCGAGGTCCGCTCCCTCGCTGCCGATCTTTTCCGGTGGGGTATACAGCGAGGCCAGGGCTCCTGCCCGTGTCATGCCGGCCGAAAAGCCGATCACCGGAATGCGGTCCTGATAGCAGGCCAGCAGAATGGTCGCCAGGGTCTGGCGGTTGAAGATCGCGGGATCGGGCAGGGACAGCAACAGGTCGATACTCCGGTTGAGTGCGTGCAATTGCTTACCGATACCTTCGGTATCGTCGATCATCCGGTCACGCAAATCCAGCCCATGCCGTTGTGCGTGGCCTTCCAGCAACTCGACGAAGACCTGCGAGTCCTCGGTGGACAATATCCCGATGCGCCTCCTGTCCGGCAGCAGAAAATGCAAGAAATCCAGCAGCCGGCCGGGAGGCTGCTCGATGAACAGGGCGGAGACCGGGCTGCTGGATGGCGCCGAGTGGGTGTTCTTCGATACCATCAGGTGCAGTTGGTGTGCCGTGGGATAGCGTTCGAGCAGGTGGCGTGCGGCAGCAGAGCCAATGCTGACGAACAGGCGGGGATGGCGCAGTGATCTGGCTTCCATCTCGGACAGTGATAGCGCAATGACCGAGGGACAGCGTGTCCCGGTGCGGCAGAGGGCCTGCAATCGTTCCTGGAATCCATCTGCCGCCTGTCGCAGGGGATAGGCCTCGCTGGACAGGATCAGCGCGATATCGGGGACGTGTTTCACTTGCCTGGCCGGGGCAGCGGTGGCGACGTCCAGCCACATGGCCAGCAGGCAGGCGAACAGGCGCACCACCCATGAGCCGGTGCGACAGTAACCTTCCTGGTATTGCCTGAGAATCCTTGTCACGGGCCTCGTCCGACGGGTGCCTAGGGTGTTTCGATCTTGAGCCTGATGAAGAACCGGCGCTCGAACTGGTTGTCGTCCCGAAACTCGATATAGGTATTGCCTAGCAGATTCTGGGCGATCAACTCGATCTGCGTATTGTTGCCTGCAAGGGTAAGGCGTCGGGCAAGCCGCAGGTCGAGACGGTCGTAAGGGGCGAGACGATCCCCATCGTTGGGCCAGTTCATCTCGCTCATGGCATACCAGGCCAGCGAGCCCGACCAGCCGTGGTCGAAACGGTGCGAGAGCAGGGCGCTGAAGGTCCGTTTCGGTACATAGTCGTCGATCTGCGCTACCGACACCACGTTACCCGTGGCATCCCGGCGCTTGATGCGTTCGCCGCTGGCACGCACGATGCTGAACGAGCCTGTCAGGGTGGTGCGGTCGTCCAGGGCATAACGCAGGTGCAGGTCGGCGCCGGTCATGTCTATCCAGCCGGCGTTTTCGTGGATCAGCAGGTCGTGCGGGTTGAGCAAGGGCAGCACGGTGCCTGCGGTGTCGCATCCGTTGCAGCCGTTGATGTGACGCACCTCGTCGATATAGTCGTGCAGCTTCTCGACGAACAGGCGGCCATCGAAGGACAGCCCTTCTATCCACTGGGCGTTGAGAAAGCCCAGTTCCAGGGTGTCCAGGCGCTCTGGGCGCAGGGATCCGGGAATGCTGGTGTAGAGCAGGTAGTCGAAGGGGGCAGGTGTTACGCCTGGAAAGGGAGCCAGGGGGGGGATCGAGTGCCCGAAGCCGCGATTCCCCGGCCTGTTCCCAGAACGACGGCATGCGCCAGGCCCGGGAGGCGGCAACGCGCAGCGTGTTGAACTCGTCCAGGTGCTAGTTCAGCGCCAGCCGTGGCGAGGCAAAGCGCCCCAGGTCCTGCTGGTGCTCCAGCATCACCCCGGCATTGATCACCCATTGCTCCCGCTTGCCCAGGTGCTTTTCGGTATTGACGAACAGGCGGTACTGCTTCCGTTGCACGTCCCTGTCACCAAGAGAAAAATTGCTCCCGCTCACCGTATCCAGACGAAATCCGCCGCCCCACACGACACGTCAGCCAGACTCGCTGGAAGGGAGCGTATGCTGCCACTCGAGATCGTAGCGATCGTTGCGCAGTTTCTGGCCGGCGGCTACCTCACCGAAGTTGATGAGAATGCCGCCACTGCGGTCGATCAGCGTCTCGGTGAAGCGGCTGTCGAAACTGAACCGGTTGTGCGAGAGCTGTAGCGAGATGTCGCCCAGCGACGGGGCAAAACGCGACCACCTCAGCAACTGTGAACTCACCCGCAGATTCTCATCGGGACGCAGCAATTCGATGAGCCCCTTGTCGAGAGAATTGTCGCGATCGTTATGTACATAACCCAGTTCGAACAACAGGGTGTCGCCATTGTCGAGCAACCAGTCGCCACGGAACTCGAAGCGCCCGATGGCCTGGCTGTCGTTGCGCGCCAGGCGGTAGAGCGTGGTTTCCGGTTGCAGAGGCGTGCCCGTGACCACCGAGCTGGCCGGCACTGGGCCGCCGGTCGAATCCCAGTACACATGGGTGTCCAGGGGGTTGGGAAAACCATCGGTGGAAAAGGCATCGACCGATACCCGGTAGTCGAACTTGCCGATGCGGTCACCAAAGCGCAGGCGCGCCTCGCGGGTGCCACCATAACCGCCAAGCAGCGTTACCGAGGTTCCCCGCGTTTGCGCGGCATGACGAGTAATGATGTTCACCACCCCCATGAAGGCATTGGAACCGAATGTCGCGGCATTGGAGCCACGCAAGACCTTGATGCGGTCCACATCGTCCAGCGTGATCGGCAGGCTGTCCCAATGCACCCCGCCAAATGCCGAGTGATACACCGAGCGACCGTCTATCAGGATCTGCATGCGTTTGGGGTGCTGACTGGCCAGGCCGTGGTACTGCGCTGTCTGATTGGCCCCGCTGATATGCGATACCTGGAAGCCGGGGACCAGGCGCAGCACATCGGGGATGTCCAGCGCGCCCGAAGCGTCGATCGTGTCGCGGTCGATGATGGTCATCGATGCAGGCGACTCCGATATCGGTTGCGACAGCCGGCTGGCCGAGAGAACCACCGGCACATCGTCGAGCAGGAGATCCTCGGTCGGGTCCGTCGTGCCCGCGGCAGCCTGGGCAGCAGGGAATGGCCGGACCATCGCGCAAACAACGAGAGAAAAGATTACAGGCAATGTGCAGTGTTTCATGCGTGGCTCGGACAATGGGTACCGGTTATCCCTTCCCGCTCGAATCGGATTTGAAAATCGCATGCCATTTTAACAGCCAGATCCCCGCCTCTGGGTTTCCCGCATGCTCTCTTCGCGGCGGGGATGCCGATTTCGCAGAATGCTCGATCGTGCCCCGGGGGACCAATGTTCGCGGGCGGTCCCTCCCCGGGACGAAGGAATGCTTGCGAACACGGGAACCCTTGCGCACACTTCGTCCTTTCCAGACCAAGGTACCAGGAGTCACACATGGAGATCGACGGGCCGATCCGGGTCGGGGTGGTCGAACCCTCCCCCGAGGGCAACTACGAATTGCACATCAGCTTCCGTGACACGTTCCAGCAATTGCCGCTGGAACAGCAGGGGCCGGTATTCCGTGAATACCTGGCCGAGCTGTACCGGAACGTGCAACAGCCGGACCTGGAGGAGCGCACCCGTCAGGGCATGCTGATCGTGCAGCAGATCTGCGAGCAGTTGCTGGAGCCGATCGAGAAGGGGGATCTGCCGTTGTCGGAGACCCTGGTGGTCGAGGTCCAGCGCAGCCCTGGCGTCAACCTCGCCGACCTCCTGAACTGACCGTGACAGACACCGTTCCGCCGCGCATCGGATTCGTCAGCCTGGGCTGTCCCAAGAACCTGGTCGATTCCGAGCGCATCCTGACCCAGTTGCGTGCCGAGGGCTACGAGATCGTGCCCCGCTACGAGGCCGCCGACCTGGTGATCGTCAACACCTGCGGCTTCATCGACGCGGCAGTGGACGAGTCGCTGGCCGCCATCGGCGAGGCGCTGGCAGCCAACGGGCGGGTGTTGGTCACCGGCTGCCTCGGGGGGCGTGCCGAGGAGATCCGCGAGCGCCATCCACAGGTGCTGGGCATCACCGGGGCGCACGCCTATGAGGCGGTGATGGAGCAGGTGC
Source organism: endosymbiont of unidentified scaly snail isolate Monju (assembly GCF_000801295.1). Lineage (NCBI taxonomy): Bacteria > Pseudomonadati > Pseudomonadota > Gammaproteobacteria > endosymbiont of unidentified scaly snail isolate Monju. The sequence continues at coordinate 1,915,181 of NZ_AP012978.1, read as the reverse complement.
ATGCCCACCTGCCGGCACCGCACGATCCCTTCCTGGATCTGCTGCCGCCTCAGGGCGTCAAGCTCACCCCGCGCCACTACGCCTACCTGAAGATCAGCGAGGGCTGCAACCAGCGTTGCACCTTCTGCATCATTCCGCAGATGCGCGGTGACCTGGTCAGCCGGCCCATCGGCGAGGTGCTGGCCGAGGCCGAGCGCCTGGTGGAATCCGGTGTGCGCGAGCTGCTGGTGGTCTCGCAGGATACCGGGGCCTACGGGGTGGACCGGAAGTACCGTGCCGATATCCATGGTGGCCGGGTGCTGGAGACGCGCATCACCACCCTGGTGCGCGAGCTCGGCCAACTCCCGGCCTGGGTGCGGCTGCATTACGTCTATCCCTATCCGCACGTGGACGACCTGATTCCGCTGATGGCCGAGGGCCACGTCCTGCCCTACCTGGATATTCCCATGCAGCACGCCAGCGAGCGCATACTGCGTGCCATGAAGCGACCGGCGGCCAGTGAGCGCATGCTCGAGCGCATCCGCCGCTGGCGCGAGATCTGTCCCGAACTGGTCCTGCGCTCGACCTTCATCGTCGGCTTTCCGGGCGAGACCGAGGAGGACTTCGACCAGTTGCTCGACTTCCTCCAGGAGGCACAGCTCGACCGGGTCGGCGCCTTTGCCTATTCGCCGGTGGAAGGTGCGGCGGCCAATGCATTGCAAGGGGCGGTGCCCGAGGAGGTCCGTCAGGATCGGCTGGCGCGTTTCATGGAGGTACAGGCGCAGATCAGTCGCGACCGCCTGGCCGGCTGGGTGCGGCGTCGTACCATCGTGCTGGTCGATGCGGTCGAACCGGGACGTATCGTGGCGCGTGGACCGGGCGACGCCCCGGAGATCGACGGCCATGTCTATATCGAAGGCGAGTGGGAGGGCATTGGCCCCGGGGATTTCGTCGAGGTCGAGATCACCGGCTACGATGAGCACGATCTCCATGCCGAGCCGGTCTGATATGATTGCGCGCCCTATTGCGGCGGAGTGAAGCAACGATCATGAAGAAGCTCGAAATCCTTCTCGAGTCCCTGCTGTTCGGTTCGCGCTGGCTGCTGGCCCCGTTCTTCTTTGGTCTGGTGCTGGCGATACTGGCGTTGTTGTTCAAGTTCGGCAAGGCCTTGGTGGGCCTGCTCGCCGGTGTGCTGACAGGTTCCGAGGCTCAACCTATCATCGGCATCCTGACCCTGGTCGATACCGCGCTGCTGGCCAGCCTGCTGTTGATCATCGCCTTCAGTGGCTATGAGAACTTCGTCTCCAAGTTCGCCCCCGAAGACCACGAGGACCGTCCTGCCTGGATGGGCAAGGTGGGTTTCTCCGACCTCAAGCTCAAGCTGATCGGGGCCATCGTGGCCATCTCGGCGGTGGAGCTGCTCAAGGCCTTCATCGAGGCCGGCTCGCTCACCCATCGCGAGCTGGCCTGGAAGATGGGCATTCACCTCACCTTCGTGGTCTCGGGGGTGCTGTTCGCCTTGACCGATTACATCGCGGGCAAGGGCAAGAGCGGCCACTGAGCGTCTCGATGTCGCAGGTCGGGGAGGGGTGACGAGCCCGGCGGGCGTCGGAACGCCGCAAGGTCTGCCGTTAGGGCACTCTCTGCGCCCGGGTATTCCCCCCTGACAGGGTCATGAACCCTGTCAGGGGGGAAAAGCGCACGGGGAGGCCTTCGAGAAGGGGCTTCCCTTTCCGAAGGTCGTGGAACTTCCCCGGCCCCCCCATGCCACGTGTGGGAGAGTCCGGGAGCGGGAATCCTGGCGGTTGCCGGTGTCAGAACGCCGCGCCGGACTTCTTGCCCATCTTCTTGAGAATGGTGGCCAGCGGGCAGAAGCCGGTGAAGGCGGATTGCAGCAGGTTCAGGCCGATGAAGGCGGTGAACCACAGCCAGTTCTCGTTGTGGAAGATGGGGCAGCCTTGTACGCCCAGGCCCAGGCTCAGCAGGATCATGAAGCCGGCAAAGGCCAGCACGATGCGGTCGATGGTCATCTCTTGCGTCCTCGGTGTGAGTGTCAGTCGGTGATGCCGCGCGCCTGTTGCATGGCGCGGTATTCGTCCTCGAAGAAGAATTTTTCTTCCCCGAAGGCCGGTTGCAACTGGTCCAGCCAGGTGGCCTGCTCGTCGTAGCGGGCGAAGAAGGGGCGTTGTACCCAGTCGGGGTTGCGCGCCTGGATGAAGCGTAGCACGAAGACCCGCTCGCCCTGGATCTCGGTCACGCCCTGGATCTCCACCTTGCCGGGACCCGCGCTCATGCTGGGGCCGCGCGCGGTGCGTCCCAGGCCGGACACCTGCTGCATGGCCTCGCGGTAGATCGCCCAGGCGCGTGCCAGCGGCACCTCGAACCAGGCACGCGCGCCGGTATCGCGTTCGACGAACATATAGTAGGGCACGATGCCCAGTCGGACCTGCTCGCGCCACTGGCGCGCCCAGTCGTCCGCGCGGTCGTTGATGTGTGCCAGCAGCGGGCCCTGGGCACGGATCTCGGCGCCGACGTCGCGCAGCCGGGCAATGGCGCGGCGTGCGATGTCGGTGCGCAGCTCCTGCCAGTGATTGTAGTGGGCCATGATCGCCAGGTGCTTGCCGGCGGCGACCAGACGCTCGAACAGGCGGATCAGTTCGTCGGCGTCCTCGTCGCTGACGAAACGCTGCGGCCAGAAGGTGAGCGCCTTGGTGCCGATGCGGATGGTCTGCACATGTGCGAATCGGGGTTCGAGCAGGGGCTCCAGGTAGGCGACCAGGTGCTTGGTCTTCATCACCATGGGGTCGCCGCCGGTGATCAGCAGGTCGCTGACCTCGCGGTGCTGTTCCAGGTAGCGATGCAGCGCGGTCGCCTCGGTGGTGGCCATGCGCAGCGACTTGTCGCCGACGAACTGTGCCCAGCGGAAGCAGAAGGTACAGTAGCTGTGGCAGGTCTGTCCCTGGCTGGGGAAGAACAGCACCGTCTCGCGGTACTTGTGTTGCAGCCCGTTGAGACGGTTGCCGGCATCGTCCAGCGGGATGTTCATCTGCATCTGGCCGGCCGGATGCGGGTTGAGCTCGGCGCGCAGCTCGCGCGCCAGGGCCTGTACCTCGGCCTTGCCGGGATCGCGGCGCAGCAGGGCGGCCATGCGTTCATACATCTCGGGCGCCAGCATGCCGCGTTGCGGGAAGGTGAGCTGGTAGATGGGGTCTTCCGGCACTCGGCCCCAGTCGATCAGTTCGTCGATCACGTACTGGTTGACCCGGAAGGGCAGTACCGAAGAGACCACCCGCATCTCGAAGCGGATGTCTTCCGGCAGCTTGCCCAGCGGGGCGATGCGGTCGAGATCCCGCTGGGTATAGACCTTGAAGCGCGCCGTCTCGCTGGCTGGATCGATGGCCGGTTGCTTGAGGGTCGAGATCTGACTCATCTGCTGTCTCCAGGCTGGGCCATGCCGGGGCATGGCGCGAAAACCGGTCACGACCACCGGGAGGCAGACGGTGACGCGGCTGCAAAGGGGCGCGAAGCCTAACAGAAACGGCACCGTTTTTCAACGGCGCCGATAGCCTAAGCCTTTGTAAGGAAAAGGGTTTTATCCGCGGCTTATGGGGATGCGGCGAATCCGCTCGCGTTCGGTCTTGGGGAGCACCAGGGTAAGCACGCCCTTGTGGTAGCTGGCCTCTGCCTGGTCAGCCTTGACTTCGGCAGGCAGCGGCAGGCGCCGCTCGAAGCGGCCGTAGGCACACTCGGTGACATGGTAGCGGCCCTCCTTGCGTTCGCGCCGTACCTGCTTGTGACCGCTGATGATCAGGGTGCGGTCGACCACCTGCACGTCGAGGTTTTCCGGCTCCATGCCGGGGATCTCCAGGCGCACCGACACCTCGTCACTGCTCTCGTGTACTTCGGCGGCCAGCAGCGCCCATTCCGGGCTGGTGCGCAGCAGGGCGCGCGACTGTTCGTCCTGCTCGTCTTCTTCGCGGTGGCGGAAGCGGGTCAGTGCGTTACTGGCCTTGGCCACCAGGTTGTTCCAGCCGGCCTGGACCTGGGCCCAGGCGCGGTCGAGATTCTGCTTGAGACTGCTCATGGCACCCTCCTCAACCTTGCACCTTGATCTTGCGCGGCTGGTCGCCCTGCTGCGCCTTGGGCAGCACCAGTTCCAGCACGCCATCCTTGCTGGTGGCGGAGATCTTGTCCGCATCCACGTTCTCGGGCAGGGCGAAGCGACGCATGAAGGTGCCGTAGGCGCGCTCCACACGGTGCCAGCCTTCCCTGTCTTCTTCCACCTCGTGCTTGCGATCGCCCCTGATGGTGAGCACGCCCTGTTCCATGGATACGTCGATGTCTTCGGGCGGCACGCCGGGGATGTCGGCGCGGATCACGAAGCGGTCGTCTTCTTCCTTGATGTCCACCGCAGGCGACCAGGTGCTGCCGACCACGCGGCTGTCGTCGTCGGCAAAACCGGGCATCATGCGGGCGAATTCGCGGTTGAATTCCTCGAGCAGGCTCCAGGGATTTGTCGTCTTCATCAGGGTCATGTCCGTTCTCCTCTGCGGTCCTTGTTCGGCTGACAGAGAGATGGGGCCGGGAGGAGGGGGTTCAAGAGGGCTCGCGGATCGCCGCCAGCGCCTGCTCCACGATGTGCCAGCCCGCATCGGGACGGTTGGCGTGTTGCGACAGGTGACGCCGCCAGTGGCGTGCCCCGGGCAGCCCGGCGAACAGGCCCAGCATGTGCCGGGTGATGCGATGCAGGCGCACCCCGCTGGCCAGTTCGGCCTCGATGAATTCGCGCATGCCCAGCACCACCGCGCGACGCGAGGCCGGTGCGCTGTCGTGCCCGAAGAGGCGCCGGTCGGCCCCGGCCAGCAGCCAGGGGTCGTGATAGATCGCGCGACCCATCATCACCCCGTCTACCCGGGTCAGGTGCTCCAGCGCCTGGTCGAGCGAGGTGATGCCACCGTTGATCACGATCTCCAGGGCGGGGAAGTCCTGCTTGAGCCGGTACACCTGCTCGTAGCGCAGCGGGGGCACCTCGCGGTTCTCCTTCGGACTCAGGCCCGACAGCCAGGCCTTGCGTGCATGCACGATGAAGGTCTCGCAGCCGGCGTTTGCGACCCGCTCGACGAAACGTGTCATGTCGTCGTAGTCGTCCATGTCGTCGATGCCGATGCGGTGCTTGACCGTGACCGGGCCGGGGAAGCCCTCGCGCATCGCCACCACGCATTCCGCCACCAGTTCGGGCTCGGCCATCAGGCAGGCGCCGAAGCGACCCGATTGCACCCGGTCGGAGGGGCAGCCGATGTTCAGGTTCAGCTCGTCGTAGCCCCAGTCGGTCGCCAGTCGTGCGCAGCGTTCGAGCGCGGCCGGTTCGCTGCCGCCGAGTTGCAGGGCCAGCGGCTGCTCCTGTGGGTGAAAGTCCAGGAAGCGGGCCGGTTCGCGGTGCAGCAGCGCCCCAGTGGTGACCATTTCGGTATAGAGCAGGGTCTGCCGGCTGATCTGGCGCAGGAAATAGCGGCACCAGCGGTCGGTCCAATCGAGCATGGGGGCCACCGCAAGGCGGCGGTCGGGGTGGGGGGAATTCGGCATGGGGCAATGGTAGCGGGCGAGCCGATTGCCGCAAGCATTGAGTTTTCGTATTGACCGTGACGGGAGGGCATATCAATGTTCTTCTGGCGGTCCTCCCGCCTGGAGGGTGTCGCGAAGGGCGACACCCGATGCTGCTCAGGGACGAGACACCCTCGCTTGCGAAGGAGAGGCGGATGCCGCCCTGGGGGCGGCGCTGGACTGCTGGAATACCGCCGGGTTGCGTACGGGGGGGTGATGCAGGCGGCCATCATGTCACCGTCATCTCCTGTCCACGATGCGTGGGGAGGACCGGGGTGAGGATAACGAGCAACAAACAGAGGTCAGAAACATGAGCGAGACATTTCGGGCACTGGTGCTGGAGCGAGACGACGAGGGAGCCACCCAGGCGCAGATACGCACGCTGAGCGAGGCCGATCTGCCGGAAGGCGATGTCCTGGTCGAGGTGGCGTATTCCAGCCTCAACTACAAGGACGGGCTGGCGATCACCGGTCGGGGCAAGGTGGTGCGTGAATGGCCGATGGTGCCGGGGATCGACCTGGCCGGTCGGGTGCTGGCATCGGATTCGCCCGACTGGCAGCCGGGCGACGCGGTGCTGCTCACCGGCTGGGGAGTGGGCGAGCGCTACTGGGGGGGCTTCAGCCAGCGCCAACGGGTGCGTTCGGAATGGCTGGTCCCGCTTCCCGACGGTCTGGACGCGCTCGATGCCATGACCCTGGGCACCGCGGGCCTGACCGCGATGCTGTGCGTCTTGACCCTCGAGGAGGCTGGCGTGAAGCCGGACGCGGGGCCGGTGCTGGTCAGCGGGGCCTCGGGCGGGGTGGGCTCGCTGGCAGTGGCGCTGCTCTCGGCTGCCGGGTACGAGGTCACCGCGCTTACCGGGCGTCCGGAGGGCGCCGACTGGCTGCGCGAACTGGGGGGCGGCCGAGATCCTGCCGCGCGAGGCGATGAGTGCGCCGCCGCGCCCGCTGGAGAGCCAGCGCTGGGCCGGGGCGGTGGACACCGTGGGGGGCGTGCTCCTGGCGCGCACCCTGGCCGAGCTGCGTTACGGTGGCGCGGTGGCGGCGTGTGGCCTGGCCGGTAGTCACGAGCTGTCTACCACGGTGATGCCCTTCATCCTCCGCAACGTGTCCCTGCGTGGCGTGGACTCGGTGGTGTGTCCGCGTGAGCGGCGCCAGGCGGCCTGGGAGCGACTGGCGCGCGACCTGCCCCGTGAACACCTGGCTGCGATCCGTCAGGTGGCGCGGCTGGAGGATCTGCCGGCGCTGGCTGAACGCATCCTGGCGGGCCAGGTGCGCGGACGCGTGGTGGTCGATCTGCGGTGATTTTCCGTGTCCGCGGAAAAATACAGTGAAACCCCCATGTCGAAACTACAGTGAAACCCCCATGAATGACTACATTGGAACCCTGATGTGGAAGTACATGGAAACCCTGACAAGTAAATAAGTTGTGCAGTGAAACCCGGCGTATAGGGTCTTGTTTATTGTCGACTGAGTGGAATTAATAACAATATAATCAATTGGTTGCGAGTATTTTGGGGTTGCAGGGAAATTGTTTGACTGATTTCCCTGCAACCCCTTTCCTTTGCCTCGCGCTGCCCTATAATGTGATGTACATCACATATATGCCGTTGGCTTTGTTACAAGAAGGGAAGCGGTATAGGTCGCAAGGGGCAAGGAATGTTCAATATCGAGAAGCAGTGTTTTCACTGGCGTCGTCGCAAGGTCAATGGTTGTGAGATCAACATCTGTATCCGTATACTCATCGGCGGGCTGCTGGTCTTTGCCAGCGCCGTCGCCCCGAGCGCACCGCAGTTGCGCAGTATTGTCGAAGGGGCAGCCAGCGTTTCTGTCGAGGGTGCCGGGCAACGCACGGTGATCGATCAGACCTCGTCGTATGCGCGCATCGAGTGGAACAGTTTCGACACCACAGCCGCCGAGACGGTGCGTTTCCACCAGGCGAACAGCGCGGTCGTCGTCAACAAGATCCTGGGTAATGGCCACGGGCCGGGCGGCGCCACGCGCTTCGACGGCAAGCTGTTTGCCGATGGCACGGTGTTCCTGATCAACAATGCGGGGATCACCTTTGGCGCCGGTGCCCAGGTGAATGTCGGCGCCCTGCTGGCCACCACCTCCGACATCCGTGATCTGCACAACGCCAACGGCAAGGTCACCTTCCGGCTCGAGGCCGGGGGGACTGCCGATGGCGCCAGGGTGATCAACCGTGGGCGCATCGTGACCAGCGACGACGGCTTTGCCGTGCTCATGGCGCCACAGGTTGCCAATGTCGGCGTGGTGCGTGCACAACTGGGACAGGTGATCCTGGCGTCGGCCACGGACGCCACCTTGCGCTTGCGCAACCGCGATGCGCAGGAGGGGCTGGAAGGCCTGGCTCTGGACCTGCGCGGTGACGACATCATCACCTTTACTGTCGATCCTTCCACCCTGGGAGCCTGGCAGGGTGAGACCGGCGTGCGGGCCGACGGCAGGCTGCGCGGGGGCGAGGTGCTGATCACGGCTCGCATGGCGCACCAGGCAGTGACCGATGTCGTCAATCTCGACGGCGTGATCGATGCCACCACCATCGAGGTGCGGTCGGCCGGCAATGTCCGCCTGCACGATGCACAACTCACGGCGCGGGCCAACCAACAATCGGGCGACGCGGAAGCCAGTATCCGCATTCGTGCGGATCGTCGGGTCTGGTCCAAGGGCAGCACTTTGCAGGCGATGGCGAACCGCAACGGCGGCACGGGGCGGGCGAAGCTCGTGCTCGAGAGTGCCGGACATGCGAGCCTGAACGACTCACAACTCGAGGCCCAGGCGGAAAACAATGGTGGCGCGGCGCGGGCAGTGATCCGTGTCGGCTCCACTGGTGCCGACCTGGAAACGAAAGGCACGCAGCTGATCGCGACCACCCGCAACAATGGTGGACAGGGGGAGGTCCGGGTACGCATGAGCGCGGCCGGCGACCTCCTGCTGCATGGCACCGAGACGGTGGCGCGTTCCCAGCTGGACAGTCAGCGCGGCATCGTGGGGGTCGGCCTGGAGGCAGGCCGTGACATCGCCCTGGATGGTGCGCACATCATCGCCTCCTCGCGTCAGCAGGGCGCACGTAGCGATGTGGACGTGCAGCTCCAGGCCGGGCGCAGCGTGCGCCTGCCGGGGGACGCCTCGGCCTCGGTGATCGAGGCGAGGTCCCAGGGGACAGATCAGAGCGGGCGGGTAGCGGTCACCGTGCGGGCGGCCAGACACATTCGCCTGCTGGCCGACCTCGAGGTGCATTCGCAGCAGCAGGGTGATGCCGGCAACCGACGTGCCACCGCGCAGTTGACGATGCGCGCCGGTGAAGACGGGCGGGGCAATCTGTCTTTCGAGGGTGATATCGATGTCTACAGCCTGGCCCGGGTCGAAGAGGAGAGCACGGGCTCGGCGCATGCCATTTCCTCCGCACGGCTGCTCGGTGTGGCAGGCGAGACGGAGGTGACCGGTACCCTGGCCGTGACGTCGGACGCCAGGGGGCGGGGCGCCAATACCCGGTTCAGTCGCAAGCATCTCGTCGAGGCTGTCTCCGAGGCGCTGATCGGCAGTGATACCGGCATGAATCTCCCGGCGGGCGGGGCTGACCGCAGTCGCGATACGCTGATGGCCGGCAAGCTGTCCGTGCGTTCGCACGCCAATGCCGAAGGCAATGCCTCGGCGGTGGCCAACAGCCTCGGCGGGATTGTCGGCGAGCAGGTGACCGTGGTCTCCACCGACACCACGATCACCAGCCGGGTCGTCTCCGATCTCGAGGCCAGTGCCGCTTCCCTGTTTGGCGTGGTCGGCCTGGGAGGGGTTGGCAGTCTTCCCGGCGTGCTGTTCAGTGGTGATCTCTCGGTGCGCAGCCAGGCGCTCAGCTACGTCCTGGCCGCGGGCGAGGCAGTGTCGCTTGGCCTGTTCGCTTCCCCGGCAGATATTCGCATCGGCAATGCTGGCGACCGTGTGACGATCCAGGCCGACGCAGACGGTGTGGCCTTGGGGGGGCTGGTGATGGGTGGCGATATTGCGGCTTATGACACAAGCCCTGGCAGCCGCCACACCGCAGCCGACCTGGCGGCTGCCGTGAGTGCGGTGGCGAGGCAGGGTGATCTGGCGCTGGCTGGTGACTTCGGCGTGAATGCATGGGCCAACGGCCCGCAGGCCGATGCTCTGATGGCCGGTATCGGGCGTAATGTGACGATAGCGCCCGGCAGCGGGCTTGCTGTGCATAGCCAGGCCGCCGGAGCAGACCTGGCCTCGGCTTACGCACTGGGCGGATTCCGGGCCGATGGCACACTCGGCTTCCACGGTGACTGGGATGTTATCGTGCGGGCTGATACGGCCCCGGACGGCTACGGCTGCGAGGCCGCAGCGGCGGGTGTCTTGCAGGCCGCCGGCGACATGGTTGTCGATGGGGGGCACCTGAGTGTGCGTGCGGCCAGTAATCAGTCCCCGGGTGCGGGAGGCCGGATCGGCATCGCCGATGCCGCCTTGGCCCTGGCGGCCGAAGGGCAGCTGTCACTGACGGTTCCGCAAGGTCTGCTTGTGGAGGCGCTCAGTGATGCCGCAAGCGAAGGGTATGCGTTGGCAGACCTGGGGATCGAAGGCGATCACCTGAGCATCGATGTCACCGGTCGCGGGCTGGACGTGGTCGCCGATGCCGAGGCCACGCAGAGTGACGCCCAGGCAACGGCCGATCTCCTCGCCTACGGGGCCGATGGCACCGGGATGGCGCTCTCGGCCGCCGGGCGCTTGGGCGTCCTCGCCCGAGCCGGAGTGCCGAACGCCACGGGTAGCGATGAGCAGGCCCTGGCGATGGCCGACCTGCTGCTGGCCGCCGACAGCGGCAGCGTCCAGACCGGTGCCGGCAGCGATCTGCTGGCCAGCGCTCGTGGCCACGTGATGAAAACTGCGAACGGATCCACGACTTCCCAGGCCCCGATCCGCGCCGGGCTGGAAGTGGCCGGGCAACATCTCGACCTGCAAGGACGCATCGGCAGCGAGGTGCGCAACAGCGCGGGAGACGATCAGTCCGAGGCACGCACCCGCCTGATCGCGGGTTCACCGGGTGCGCCCGGCCAGCTGCAACTGCGCGGCGGCGATCTGCCTCGTGCACAAGCGCCGGGTTCCGGTACCGCCCTGGCACAGGGCAGTGATACCCGGTACCAGCAGTGCGCTGATGGCGCCTGCGATCCGGTGACCCGTGGTGAACAGCCCTGGCAGCCGGGAACCCGGCTGGCACAACTGGTGATCGAAGATCATGAACCCCGTGGCCCGGCGTCCGATCCGGCTCCGGTCCCTGATCCGGCCCCGGTCCCTGATCCGGCTCCGGTCCCTGATCCGGCTCCGGTCCCTGATCCGGCTCCGATCCCTGATCCGGCTCCGATCCCTGATCCGGCTCCGATCCCTGATCCGGCTCCGATCCCTGATCCGGCTCCGATCCCTGATCCGGCCCCGGCACCCGATCCGGCACCGCCGAGCGAAGGTGAAGTTGCTGGACAATCGGAACTGGCCCGCGTGCACGAGCAACAGCGGGAGAAAGAGGCATCACGTGACCCGGGACAGCCCGGCGGGCGACCCAGCGGGTTTACGCCAGCGGGCGATCTGATCACCGGTCTCGATTTCGAGCCGCCGCTCCCGACGGGTGGGCAATTGGCCAGGTTGCCGCACGACTTCGATCCCGATGCTCTGCCGCCCACGGCGGCGGGTCCAGGAGATGCGTCGGCGACCTTCTGTGAACAGTTCGTGAACGGCGGTTGCACCCCTGTCGCGGACGACAGGGGTGACGAGCCCCTGGGGGAGTAGCGTTTCACGGGCGCCGACGTTATGCTGGGCACCTGGTTGCCTGATGGCGGTTCCGGAAGAAGTGGAGAAATTATGCGTATGGAAGGTGTGAAACGGAACCGGGGAAGGATGGCCGCCTGGCTGCTGTTCCTGATCGCCGGCCATGGTCAGGTGGCCAGTGGCGCCACACCGTTGCCTGCCTCGGCCTTGCCCGGTGTGGTGGACCGGCCGGCCCAGGGCATGCCGGCTCCGTTGGAGCAGCCGGTCGAATCGGAAAAAGGCCCTGCGCCAGGCGCATTTCAGGCACCGGCCGATGGCCAGGAACCCTTTGCCCATGTGCGTCGCATCACCTTTTCCGGCGATCTGGTAATCGACCGCGATGCTCTGGATGCGGCGGCACGGCCCTACATCGGGCGCGACCTCACCCGCGAGGACCTGGCGCGACTCAAGTACGATCTCACCGCCTTGCACTACCGGTTGGGTTATCCCCTGGTCAAGGTCGTCACCCCCCCCACAGTCCCTGGCCGACGGTGTACTCGAGGTGCGCATCGTGCTCGGGCGCATCGGACAGGTCGATATTCGCAACGAGGGGGGCTTGCGTCCCTTTGTTGCCGAGGCCATGGCCCGGCGCTTGAAGTCCGGCGAGGTGTTTACCGAACGCACGGCAGAGAGCGTGGTGCAGGACATCAACGCGCTGGGTAACCTGCGCGGTTCACTCAACCTGCGCCGGGGGCAGGCACCGGGGACCACCGATCTGCGCCTGTCGATCGTCCCGGCCGACGACGATCGACAGCAGGTCGGTCTGGACAATTACGGCAGCGAGCTCACCGGCCGCTGGGTGTTCAGCGTCGACCTCCACAAGAGCAACCTGCTGGGCCTGGGCGAGACCTTCTCGTTGCAACTGCGCAAGTCGAACAAGGAACTCAAGACTGCGCGGCTGGGATTCGTCAGCCCCATTGGTCTGCACAACCTGCGCCTGGAAGGGCGGTGGCTGCGTTCCGAGAACAGCATCGGCGACCGCCTGGCAGCATTGCGTGCCACGGGCAAGTCCGACATCTGGGGGTTGGCACTGTCCAGCGCATTGCTCAATACGGTGCAGTTCCGCAGCGAGTTGCGCACCGGTTTCGAGCACCGGCGGCACCGCTCCTTCCTGGCCGGGCTGCCCGATACCGACGATCGCATCACCCGGGTGTTCATCGAGGGCAACCTGCTCGACCGGGGCTATCGGCATGTGCTCTATGCCGGGATGCGGATCTCCCGCGGGGTGGGCTGGCTGAATGCCGATGCGCGCGGCGAAGCCGATGCCACCCGCGCCAGTGGCGATCCACGCGCCTGGATATTCACCCTCGAAGGGGTGGGCCGTTATCAGCTGCGCGACAGCGACGTGCTGACGGGTGTCCTGCGTGCCCAGCGTGCCTCGAATGAGCTGTTGTCGTCCGACCTGTTCGCCATCGGTCGGCCAGGGCAGCGTGCGCGGCTTCGAACCGGCCGAGAGCACGGGCGAGCATGGCCTGGGCGCTGAGCCTGGAATATGCGCACACCTTCGATCGCGTGTCCGGCTGGTCGCTCGAGCCTGGCCCCTTTGCCGATGTCGCCTGGGTTGGCAACAAGGTTCCGGGGGCAGTCACCGACAGCCGCCTGGCCGCGTTGGGGCTGGGGGGCGAGGTCTCTCGCCGCTGGGGAGAAAACGGCCGTACCCGCCTGCGGTTCGAATGGGCGCACCCGGTGGGCGATTACCGCTCACCCAGCGTGGACGACAACACGCTTTATCTCAGCCTGCGGCACACCTTCTGACGTCGCGCCGTCGAGGGGATTGGGCAGGGGGCGGTGCCGGAAGACGACTGAGGCGGCTCAGCCTTTTCCATAGAGTCGGGCATAGCCTTCCGGGTCGATCAGCTGACGGATGTCCACGAAACTGCCGCTCGGCTGCTCGCGCAGGGCGGGGAGCACCGACAGGATCCGGCGTGCCGCCTCGTGCGGCGCCGGCATCGCCTCGGTGCTGCGCGCAGCCGTTGCAGAGCGGGAAAGGCATCGGCATCGGCCTCGTCGCACAGGTGGTCCATCATCGTGGTGTCGATGATGCCGGGCGCCAGTGCGCAAATGTGCGTATCGGGAAACTCGTGCGCGTACAGCTTTGCCAGCATGTTGAGTGCCGCCTTGGACAGGGCATAGGCCCCCCAGCCCTTGTTGCCCAGTACGGCGGCGCCCGACGAGATCATCACCACCTGGCGAACCGGCCGGCCCCGGGTGTGCAGCCAGTCCATCACCGTCTTGTTCGACCAGAGGTTGACCTCCATCACGGCCTTGGCCTCGTCCAGCGGCAGGCGGTGCAGCAGTTCGATGCGTCCCAGTACCCCGGCGTTGAGCACTACCAGATCGAGCCGTTCGGCCGGTTCGAGCAAGGTGGCCAGGCATCCAGGTACGGTTTCGTGATCGCGCAGATCACAGCGCGCATGCTGTAGCCCCGGCAACGCCGAAGGCCGCCGGCTGCAACCGAAGACGGTACAGCCGTCATCCAGCAGTGTCTCGCACAGTCCCCGGCCGAGGCCGGAGCTGGTTCCCGTGATGAAAGCGGTGTCGATGTTCATGGGTCAAGGATACCCCGAGGGCGGGCCCCTGCGCAGGCTGTTACCAGAGCGGAGGAAAACAGAAGGCCCCTGATCGGGGCCTTTGGTATTGGCGGAGAGGGTGGGATTGATTCGGCCTGCGGCCTCACCCCTTCGGGGCGCCGTCGCGTTGCTCCGGCGTCCTGCGCCAGCGCGGTTGCGCTGGCTTGTCGAAACCCGGCGTGGCTTCTCATCCCGACCCTCTCCTGACACGACAAAGGCCCCTGATCGGGGCCTTTGTGTATTGGCGGAGAGGGTGGGATTGATTCGGCCTGCGGCCTCACCCCTTCGGGGCGCCGTCGCGTTGCTCCGGCGTCCTGCGCCAGCGCGGTTGCGCTGGCTTGTCGAACCCGGCGTGGCTTCTCATCCCGACCCTCTCCTGACACGACAAAGGTCCCTGATCGGGGCCTTTGTGTATTGGCGGAGAGGGTGGGATTCGAACCCACGGATCCCGCAAGGGATCACTTGATTTCGAGTCAAGCCCATTCGGCCTCTCTGGCACCTCTCCAGATGTGCGTCGATCACTCGATCTGACTCGGCTTTCGGCTTCGCCTCTTCCAGGGCGCCGTCGTCCGGGCGCGGAAGAATAGCACAGTTCGGGCATCGAGGGCGGGGTGTGTGGGGGCGTTTCGGGCATCTCCTACACGTAGGAGCGGCGTCCCCGCCGCGAACGATCCGCCCCCCCGGTCCGGTTGGCCTCGCTGGGCGCGGGCGGTCAGTCCTCTGTGCCTTCCGGCCCGTCGAGCAGTTCCAGGGCCTCGTCGGGTGCGATCTCCACGCGCTCGATCTTCTGGAAGCGTGAACTGATCTTGCGTGCCGAGGTGTGTACCTGCTCGACGTCCTTGTGCGCCAGCTCGATGTGCTTGGCCAGCTTGTCCATGCGTTCCTGGAAGCGGCCGAAGTCCTTGGAGAGCATGTGCAGGTGTTCCTGGATGATGTGGATCTGCTTGCGCGTGGCGTCGTCCTTGAGCACGGCACGCGCGGTGGTGAGCACCGCCATCAGGGTGGTGGGCGAGACCATCCAGACCCGCGCGCGCTGGGCGGTCTCGACCAGCTCGGGGAAGTGGGCGTGGATCTCGGCGAAGATCGCCTCGGCGGGGATGAACATCACCGCGCCATCGGCAGTCTCGCCGGGAATCAGGTATTTCTCGGCGATGTCGCGAATGTGTTTCTGGATGTCGCGACGGAACTGGGCGGCTGCGGCGTTGCGCTCGGCCGGGGGGGCATCGAAGTCCTGCATGCGCTGGTAACTTTCGAGCGGGAACTTGGCGTCGATGGGGACCTTGCCGGTAGGGGCGGGCAGGTGCAGCAGGCAATCGACGCGCTTGCCGTTGCTCAGTGTGGCCTGCAATTCGAAACTGTCCTCGGGCAGCATGTTGCGTACCAGGGCCTCGAGTTGCACCTCGCCGAAGGCGCCGCGCGAACGCTTGTCGGTGAGCACCTCCTGCAGGCTGACCACGTTGCCCGACAGCTCGGTGATCTTCTTCTGCGCCTCGTCGATGCGGCTGAGGTGCTCGAGCACCCGGGTGAAGGTCTCGGTGGTCTTCTCGAAGCCGTCGGCCAGGCGCTTCTCCACCTGGCCGCTGATCTCGCGCAAGCGCTCGTCGGTGGTACGGGTGAGTGTCTCGACGCGCTTGCCCAGCTCCTCGGCACTGGCGCGGAAGGACTCACGGATCTGTCGGCTCATCGCCTCGAGGTTGTCCGACAGTGTCTTCTGCTGGCCGGTGATGGCCTCGCGCTGCAGCCGTTCGAAGGCCTCGCGGTGGGCGTTGAGCGCCTGTTCGACACGCTCGCGCAGCTCGGCCAGGTGGCGTTGCTGGGCCAGGCGGGCCCCGCCCGTGTCCTCGCGCAGTGCCTTGTGCTGCTGCTCGAAGCGTTCGACCAGGTCGAGCCGCAGTGCGCCCTGTTCGCGCAGCAGCGCCTTCTCGACCGTGCCGATGCGCTCGCCGAGCAGCGACTGGGTGCTCTGCAGGCCGTGCTGCTGGCCGGCGAGCAGTACCTGGGCCTCGTGGTGCAGACGCTCGGAGAACGTGTCCTGCAACTGCGCCAGTCGTTCCTGCTGTGCCTCGAGTGCTGCATCCAGTCGTTGTTGCAGGCGGTGTGCCCGCCGCTGCCCCAGCCAGAGGCCCAGGGCGAGCAGCCCCAGTGCCAGCAGCAGGCCGGCGGCCAGAAAGTCGTCAGGGTGTTGGTGAAACAGCGCGAGCAGTCTTTCCATGCGGTTCCTGTCCGTACTCACAAGGCGCGGGACGCTACAATCGGGAATTCAACCCGTCAACGCTATCACACTCATGCGCGTCCATCTGCAGGCACTGGGGTGCCGACTCAACGAGGCCGAACTCGAGACCTGGGCACGGGAGTTTCGGCGTGCCGGCATTGAGCCGACCAGTGACCCGGCCGAGGCCGATATCCTGGTGGTCAACACCTGTGCAGTGACCGCCGAGTCGGTTCGCAAGTCGCGCAACCTGGTACGCCGTGCGCACCGTGCCAACCCCACGGCAAAGCTGGTGATGAGCGGTTGCTATGCCGCGCTCTCGCCCGAGCAGGCTGCCGCCGACCTGGGGGTGGATCTGGTGGTCGGCAATCACGAGAAGGATCAGCTGGTGGCGATCGCTCGCCGTGAACTCGACCTGCCGGTGATGCCGCGTATCGCTGCCGAGCCCGATGAGGTGGCGCTGTTCGCGCGCGGCCGGCAACGCGCCTTTGTCAAGGTACAGGACGGTTGCCGTTACCGCTGCACCTATTGCGTGGTGACCCTGGCACGCGGCGAGGAGCGCAGCCGGCCGGTCGACGAGGTGGTCGCCGAGATCGCTGCCCTGGAGGCCGAGGGGGTGCAGGAGGTGGTGCTTGCCGGGGTCCACCTGGGCGGCTATGGCAGCGATCGGAGCCAGTCGTTGTATGACCTGGTGGCGACGGTGCTCGAGCGCACCGACATGCCGCGCATTCGCCTGGGCTCGCTCGAGCCCTGGGACCTGCCCGAGGGGTTCTGGGGCCTGTTCGCCGATCGGCGGCTGATGCCGCATCTGCATCTGCCCATGCAGTCGGGCGCCGACTCGGTGTTGCGGCGCATGTCGCGGCGTTGCCGCAGTGGCGAGTTCCTGGCCCTGATCGAAGCGGGCAGGGCGCGGGTGCCGGACCTGCAGGTCACTACCGACATCATCGTCGGTTTCCCGGGAGAGAGCAGCGAGGAATGGGCGCAGACCCTGGACTTCGTCGAGCAGGCGCGCTTTGCCCATGTGCACATCTTTGCCTTCTCGCCGCGCGAGGGGACCAAGGCCGCCACGCTGCCCGACCCGGTGCCGCGTGCGGTGCAGCGCGAGCGCAGCCAGCAGTTGCACGCGCTGGCTGCGCGCTTGCGCGGCGAGATCCTGCGCGATCAGATCGGTCGGGAATGCGAGGTGCTGGTCGAGGGGCGCGACCGGGAGAGCGGGATGTGGAGCGGCTATACGCCCAACTACCTGCGTGTCCTGATCGCGTCCCGGGAGCCGCTGGAGAACCGCCGGTGTCCGGTGCGCCTGGTCGGAGTGAGCGACGATGGACGCCTGTGCGGCGAGCTCATCGCTCCAGGCTTGTCAGGAGGCCGCCTCAGCGACACACTTCGGTGATGATGCTGCGCAATCGTTCCAGCTCGGCTTCCCGTTCCTCGGCAGGCATCCGCCGATAGTCGCCGTGTCCGTCGGGTACCAGCGGCAACGGTATGCGTTCGAGTTCGCGCAGCGATGTCCGTGCCTGGTCGCATTGCTGGCGCAGTCGTTCGGCGCGGCTGGTCTCCTGGCGTCGTTTCGTCTGTTCCTGGGCGCGGCGTTGGCGCACTGCGTCCAGGCGGCGGTCCATCTCGCGCAACTGCTGCAGGCTCTGTTCGGGGGGCTGGGGAGGCGGGGGCGGTGGGGCTACGGTTTCGGTCTCCACCTCGGGCGGAGGCGGCAGTTGCGAATAAACGGTATTGCCGTCGGCATCCTGCCACTTGTATACCCGGGCTGTTGCCACGACCGGCAGCAGGCAGACCAGGCCCAGCAGATGAACGGCGTATTTCATGGTGTGTCCCGTCCGATGGCGGATTTTCAGGTGCGCAACTATTGACCTGTGCGACCCATATCAGTAACTTGCCATGCTCCAATTGCGCCCGGAAATTCCGGGTTTGTTCCCTCGTGCACAGAGGGTATTCCATGTCTTCGGAGGTCACAAGGTGGAACTGAGTGGGGCCGAGATCGTCGTCCAGGCACTGAAGGACGAGGGCGTCGAGTACGTCTGGGGTTATCCTGGCGGCGCCGTACTGCACATCTACGACGCCCTGTTCCAGCAGAACGAGGTGCGCCACATCCTGGTGCGTCACGAACAGGCCGCTACCCATGCCGCGGACGGTTATGCCCGCGCCACCGGCAAGCCCGGCGTGGTGCTGGTGACCTCCGGTCCCGGTGCGACCAATGCGGTGACCGGTATTGCCACCGCCTTCATGGACTCCATCCCGCTGGTGGTGCTCACTGGCCAGGTGCCGACGCCGGTCATCGGTTCCGATGCCTTCCAGGAGGTTGATACCGTCGGCATCACCCGCCCGTGCGTGAAGCACAATTTCCTGGTGAAGCGTGTCGAGGATCTGGCCGAGACCATCAAGAAGGCCTTCTACATCGCTACCTCGGGGCGGCCCGGGCCGGTCGTGGTCGACATCCCCAAGGACGTCACCGACCCGAACATCCGCATCCCCTACGAGTACCCGCAGAAGATCGAGATGCGCTCCTACAACCCGGTGGAGCGCGGGCACCTGGGGCAGATCCGCAAGGCGGTCGACTTGATGATGTCGGCGAAGCGGCCCATCATCTATACCGGTGGTGGCGTGGTGCTCGGCGAGGCCTCGGAAGAACTGCGCCAGCTGGTGAAGAAGACCGGTTTCCCGACCACCCAGACGCTGATGGGCCTGGGCGCCTTCCCGGCCACCGATCCGCAGTTCCTGGGCATGCTGGGCATGCACGGTACCTACGAGGCCAACATGGCGATGCACGAGACCGACGTGCTGATCGCCATCGGCGCGCGCTTCGACGACCGGGTGACCGGCAAGATCGCGCACTTCTGCCCGCATGCGAAGATCATCCACATCGACGTGGATCCGGCCTCCATTTCCAAGACGGTGCGTGTGGACGTGCCCATCGTCGGCCAGGTCAAGAGCGTGCTCGCCGACATGTTGCGTCTGATCGACGAGCTCAAGTGTGAACCCGACCGCGATGCCCTGGCGCAGTGGTGGGAGCGCATCGAGGCCTGGCGCGCGGTCAAGTGCCTGTCTTACGACGCCAGCGACAGGGTCATCAAGCCGCAGTTCGCGGTTGAGACGCTGTACAAGGTCACCCGTGACGACGAGTTCTACCTGACCTCGGATGTCGGCCAGCACCAGATGTTCGCTGCCCAGTTCTATCCCTTCGACAAGCCGCGCCGCTGGATCAATTCCGGTGGGTTGGGCACCATGGGCTTCGGCCTGCCGGCAGCGATGGGGGTCAAGCAGGCGTATCCCGAGGCCGAGGTGGCCTGTATCACTGGCGAGGCCAGCATCCAGATGTGCATCCAGGAGCTGGCCACCTGCAAGCAGTACGACCTGCCGATCAAGATCCTGCTGCTCAACAATGGCTACATGGGCATGGTGCGCCAGTGGCAGGAGTTCTTCTACGACGGCCGCTATTCACATTCCTATGTCGATGCGCTGCCCGATTTCTGCAAGCTCGCCGAGAGCTATGGCCATGTCGGCATGCGCATCGAGAACCCCGCCGATCTCGAGGCCGCCTACCGCGAGGCCTTTGGCATGAAGGATCAGCTGGTGTTCATGGACATCATCATCGACCCCGAGGAGAACGTGTATCCCATGATCGAGGCCGGCAAGGGCCATCATGAAATGCACATGTCGCCCCACCTGTCGTCCGAGAGGGAGTTGGCCTGATGCGACACATCATTTCGATTCTCATCGAGAACGAGGCCGGCGCGCTCTCGCGGGTATCCGGGCTGTTCTCTGCGCGCGGCTACAACATCGAGTCGCTCACCGTGGCGCCCACCGAGGATGCCACGCTTTCGCGCATGACCCTGGTCACCCGCGGCGACGAGAACATCATCGAACAGATCACCAAGCAGCTGAACAAGCTGATCGACGTGGTCAAGCTGGTGGATCTCTCCGAGGGACCGCACATCGAGCGCGAGCTGATGATGATCAAGGTCCGTGCCGAGGGGGCCATGCGCGAGGAACTCAAGCGCCTGGCTGATATCTTCCGCGGCAACATCATTGACGTGACCGGGAATTCCTACACCATCGAGATGACTGGTGACGGCGCCAAGCTCGACGCCTTCATCCAGGCGGTGGACGACGAGCTGATCATCGAGACGGTGCGTTCCGGTCCGCTGGGCATTGCGCGTGGTGGCAAGCGCCTGACCCTGCACGTCTGAACTGTTTCATCAACGAATCCGAAGGAATCCATCCTATGGCAGTGAATATCTACTACGACAAGGACTGCGACCTCTCCATCATTCAGGGCAAGAAGGTCGCCATTCTCGGCTATGGCTCGCAGGGGCATGCGCATGCCAACAACCTCAAGGACTCGGGTGTGGACGTGCGCGTCGGCCTGCGTGCCAGTTCGCCCTCGGTCGCCAAGGCCGAGGCCGCGGGCCTCACGGTCAAGACCGTGGAGGAGGCGGTAGCCGAGGCCGATCTGGTGATGGTGCTCACCCCCGACGAGTTCCAGGCCAAGCTCTACCGCGAGCAGATCGAACCCAACCTGAAGGAAGGTGCCGCACTGGCCTTCGCTCACGGCTTTGCCATCCATTACAACCAGATCGTTCCGCGCGAGGACCTGGACGTGATCATGATTGCGCCCAAGGCCCCGGGCCACACGGTGCGCAACGAGTTCACCAGGGGCGGCGGCATCCCTGACCTGATCGCCGTGTTCCAGGACGCCTCGGGTC